>CABUJP010000007.1:0-36029 GCA_902491835.1 uncultured Alistipes sp. | reverse complement strand
TGCGCCGCGAGTTCTCGTACAGCCGTTTTCAGCAGATCATGGTGCTGCCGGAAAACGTCGAGAAGGATAAGATCGACGCGAAAGTCGAGAACGGCGTGCTGACGATCGACATTCCCAAGAAGGTCGTCGAGCCCGAGGAAAAGAGGATGAAGGAGATCGCCATCAAATAGGCAGGAAAGCGCAGAGAAGCGCTTCGCGATGAAGAGCGGGACAGCCGGCGGACTGTCCCGCTCTTTTCATGTATTGTCCCGCAGGGGAAAGCCGGACTGCCGCTACGGACGACGCGGCCAAAAGACCGTGAGAACGGAGCCCGCCGGATTCCCTCACGATCTGCCGGCCTCGGCATCGATCAGATAGCGCTCGATACGAGGAAACGGGGCGTCCCGAAGCAGAACCGTCTTACCTTCGTCCAGCAGATAGAGCGTCGGAATGGCTTTCAGATCGTACAGCTCGTCGCTCTTTATTTTCAGGTCGGCATCGTAGGCATTGATCCACGCCGAGGGAAAATGCGGCAAATAGTCGCGCCACGCCTTCATATCCTCATCGGGATAGACGGCCAGCACCTTGACCTTACCCCGGGCAATCATATCGCCGACGGGCTCGGACGCAACGATCTGCCCGATCGTCTCCTTGCAGGCGGTACAGCCCGGATTGTTCAGGAAAAGAATCGTATAGTCGGCTTTCACGCCGTACAGCGTACCCCACGCTCCCGAGGCGAGCCGGTAGCGGAAGTCGGTCGCCGAAGTCCCGGGACGATTGCGCCGGGCCAGCTCCAGTCGGTAACGGGCCCGGACCTTGTCCGCCTCGCTGAGCCTCTCGGAAGCGATCATCGCCTCGAGCGCGGAAATATAGAGTTCCTCGTTACGCATCGGCGAATTGGGATCGTACAGGTATTTCTCGAACAGCCCGACAAAATAGCCGTACATCGCCGAATCGGCCTCGGCTTTCGACAAAGTGATCCGGACGGACTGCGAAGCGAGCTCGCCGGGCATCTGTCCGAGCAGATTGACGTAATCGGCGAACGCCTGCTCGGTCACTTCGGGCAAATCGACGTAGGAGGTGTCGGAGAAGTCGAAATGATTCCAGTAATTCTTCGCCACGTACTCGGCACGCTGCTCGGGCGTATCGAGCAGCATAGGCACGTCGACCGTTCGGAACATCTTGGGTTCAGAGCCGGGCCTTGCGACGGTTTCGGCCTTGCGGGACGTCTCGCCGCAAGCGGTCAGGCCGAGAAGCAATAAAACGGCAAGCGCTCTTTTCATCGGTAAACGCATGGCGAATCTATCCGGTTATCGAAGGAAGCGTCTTCTGCCCGGTTCTCCGCTCCCGTTTCAATGCCTTGCGCTCCCTGCGGCGCTCCGCCCGCGACATCGCCTCGGCGGCGGGTTCCCGACGCTGTCCGGCAAGCGAATCGGGCTCCGAGGCGGATTCTCTCGTCGACGAGTCGATCACGACCGAATCGGGCAGAATGCCCTCCCGCTGCAACGTCAGGCTGTCGGCTCGGGACAGTCGCTCGTCGGGAGGCAAATAGGCCGAAGAATCGACGGCCGGAGCGATCCGCATCTCTCCGAGCGAGGCGGCATCGACGCCCCGGCGGAAAATATCGGTAATCGTGCGGCGCAAGTTCACGCGGGTAGTATCGATCAAGCCGACGAACGACGGGAGATTCTCGTTCTTGTAGCGCGCGCGCCCTATCCGGAATTTGAACTTGTCGAGCGTACCGAAGATATTGACGCCCAGACGGAACGGAATGGGAGACTTCAGAACGGAAATATGATAGTCGAAACTCATGTCGAGCCGCTGAACCCCGCTGACGGCCGCCTTGTAGCGGTCCATCTCGACGATGAACGGGAATAGCTCGATCTGATTGTCGTGCACGAGCAGATCGACCGATATGCGGTCGATGAGATTCCGCTCGCGGTTCTTGAACCGGAGCATCTTGGATATTTCGGTAAACGTCTCGCCGTCGAGCAGCACGAGGTTCTCGCCCCGGATGCTGCAGGCGGCATTGAGCGTCGGCAGCTCGATGTTCATCATCGTGTCGACCGCAGCCGTCGCGGCGATCGTGCAATCGACCACGCCCTCAAACGAACGCAGCATCGGCAGCAACGAATCGACCGAGGGCATCAGGGAGATCAGCCGCTCGACCTGTACGCGGCGGAGCTCCAGATCGAAGCCCGTGACGATATCGTCACGACTGCGGGTAGCATAAAGAGCCGTCAGGCTCATGTCGCCCGCATTGGTTTTCGCCTGCAAGTCTTTCAGCTGGACGCAACGGTCGCGGGCGATCAGATCGCCCGAAAGCGAATGCAGCACCAGCGTGGAATAGAGGCCGTAGTGGGCATGGAGACCGACGTGCAGATCGATATTGGACGGAACGACGATCAGCGGGCTACCGGCCGAATCGGCATCGGCCATCCCGCTGCCTTCCTCGATGAGCTGCTGCAAATGCTCGCTGCTCTCGGCCTCGGCCAGCGATTGCCGGTATTGCTCGGACTTCTCGCCATAAGCCGCTCCGGCTGTCGCCGCGCGAGCCAGCTCGTTGAAATTCAGCGTATCGGACTCGATCTCCATATCCACCTCGAGCACGCCGCGCCCGGAGAGCGCCCGCCTGAGATTCCCGATACGCCCGGTCAGCTCAAGCGACGAGGTTCCGGAACGGATCTGAGTATTTTTCAGCTCGATCTCATCTGTCGTAAAGCGCATATCCACCCGACGCAACCGGTTCGCAAGCGGGAAATAAGGCGTAACGATGCGTCCTCCCGCAGCCCGCACCGAGCCGCTCGCGTCCCAGCGTCGCAACATCTCGCCGAGCGACCGGTCGATCCGCATATCGATATCCGACCCTGCGAAATCGTCCTGACGGGCCATCGTACCGCGACGTCTCTGCGCTCTCCAGTGAGCGAGCAAGGAATCCCGCGCAACGGCGGGATAGATCCCCTGCAGCGAATCGAGCAGCAGGCGACGGCGCGCCGAATCGAACCGACGGGCCGCCAGCGTAGCGCTCACATCGACATGGCTTCCGAACAGGTCGTAACGCTCCACGCCGTTGCGGACATTCATCATGCGGGCGTCGTAGGAGAGGCCGAGCAAGGGTACGGCGGCATTTCCTGCAGAAGGCTCGACGCGGAAAGTGCTTTGGACCGAATGCAGCCTCAGCGAGGAGGAGTCGGACAAGGAAACTTCGAAATAGCGCGCCCCTACTCCTCCGGCCAACGGATGGACGACCGTCGTGTCCCCTCCGAGCGATGCCGCGTCGCTTCGGACGCCGGCGCCGACTTTCGAAGCGATCAGCCGCAGCTGGTTCTTCCAATCGACATGCATCGTATCGGCCGTTACGACCATGCGAAGCGTCTGCAAGCCGTCGAAGCTCGTGGAATCGTTCCGTCCTTCCTCCGATCCGAAAGTCAGCACGCCTCCGCGAACCATCAGGGAAACGGTATCCTTCGGCATATCGATTCCGATGTCGTCCAAAGTCACCCGACCGCCCAAACGAACCTGACCAATATGGGCCATATCCAACTGACTGAACCGGAAACGGGCGCCGGCATCGATACCCAGACGGCCCCGAACCCCGATTCCTCGCTGCGACGGGAACAAGACGGACAACGTATCGAGATCGACCGCCCCGGCCACCCTCGCCGCTACGGACGGATCGCCCAACGCATTCCAGACCGTCGCATCGGCATCCAGCGTCATGCCGGCTCCCTGCATGAACAGACGTCTCAGTACGAGCCCTGTCGAATCGGGCCGGGCCGAACGGTAGAACAGCGAGGCGTCGAGAGCCAGGCGGTCGAGACGGGTCTTGGCATTTCTATATCCGAGATAGCCCCCGTCGGTCTTCAGCCCGACCGAGAAATCGGGCAGACGACCGTCGGACATACGGTAGCTGCCCCTGACATTCACATTCATATCGAGGGCGATGTCCGTTTCGATTCCTTTCAGAGAAGGGGAAAGACCTTCGGGCACCAAACCGATCAGCCGGGCGACAGAAAGCGGCCGGATACGGCAATTCAGACGCGAATCGATACTGTCGGCAGACAGGTCGACCCGTCCGTCGAGACGCACCGGAATGCCGCCCGCTTCGAGCGTCAGCCCATCGAACAGGATTCCTCCGTGCCGGCGGGTATCGAACGCGAAGCCCCCGTGCAACGAGACGGGCAAATCCCGACAAAAGTCGAGCGTATCGACCCGGACACTGCCCCGGCTTTCCCAGTCGATCCGGTAGGTCTGGCCGGAAGTCCCTTTCAAGCTCAGCAAGTTCAGATCGAGCTCGGCCTTCATGCGGTCGGGACGGCTGTCGTAGACGATATTCGCCGTATCGCGCACCGTCAGGCGGGCGACGTGCAGATAAAAGTCGGAGGCGGAGAGCGTGTCGCCTTCGGAGAAAACCGTATCGGCCGCATAGATCTCCCAGTTCGCCCGCCCCGACGGAGCCACATAGGCATAAACGCGGGGACGACGCAGATCGACCCGACGGACGACCAAGCGCGAAGCGAGCAGCTGGGGTAGATCGAACGCCAGCGTGAACTCGTCGAAACGTAGCAGCGTATCGGCTGCGGCGGGTATTTCCGTGCGCAACGAATCGGGCAGGTCTTCGAAAGCCCGGGAAACGATCTGGCCGCCTTTGAGACGGACGCCCACATTAGGGAAATGCCGTACCAGCGAAAGCGATACGGTATCGAACCCGATCCGCGCATTCAGCACTCGGCTGGCATACTCGTTGACGAGCGGCGTCAGGCGGGCGGGGGTAAGCACCAGAGCCACGCCGCCCAAAACCAGCCCGACCAGAAGGACCAGCGAAGCCAAAGCGACCAATGAAAATTGAACGACTCGGCGGACGACCCGTCTCGGCGGACGCACGGGCGTACCGCTTTCCTGCACGGATCGGTCGGAAGGATCGGATGGTCGTCGTGTCATAAGTCTGTACGGAAATATTTCTCACGCAAATATAGCAATTTTCCGGGCGCCTGTCGCATCTCCCTATCGCGGAAGATACCTGCACGGAAAACCCGTTCATGCCCGGCCGAACTCCGCGTGTCTTCCGGTACCGTACAGTCTTTCCATTCCGGAACCGGCTCCGAGCGGAAGCCGGCAACGGATTCATGGAAACGGCTTATATTCCCACGAAGAAATGCCACGGCACAGGCCGAAAACCGAAGCAACTACCGCACCGCTCCGACTCACAAAGCCGCCGGCCGACGCAAAGCCCGCCCGGCATCTCTCCGCGGAACGCTCGTCCGGACCGGCTACCCGTCAATGTCGTCCGCGCGCTTCGAGGTAGCGAATCAGCGGCCCGGGCCGGTCGGTCTGGATAATCCGCGCGCCCAGCGAGTCGATCAGCACCCCGTATACGCTGTCGGGCTCCGTCTCGGCCCGGTCGTCGTAGCGGCTGCCGGCCATGCCCTTCCACATCGTGTTGTACCAGATCAGCGCCCGGCCGGCGAGCATTTTCTCGGCTTCGAGCGGGACACGCGTCGTATCGCTTCCGTAGAGCAGCTCGTAGGCCGCCGGACGTATCTTCTCCTGAAAATCGGCAATCGCCTCCAATGCCCCCTCCTTGTCGAGATGGACGATCGGCATGTAGACGATCCGGTCGAGATACTTCCCGAGCGCTTCCAGCACATGGTCGGCCGACTGCGTTCCCTTCATCAGCACCTGGCGGGCGACTCCCAGCGAATCGGCCAGAAAAAACACATCGTCGAAAATATCGAAGCCCTTGTCGATATTGAACAGGATCCGGTCGCGTCCGAGTTCGAACACTTCGTCCAGCGTCGGCACGAGCAAGTCGGTCAGCGTACCGTCGGGCGCTTTCAGCCGGCATCGGCGGATCGAGTCGAGCGTCAGCGAAGCCACCTCGCCCCGGCCGTTCGTCGTCCGGTCGATCGTCGCGTCGTGCATCAGCACCAGACGTCCGTCGGCGGTCCGGCGGATGTCGATCTCGACGACATCGACCCCCATCTCGATCGCATGCCGCATGGCGGGCAGCGAGTTTTCAACGCTATGCTTCCAGTCTCCCCGATGAGCGACCACCACGACCGAGGACGTATTCGGATCGCTCAGCTTCCGCAGAATGCTGTCGACCCGTGTCGGCTCATGCGCCTGAGGAGCGCCGGAACAAGAAAAGGCCGCGAATCCGACCGCCAGAATCAACCATAGACTTTTCATAATCAACAATGCGTTAAATTTCGGAACATATCTCTCCTTCTCGTGTCAGACAAGCGGTATTCCCTCGACAGAAACGATCCGAACCGGCAACCCGCCGAGCAGGGCATCGTCGCGGAGCGTTACGCGAAAGGGCCGTAACGGTCGGGGAAAATTCCCTGATAACCTTACACAAAAGTAAAAATTTCGGAATAATCGCCACGCTTCCCGAAGTAAACTTATCGTAACTTCATCCGCCGGCTTCCCCGCCTCGACATGAAACGACAAACCTCACGTCCGCCACACCGAACCCGCACGAGGCTATTCCCCTTCTGCCGGAGCAAGCGTCCGGGCAGGAAAACGAAGCCGGCCGGTTCTTTTGAACCGGCCGGCCGCTATCGTCTGGCGAGAAACTTCCGTCCTTAGAATGCCTTCTTATAAATGGCAAGAATTTCCTCTACGTTCGTCTGACGAGGATTGCCCGGCGTGCAGACGTCGTTGAACGCCGCCTGCGCCAGCGTCGGCAGACCGCTTTCGGGAACGCCGATCTCGCTCAAATGCTGCGGGATGCGAACACGGATAGCCAAATCCTTCACGGCCTTGACTGCGGCATCGGCGGCCTCGTCGTCGCTCATGGACGACGTATCGACGCCCATCGCTTCGGCGATCGTGCGGTACTTGGCCTTGGCGGCCTCCTTGTTATACTCCATCACGAACGGCAACAGCAGCGCGTTGGCCACGCCGTGCGGAATGTCGTAGTAGGCGCCCAGCGGGTGCGCCATGCCGTGCACCAGCCCCAGCCCGACGTTCGAGAACGCCATGCCGGCGATATACTGAGCCGTCGCCATGCCGTCGCGGGCCTCGATATCGGAGGGATTCTCGACGGCCTTGGGCAGCCACTTGGCGATCATCTCGATGGCCTTGGTCTCGAACATGTCGCTCATTTCCCATGCGCCCAGCGTAATCAGGCCCTCGATCGCATGCGTCAGCGCGTCCATGCCGGTCGAAGCGGTCAGGCCGCGCGGCATCGAAAGCATCAGCTCGGGATCGATGATCGCGAGCGTCGGGATGTCGTTCGGATCGACGCATACCATTTTCTTGACGTTCTCCTCGTCCGTAATCACGTAGTTGATCGTCACCTCGGCAGCCGTGCCGGCCGTCGTCGGCAGCGCGATGACGGGAACCGACTTTTTCTTCGTATTGGCTACGCCCTCGAGCGACACCACGTCGGAGAACTCGGGGTTGTTGATGATGATCCCGATCGCCTTCGAGGTATCCATCGACGAGCCGCCGCCGATCGCGATCATGAAATCGGCTCCGGCCGCTTGGAACGCGGCGATGCCGGCCTTCACGTTCTTCACGGTGGGGTTCGGCTTCACTTCGTCGAAAATCTCGTAGGGAATGTTCGCGTCCTTCAGCACGGCGATCACTTGATCGGCCACGCCGAACTTGATCAGATCCTTGTCGGTTACGATCAGCGCTTTCTTGTAACCGCGCTTGGCAACCTCTTCCGCGATTACCTTTCTCGAGCCGGCTCCGAAATAGGAGGTCTCGTTGAGAATCATTCTGTAAGCCATAACGATTATGTTTAGTTGATGTTTTAGATATTTTTTCCGCGCACAAAAATAACACATATATTCGCCAATCGGAAGATTTTTTTCAAGTCTTTCGACCCGAAAGCGAATTTCGGTGCTGCCGGAGCGACCGCAAGGCCGCAACCGGACCTGCCGGCGCTCTCTCCGGTCCGAGGAGACGGGATACCGCTACCCGATCCACCCCGCCGAACGCTCCCGAAAATTTCCGCCGGAGATCCGCCATCCCCCGCTCCCGGCCGAACGAAGCGAAATCGTCGGCGAAATAAGCCCGAGAGCGAACCGGTCCCATTTCTCCCCCTCCCGGTCGGAAAGCGAAACCACGGACGAGCAAGACGCAAGCGCGGTACTCGCTATCCGGAACACGCCTAACCATCCCGCAGTCCGGATATGTACGAGCGGTATCGAATGACAAAGCGGTCGGTCCGAAAATCGTACCCCCAAAACCCGTTCGTAACCCGAACAGAGGCCCGGCAGGACAGGGTGCGATTCTTGAAAAAGAAGCTCGCGGAACCTTCCGATTCCGCGAGTCTCTTCCAGCGTTCATGCCCGAACGATTACCGGATCTCGAACGTATAGCTGCCGGACGGAAAGCGGTACAGCGGCGAGCCGAATCCCTGCCCGGCGGACGGATACTCCGTCGGATCGAAAGCACGGCCGTCGACCGTGACGCTCTTGCCCTCGGGAAGCGCCACAAGACCGGAAGCGTTGGCCGGAATAACGATTTTCCACCGCAGCAAACCGTCGTCGTTGCGCCAGCCGCTCTCGACGAGGCCGTAGGGCGTGTCGAGCGTAGCCTCGGCCCAGCGAAGCTGGCCGGTCATCGTCGGCTCGAAGCGAATCACCTTGAAGCCGGGCCCCGAGGCGTCGGGACGGATGCCGGCAATGTCCTCGTAGAACCATGCGTCGTATCCGCCCTGCATCGGGTGGCTCAGCGAGCCCGCGCCCGGCTTTGAGGTCGCCTTGTTGATCGGCAGCGATTCCCAAAGCGTCGTAGCGTCGCCAGCGACCCACATCCACTCGAAGCTGTTCTCGCCCTTTTTCGTGAACACGCGCCACGCCGCCTCCGGATTACCGTACCGCGACAGGGCCTGTCCGATCCGTCCGAGACCGAAAATACCCGTATGGATGAATCCGTCGTATTTCTCGTCGATATTGCGCACGATCGCATCGGACACGGCACGCTCGTCGCCCGAAGGAACCAGACCCAGATCGAGCGCCATCGCATCGGCCGTCTGACTGCCGAAGGTCTTGTTCTTCACATCGTAGAACTTCGCGACGAAGGCACGGGCGATCCGATCGCTCAACTCGCCGTAGCGGGCCGAATCCTCGGCGTTTCCGAGCACCGCGGCAGCCTTGGCCACGATCGAGGCGTCAAGATAGTGGAAAGCCGTCGAGCTGAGCGGAATCGGACAATCGATCTTGCCGTTGCCGCCCGGAGGACACCAGTCGCCCAGACCGTAAGGCACGATATGGTTCTCGGTCAGAGCCTCGACGTGATCGACCCATTGCTTCATCTCGCCGTAATATTTCCGGAGCGCCTCCTCGTCATCGTAATAAAGGTACATATACCACGGAAGCTGCACGACGGCCGTACCCCAGTCGGGCGACGCAACGCCGCACAGGCGGCGGCCCGGCGAGATCATGAACGGGATGCCGGGCTGCTTATCGGCGAAATAGAACTGCGTGTTGTAGAGTTTCTGATGCAGCGTATTCTCCAGAAAAACGGACGACGTCGAGCTGATGTCGGCCATGTACTTGGCCCAGAAATTACCCATGTCGTAATTGAAGCTCTCGAACGGGAACACGGCATGCGCGTCGCCGAGCCAGCCGCAACGCTCGCGATGGGGACAGTCGGTCGGCAGGCCGTGCGTATTGCTCAGCATCGTGCGCACGGCCATCTCGTGCAGACGGTTGATTTGCTGATCGGAGCACTCGAAACTGCCGCGCCGGGGCACGTCGGTATGCACGACGACCGCCCTGAGCCACGAGGTATCCGGCTGCGTCGCCGCACCGGAAAGTTCCAAGTAGCGGAAGCCGTGATACGTGAAGCGCGGAGTCCACGTCTCGCGTCCGGTTCCCTTGCAAACGTACTCGTCGGTCTGCACCACGCCGGTAGCCCCGACACCGGTAGTTCGGTAATCGACCGACCGGTCATCGTTCAGACACTCGCCCATACGCATCCGCAAGCGGGTGCCCTGCGGCTGCTCGACGGTCAGCCGAGGCACGGCGGCCACGTTGACGCCGAAATCGAAAATCCAGTTGCCTGCGGAATCCTGCCACATGGCTACCGGAGCGATTTCTTGCTTGAGCCGGATCGGCTCCATGACCTGCGGAACCAAGCGCGCGGGAATCACGCCCTCGGCCGGACGAACGCTCTTCCAATCTCCGGAGGGCGTTCCCGGCGAAGCCCAGCCTGCGATCTCGCGGTTCGCATCGTATGCCTCGCCGGCGTAGAGGTTCGCGCTCAGCACCGGTCCCGGAGCCCACGTCCACGTACTGTCGGTCGCCACGATCCGCTTCGAGCCGTCCTTGTAGGTAATCTCCATCTGCAACAGCAGCATCGGCTTGCCGTAGCTCATGCCCGCGCTCCACACCTTGTTCTGATTGTACCAGCCGTCGCCGAGCATCACGCCGATGCAGTTATCCCCTTTCTCGAGCAGGTCCGTCACGTCGAACGTGCTGTAAAGCGCGTACTGCTCGTAATTGGTCTGGGCAGGGTCCAGCACGCGGGTCTCGTCAACGAGCCGACCGTTCAGATAGAGATCGCCGCACCCGAGCCCCGACATATAGACAACGGCCCGCTCGGGCTTGGTCCCGGAGCTCGAGGCATCGAACTCCTTGCGCAGATACGGCATGGGAGAATTTTCGCTCCACTCGGAGGTGATCCACTCGGCCTGCCAGCGGTAGGCCGTATCGGGACCGACCGAGAAACGGGCCGGCTCGCTCCATGGAGTCACCTCGTCGGCCGCGTTCCAGACGCGGACGCGCCACCAGTAGAGCTTGCCCGGCTCGAAAACGACCCCTTCGGGCACAATGTTCAACTGACGGTCGGACAGTTGTTTCTCGGAATTCCACACGTCGGCCCGACCTTTTTCGAGCGACTTTTTGCTCGACGCGATCTCGACTTGCCAGGCCGTCTGCACGACATTCCGCGCATCGGAGGCGATACGCCAACTGAGCGACGCCTTATCCACTCCCTCAGGGTCGATCAGGTTGCGGCAGCGCAAGCCGACCGCCTCGGTCTCCTTCGCAAGCTTACCGCCGTCGGTCCGCTCCGTGCCGCAAGAAGCGGCGGCAAGAGCGACCGTAAGCAGCAGCCCGCTCGCAATACGGTTGATTTTCATAGCATCTATCGGTTTAGGTTAGAATTGCACTTATTTTATCCGGCGGACGATCATACCCTCGTAGGGTCCCAGCGTGAGCTCCGAGGAAACCGCGAGAGGCCCGACCTCGCCGTTCTGAGGGTTCCACAGCTCGAGTTTCCGCGCTCCGGGAAAACTCAGTTTCACGCTCTGCGCCCGGTCCGTGTCGTTCGTGATGAAATAGACGTCGCGCCCCCCGATCCGCTTGTGAGCGTAAAGAATATCCTTGTGAGGCGCAAAGACGATGTCGCGCGTGAGAATGCCTTCGAGCAGCGTATTCAGCCGCCCGGGCTCGAACCTCGGCTCGTAATAGACGGCCGGGCGAACAGGTCCCGCGCCGCCGGCGAGCTCGTTGAAACGGCGAACGATATCTGCGGACGGAAATTCGTCCGGCGAATTCTTGGGCAGGGCGTTCAGCACGACGAGGCGTCCGCCGTCCAGGACGAATTCGGCGATCCGGTCCATCGCCTGCTGCGACAGCGTCTCGACCCCGGGCAGAATCAGCACGTCCCAGCGCAGATCGCCGTGCACGAGCCAGCCGCCTTCGACCTCGGACTCCTCGACTCCCCGGGAATCGAGATAGGAAAACTCCCAGCCGTTGTCCGTCAGGCAGTCGCTCACGCGTTCGAACAGCCGCGACAATTGCTGCGCCTCGGGCGCGCCTCCGGAAATGTCGTCCCAACTCAGCAATCCGGACGGAAGCGGGCGGAACTTCGTCCACAGTGTCTCGATCGGATAATACACCGCGATACGCGAAGCGCGAACGCCGCCCGACAGCATCCCGACGACCCGGGCCACATACTCGTTGACAGCCGTGCGCCCGGCGGCATCCTCGTGCTGAAGCTGCAGATAGTTGTTGAAATCGGTCGCGCCGCCGAGAATCATCCGATTCAGCGTACCCTTAACCTGCTGCGTGGGAGCCTCCTTGCCGCCGTGGAAAGGATAGTCGGAGATCGGGCATGACTCGACCATCACGCGCGAGCGGCCCTCCAGCTCGGCCGACGACGAAGCCAGCCGCGACGAGTACAGGTAACGGCGCGTCAGGGCGGGCATTCCGGTCAGATTGTCGATTCCCGGAATATCCATAGCCCGGTAGCACGCCATGATGTCGCCGTAGAGCGGCACGTGGGCCATCATGCACTCCTCGAGCAGCAGATGTCCGCCCGAGAGGAGCTTCTGCGTACGGCAATAGTCGCGTATCTGTCCGAAATAGTTGCGGGTCAGCAGATCGGTAACGACCCGGAAATAGCGATAGCGGAGCTTCTGTCCTTCCGGTCCTTCGTCCAGCATCAGCCTCAGCAGTCCGTCCTCCAGCGAGAGGCCGTACCGGCTGAGGAGCTCCGCCGAGACATTTTCCTTCCAAGGATAGACGCCATAGCCTGGATTCTGATACGGCTGAGCCATCAGCGACGGCTCGTCGGTGAAGGTCGAAGTGAACAGCTCGCCCAAAGGCTCGTCGAACGCGGAGGCATAGCGGCGGTGCGTCGTCTCGATAAAGCGCCGCGTCACGTCCTCGAGCAGCAGACTCGGATAGTGCGGGGCGTATCCTCCGCCCCGGTCGGTCCCGGCCTGATAACCCTCGTACAGCGCCGAGCGGTTGATTTCGGCCACCGTCCAGCGGCCCTCGGGCGCAAGCCAGCGCAGGCGGCCGTCACGGACAAAAGCAGACAGATCGAGCGAGCGGTCGTAGTCGAGACCGCACCCGGTCACAGGCAACGCCCGTACGAGCACTCTCTCGCCCGGCAAGGCCGCGAGGTCGAGCGTCGTTCCGCCCTGAACGGTCGTATCGCGGAACAACAAACCCTCGGCCTCCCACTCGGGATGTCCTTCGAGCACATAGGTATGGGCCATGCCCGACGGATAGGAGCGCTCGTCGTAGAGCCACAGATCGAGCCCTTGCTCCTTGGCCGCATGCACGAAGCGATTGAAAACGGCCAGCTCGTCGTCGCTACGCAGATAATCGTCCGGATTGACATTCGTGGCCATGCCCCGATAGCCGTTATCCAGAATCCATCGGATCATCGAATCCTGCGCGCGCTCCTCGCGCGGCATGCTGTGTCGGTTCACGTTCATCCGGTAACGCAGGGAAGGGTTCCGGAACTCCTCGCGCAAGGCTTTCGGGCCCTGCGCGGCCGAGACGTTCGCGAGCAGAAGCGCGGACGCCAGCCACCATGGTTTCATCATTCGCATAAGCAGACCGAATCGTTTGAAGTTGTCTTATCGAGCATCTCGCTTATTCGCTCGTACGAGCGGACCGTTCGCTCCGCCTCGCCGAAATTCAAAACGACATACTGTCCCGATCGTTTTCGCATATAAATATACGGGCCCTTGCCCGAGGTCAGCAGCAGCTTCGCCGTACCGATACCTCTCAGCCGGAAATAGCCCTTGCGGATCGTCCCCGTACCGAGCCCGTCCGTCCGTTCCTCGACGAAAGGCAGCGTGTCGGCCAGGCGAACGGAAAAAATCTCGCTCCACGGAATCCTTTCCCCATAGGCCCCGCCGATCCGCAACCGGTCCGGCGACAGACTCAGCGAGGGGTCCCGCAGGGAAAAAACGGCATATCCTGCCACGAGAGCCGGAAGGCCGAACAGCAAAGCCAGGAGAACCGGCACGACCGCCGCGTCGGAACTCCGCCGCGACTCGCCGGCCGACATTCCGATCGCCGCGATCAGAGCGACGAGACCGGGAGCGATCAGAAACAGCCACGCCGCCTCGCGCCATCCCAACGCAAGCGTCAACGTTCCCCCGGCAGCCGTCGCGAACGCGGAGCCTAAAAAAGCTCGCAACACGGCCCGCCGCGCTTTCCGCCCCGCACGCCCGGCGTCCGACGACGAGGCGCAGCGCGAAAGCAGGCGCGGGTTTCTCCCGACGACAAGTCCCAAGCCGGCCAGAAGACCGGTTATCAGCCATATGGCTCCAGCCATTCCCGTATCTTTATACGAACGCATTCCGCAACCAAACGTACTCGCCGGCAGAAGACGCAGTCGTTCCCGAATGCGGACACGAGCGCGTCCGGCGCGACTTCCCGGCCCAAAGCCGGAAACGGAAGCGTGAAATTCGTTACAAGATACGAAAAATAGACGGCATGACAAACAGAAAAGTCCGCGCAAAAAAGGATAAGCGACGATTCGCAGGAAAAAACAGGACGAGGATTTCCACTCCGCGCCTCACAGGCCCAGCTCGAAAACCCGTCCGTGGGGTCTTTCCGACCGTAACCCGAGAACAGGTTGCGGAAAACGCTCCCGAAAAACAATAGCGGAAAGGCTCTGATTGGGCGCCTTCTCCGCTATTATTCAGGTCCTAACGGCCCGACAAGAACTTCGGCGCGGCGTGCAAACGGGCCCCGCATCTTCTTCCGAAAGACGGTTTCCGGTCAGTACCGAATAGTCCGGACATGATTCCGGTCATACTCGATACGATGCTTGTCGAGCATTTCGAAATCTTCCGGCTCGAGCCCCGAGTTGTAAAACTCGACCGCCTCGTTGTAATCGTTCAGATACATCCGCCGCAGCACGGGGACGAAGCCCGCGTTCGTGAACGCCTGCGTCGAATCGACATAAGGGCTCCGCAAAGAAGCGATGTCGGCCAGATTATGGAATACGGAAGCCGACGTGGCGGGCTTGCCGCAGTTATCCCGCGCAGCCCGGTACTTCTCGGGGAACAGCTCGCGATAGCGGTCGGAGAACCAGGCGAAGCTGGCCACATGAAGCTGATAGTAGGTCGGCGTGGGAGAGGCGTGCAAAAAGCGGTTCCGGTCGTCGTCCATCAGGTCCTCGCCATGATCGGAGCAGAAGAAAAGGGCCGTAATGGCATCCGTGCTGTCGAGCACGGAAATGACCTGATCGAGCACATGGTCGGTATAGCGTATGCTGTTGTCGTAGGCGTTGCGCACCTTGTCTTTGGTCTCGCGGTTGACGGCCGACGCATCGTCGGGCTTGAAAAAGGCGAAATCCCTCGGATAACGCTTGGTGTAGTCCATATGCGAGCCGTACATGTGCAGCACGACGAACAGGCTGCTGTCGGTCGAAGCGATGGCCTGCCGCAGAATCGGCAGCATGTCGCCGTCGGGCCGGTTATCGGTATAGAGCTGTCCCTCGCGCGGAGATATGTCGACCCGCCGGTCGGCCTCGGCGGAGAAATAGTCGATCAGCGAGCGATTCGGAACCTGATTCGAAATATACAGCGTAGCGAATCCCGCCTCCTTGAAAGCAGTGATAATGCTCTTTTGGCCGAATATGTCGTCGTAGTTCTCGGCCGAAACGGACGAGAGGATCACGGGCACGCTCTTATGCGTCGCGTTGCACTGGGTCAGCATGTCGCCGAACGGGACGACCCCGTCGCGGCGCTCGAGCAGGGGCGTGGTCTGCCTCGAGTAGCCGAGCAGACTCCACGACGGAGCTCTCGAAGCCTCGCCGACCACCATCACGTAGATTTCGCGGCCGTCCGGCACGCTGTCGCGCGTCACGCCGAAACGAAAATCGCGGGAAGTCTCAGGATATGCGTTGCTTTGCGCCCAACGGTCGAGCGAGAGGCGGATATTATAGATTACGTTGACGGGAAAAATATGGTAGCGGATGCCGAACCCCGGATGGCGGGCATACGAGATACCGGCCATTCCCCCGCCGAGAACCAATGCGGCCAGAGCCCCGAGCGCCGCCCGGCGACGGAACGGGGCGGAAAGCCGGTCCCCAAGCAGCAGCGAGCGGACAGCCAGCACGATCAGCGGAACGTAGAGAACGATGACGAACACGATCGAGGGCCAAATGTTGCCCAGCAGCTCGCCGGCCTCGGAGGCGTTCGTCGTAAAGAGATTCGTGAACATGTCCACCGCGATGATCGACCCGCCGAACAGATACAGCAACACGATCTGGAACGCGCCGAGAACCATCAGCGGAAACGAACAGAGCATCAGCAGCCCGGGCCGCTTCAGCGCCACGGCGAGCAGCAGATAGACGGCTCCCGGCATCAGCAGCGAGGCGGTCACGGTCGTGAACGAGTAAGGCTCCGTAACGGCGAGCAGCACGTTGGGCAGCAGCATCACGACGACATACACGACGACGATCGCGCTCTGCCTGTTCCACCATTTGTGCAATTTATCGAATGACATGGTTCGGCAACCTGCTGCCCAAGGGCAACGGACCGCCTCAGAACGCCTCGTTGATACTGAACAAAAATCCGTTCTGGTCTTTCTTGCCGAACCCGTAGTCCAATCGGACGTTCATCCGCTTCTTGAACTCCCAACGGTAGCCGATACCGTAGTTCGGCAGCGTATGCTTCCAGTTGAACCGCTGAATGGACGGAAAGACATTGCCCGCTCCGATCCAGACGGCGATACCGCTGCGTCCGTAGACTTTTTGCCGCAGTTCCACCTGCGCCTCGATCATCTTCTTGTCGCGATAGCGTCCCTCGTAATATCCTCGCATCCGGTACGAGCCGCCGAGCAGCGAGAGCATGGTCCAGGGCGTGTTACCGTAATTGAACATCGCATACAGATCGTATGCCAGCACGCCGCCCTTCCATACCCGATGGTATGCGTTGCCCTGAAACTCGGTCCGCGAGAAGGCTCCGTCGTTGCCGAAGAAGCCCGGGAATATCCGCTGCTCGAGCTTGACGTATATGCCGCGCCACGCATTGGGAATGAAGTCGCGCGAGTCGTACAGCAAAAAAGCCGCCAGGCCGGTATTGACATACCGCGTGTTCTGCCCTCGCAAATACTCGATATTGGAAAAATCCTTCCCTTCGATGTAGTTGAAGCTCGGACTGACCCCGAGGTAGAAATTCCTCGACACGCGAAACATGAAGTCGACCTTCACCTGATTCTGAAGTCGCTTGTACGACTCGGCCCGATTATCGGTGGCGTCCCGATACCCGATTCCCCAAAAAGCACCCGGGAACGAGAAGAAATAGGCGGTGAAGTCCAGCCGGTACTTCGACTGCTTGAACAGCGTATTGCCCCGCACTCCGAGCAGATAGAACCCGGTCGTCGTCACATCGCCGAACAGCGACACGTTCGACGGCGGGGTCAGCGTGTCCCCCTTACCGGTTCGGTAAAGCCCGGCCGCCACCAGACCGAGCCCCAGCTTCGTGTCGGACGAGTAGTGCGGCCCGCCGATAATACTGAAATCGAACTTCTTGGTCAGCGTCTTGTCCTCGTTCGCGCTTTCGAAATAATGATAGAAGCGACGGAAGAAATTGTTCCTGCGAACGACCGTGTCGCCCGTTTTCTTCACCCGGGTCAAATAGCGATGCTTGACGACGGTGTCCCCGGACGCCTTAAGCACCGTGTCGGACGAATAGCCGACCGTCGTGTCGGCAGCGGCCGCCGATACCGAAAACGAAGGTCGGCCGTGAACCGGCAAACCGGTTGCGGCCCAAAGCAGGATAGCGGACAGAAGGTTTCTTGAGTTTATCATACATGCGGCGGATTAATGCCGGGCACCTTGCCTCGGCGACTTCGCCCCGAAGGAGAACGGATGCAAAAGTAGCGAAATATCGTTCCCCGGCCAAACTACCGGTACTTGTCGATCACCCGATAGAACTCGTCGATCTGCTGCTGGGTCATTTCGCCCTTACTCATGAACTCGACCTCGCCGTCCTTGGTTACGAACAGCAGCACGAACTGGTCGTTGCAGTCGCCCAGATTCCACGCTTTGCTCAGAATCCGGTCGGGATCGGTATAGATCGCCGCGCCGGTCTGCTTCACTTTCTTGCGGATCATCGCGCGCACGATCGAGTTCGGAAGCATCGGGGCGTCCTTCAGGTTCACGATACCGAAGCCGTAGATGTTCGGACTGTCGATCTGATTCTTCTCCAGATCTTCGCGGAACTCCTTGTTCTGATTGGCATGATCGGGGTCGACATAAAAGATCAGCAGGTGCTTCTTGCCGAAATACGGCATTTCGGCCGGCTCGTTGCTGGCATCGTAAATCTTGACGGCGGAGACTTTCTTCTTGGCCGGACCGGCCGTCTCGCAGCGAGCAGGCGTCGACAAAGCCAGCGCTAAGATCATCGCCCAAACGACATTCAACTGTTTCATGAATTACACGTTTTAAACCGGGCAAATTTACCAACGAAAGCGGTGAAAAGGAATCGCCCGGTTGGTTCGTAACACGCTTTTTGTAGTCGGTTTCACCCGAAAACCGGAAAAACCGGCAAAAACCGAGCCTGTCCGTCTTAGTGGAACGGACATGAAACAGGAATGTTACATTTTATCCTTCAAATAGATCGTACGCGTGGCGAACGGCTTCACGCGGATCCGCTCTCCCCGCTCCGTCACGATCTCGATCGCCTCGGAAAGAGCGCTTACCGTATAGCGGATACGGTCGCCCTCGACCTGCCACCGGACGGCGATCCGTTCTCCCGACGGGAGCGGAACGTCGCCTTCGGCCTGTCCGAGCGAGCCGGGCATCAACTTCAGGTCGAAAGAGTTCGTCCGTCTGTCGAACCGGGGATGGAGTCCCAGCACGTAGCGGGTCAGTTGCCAAGTCGGTGCGCCCGCCCACTGGTGGCAATGCGTCCAGCGCGTATCGAACACCTCGACCCAAGTCGTGCGGTCTCCGCCCAGCGCCCAGCCCCAGCACGCGCGATACTGGTCGAGCACGAAGTCGGCCTCGCCGCTCTGGAAAAGCACGGGAAACGCGTAATGGGCGAAATAGGGCGTGATCAGACGGGGATTGTTGGCAGACGGATCGCTCAGCCGGGGTGCGGTCGGATCGTTCGGAAAGCAGCGCAGAATATGCCGCTTAATGAACGCGACGGCTTCCGCCCGACGGTCGTCGGGAACCAGCCCGGCGCGCAGCCCGAGCACGGTCCGGTGATACCCCACCTTGTCCCAGTCGAAGCCGCAGGCGGCGTAGTAGCGGTCGAGAATCCGACGGAAGCGGTCCGCCTTTTCGCGATAGTAGGCTTCCCGGTCGTCGAGCCGCAGCTCGGACGACCAGCGCGTCATAGACTGTACGGCGATCATATAGTGCAGATTCAGCGCCATGTCGCACGGTCCCTCATTCGGAACATAGCCCCAGTCGATGAAATTCCAGTACGGACATTCGCTCGAAATGCCTTCGTCGGTCATGTAGCGGTCGAACGCCGCCACGTTGCGCTCGGCAGCCTCGTACAACTCGCCGAGCAGCGTGCGATCGCCCGTAAGCCGCACGTAGCTGAGACAAGCCGGGACCCATTGCAGCGCATAGGAGGCCATGTACGACTCCCCGCCGGGACACAACCCGGCCACGAGCCCCGCGCTGTCGGCGCACTGGGCCGACTGGACGAGCCCGCGTCTCACGATCGCGATGTCCGAAAAGCCGGCGGCCCCGATCTCCATGCCGACGATGCCCACATCGCCGAGCCACTGGCCCCGCTCGCGCGTCGGATTGTCGATCAAAGCGTCCTCGCTGCAAGCCTTGTATGTCTCGATTCCCGTATTCCATATCCGCTCGAGCAACGTGTCCCCGCAAGCGAAGCGGCCTTCCGGACGATCGTAATAGCTCCGCTCGACGAAGCGTTCCTCCAAAAAGCGCACGCTGTCGGGCGGCGCGATCACATGCACCTCGACGAAACGGCCGCCCTTAGGTACGAGCGGGAAAAAAGCCTGCTCGCCGCCCCGTGCCACGAAACGGCACAGGTTGTACGAGTCGCCCGCCGACAGCGTGATCCACGGGGCCACCCGTCCGCCGCTGAGAAACTCCGAAAACGCGATCTCGACGACCGCTCCCTCGGGCAAGTCCATCCGCAAGCAGGGTCTCGAGAGCCGGACGCGCCCCAGATCGTAGCGCCGCCAAACGCCCTGAGCCGGATAGCGGCTGTCGTCCAGATCGCGCAGGAAAAAACTCGCTCCGGGATTGTCGCCCGGATAGCCGAACACTTCGGCAAGAACGCCCTTCCCGATCAGGCGGGGCGTCACGTCGAGACTGCGCACAGGCGCGATCCGCGACGGGGCGAACTCCCCGAGCGGACGACGGACGAAGACAGGCTCCGCCCACGACGAATCGTCGAAAGGCGCCTGCTGCCAACTCTCCGGCAGCCGGCGCGTATCGACCCACTCGACCCAGCCCAGCTGAGGATTGACCCTGCGGACCTGCGAAGCGTAGCCCTCGAGCGGAAGGCAGCGCCAGCGCACGGGCACCTCACGGTCGCCGACCGAAGCGCGCACGTACAAAAACGGCTGAATCTCGCGCAGGATGCGGGTCGCCACGCCCTCGTGCTGCACCTGCACGGCCAGCGTATGCTCGCCGGCCGCCAAGCGGACACGGCGCGTCTGGTATTCGGGATATTTCGCCGTATAGCGGTCGGGACCCTCGGTGTAGTACGCGCCGTCGAGCCACACGACATACCACGAGGCCCCGCTCAATCGCAGATCGACCGTCGTATCGGCGTCGAGCGAGAAAGTTCCCCGGAAGGCGACATGCCGGTCGGGAACGGCAACGGTCGAATCGGTCCACATCAGCCGATCATGAATACCGGCCCGAACCGGCCCGGCAGTCCCCAAAAACAACAGAAAGGCCCACACCCCGGCCCGACGGATCATGTTAAAAAAAGTCATAGCAGTATCACGTTAGTAGTTTCGCAAACAATCTCAAAGCGCCGACGACCGGCTCGCCCGCCTCCGAAAGAGGGAAAGCCGAAATGGCAATCCGGCTCTTCCGGGCGGCCGTCATATTATCCGGGCATCGGTACAAAGTATTCCGGATCGCTTCGCCCGGAAAACGAACACGCCTGAGCCGCACGGTACGCCTCGTCTGGACTGAAAAGTCATCGCTCCGAGTCCGCCGATCTCGGTATCCGGATCGCTTCCACGGACCGGTGGCGCGAAGGCATTCGCCTCAAAGTCCCCGAAAGAAACCGTCCGAAGTCGCCGGCATATCGGCCGGAACCCGACGGAACCGCCGCGTCAGCAAACTCTTACGAACGGTATGCCGAGCAGAAAAGCCAGTTTCTCGATTCGGTCCGCAAGATGTCCCGTGCCGATCGCGCAGTGATGCGACGGACCGGCCTTGGCCCAGCTGTCCATAAAGGCGCGCGCGCCGATCGGAAAGCGATAGCGGCTGTTCGTATTGCCGATCTGAAGCGTCTTGCCCTCGACCGACTCGCCCTCGGCCGCAAGCAGGAACACGCCGTCGCGACCCTCGACGACCGACAGCAGCGTCACGGGCCCGCGCCGGACGCTCATCTGGATCGACAGTCCCTTGCCCGGCTTGCCATGATAAACCGGCAGCGGAACCAAACCCACGCGGCCATCGGCCATCGCGAAATGAGCAGGCCCGTCATGTCCCCACAGCACGACATCGTCGTCGAAATCCATCGCATAGGGTTCGGAGAAAGAGCCGCCTCCGCCGAGCAGCGCCATGATCTTCATCGCATGGGCGTTCTTGACCTCGCACTCGCCGGCCACGGGAACGCCCCGGCCGGTAAGCAGCGTGTTGCCGGCGATCACCGACGTGACGATGTTCTCGTAATCGCCCGTCCCCTCGTAATAATAGGCCATCGATCCGAGAGCGTGCCGGGCGACCAGTCCGTCGAGCGCCACCGACGTCCGGGCCGCCCGCTCGATCTCGGAACGCTCGCAGTCGGGGGCCACGTCGAACGTTTCGTAGAACTCGTCGATCTTCGCGGCGACTTGCTGCGGCGTCGCCCCGTCGCGCAATGTCTTCAGCTCGCACATCTCGAGCAGCTCGAAATGAGTGCCGAACACGCCCGAGAGGCGCGTCAAGTCGGTGTACACGTCGAGCATGCCGCAATAATAGTGGCCGAGCACGCCCATGCGGTTACGCCGCAGCGCCGATGCCGCCCGGGCGGCATCGACCCACGCCCCGATCCGTTCCCAGACCGAGCTCTCGGCCAAATAGCCCGTGACGATATCGTAGCGCAGTCCGAGCCGGTTGAACACGCAGGCCACCTCGGGAACCGAGCAGGCCTGGCAATGGGCGAGCCACTCGCCGGTCATCCGCCCCCGGTCGCCCATCGCGTTGAGCCGGTCGTAGTCGATAGCCGGCTCGGGCTGCAGATTCAGCACGACGACCGGAACGCCCAGCCGCTGTACGACGGGCAGCACGGTCGACGAAAGCGCATACGTCGATATGTAGAGGAAGACCAGTTCCGCATCGCTCTCGCGCAGCAGTTTCGCCGCCGCCTCAGCCTTGGCCGGCTCGTCGACCATCCCGGCATCGACAACCTCGGCTCCCGTTTCGGCGAGCCGATCGGCTATCCGGCGGCGGTAACCCTCCAGACGAGGCAGCAGACCCTCGAACTGGGCCCAATAAGTGTTCAGTCCTATTCCGAAAAGTCCTATCTTCATCGATTCATCATTTTAAGTTCCGAATTCGTAACGCCCCCGTCCGCCTGCCGCAAGGGCTTATCTCCCGGAAACGGGCGCTTTTACAAACCCAATCATATGCTTTCCGTACCAGCCCTCGGGTTTTCGACATTTCCGGCTTCCCGTATGCTCCCTTCCGTCGGAGGGAAGCAGACAAGGGATTAATCGAATGCGCGGCCTACGGTCGCCGACCGCGACCGGCGGACAGAAAAAATCCGGTTGCGAACATGCTTGGTACATGAAAATGTATAATTGCCTTTACAAATATAAACCAAAGGGAGCTCCGGAACGTGCTAAAATTGATCGGCGGGTTACGAAATTTGCATCACGCGCGCTTCGGCCCATCCGCTTCGGGCACATTGCGGCGAATCCAAGCGCGGTATTCGAGCGGGCTGCGGCCGGTCCTTTTTTTGAAAAAGCTGGAAAAATAGCGGGACGAATTGAAATCGAGCGCATAGGCGATCTCCTTGACCGTCATCCGGTTTTCCGAAAGCAACTCCATGGCCCGGTAAAGCTTCAGTTCGATCAGATACTGGGCCGGAGCCATGCCCGTCAGGCGCTTGAAAGCCGAACGGAACCACGAATAACTGACATTCAGGCGCCGGGCGATCTGCTGAGCGGAAAGCGGCTCGGACAAATTGTCGATCATCATCAGTTTGGCCCGGGCGATCTTGTCGCGCACGACCCCGTCGGAAGGCTTCTCCCTGCGGCTGCGGTTCAGCGCCAGCCCCATCAGCAGAGACACCGCCCCGCAAAGCACCTGCTGGTAGCAGGGGTCTTCCCTGCCGGCTACGGCCAGCGCCTCGCGGTAGACATCGACGGCCAGCGGAGAAAGTCCGATCCGGAACACCGGCGACTTTCCGCTGAAAAAGCCGCCGCCCACGCGGTCGTCGATCACCCGTCCCCGGAATCCGATCCAGTAGGCGCTCCATCCCGTTTCGGGACTGGGACGGTAAGTACGCCAGCCGCCGGGAAAGATCAGGAACATCGTACCGGCCGTCAGCCGGTAGCTGCCGCTTTCCGTGCGGAGCGTCCCCTCGCCGTCGACGACATAGATCAACTGGTACTCGTCGAGCACGCGCCCGGAAACAACGTCGAAATAGTAGCCGCGCGGATGAATCGGAGACGGATAGGCCTCGTCGGGGTCCACCCGCTGAAAGCCCACCGACGTGGCGGTAATGCCCCATCGGTGATCGCTCTCGTTAGCCACCAGGTATTTGAACTCGCTATGGTCCGATTTGTCCATGATCGTAAGAAAGTGAGCCCTCGCCCCATAAGCCCCCGGCGGTCCTACCGACTCGCCCGATAGCCGGACCGGCTTCCCGTGCCGGGGCACGTCCGCGCAGGCCCGCCTCGGCGCTGTGCTCCGATGACCAAAGATAGGTATTTTTCCGCATATTTCCGCCCCGAGCTCTTCCACATCGGCGAGTGGGGCGACATGCGCCCGTCCGGCGTAAATTCCGACATGGAACGCGGACGATCCGTGCCCTGCAAAACCGACCGCCATAACGAAGAAACGTCCGTTCCGACAAAAACGGCGAGAGGAACTCTCCGTCGTTTTCTGCCGACGATTCGATACGGACGACAGACAGACGAACTTCAGGAAAGTTCGGAAGGACTACGACAAAGGGGGACGGCCCGATCCAAGGTCATCCGCAAAACGGCATGTCGACGGATTTGCCACCGGCCTTCGTCCTGCGAGCACAACGCCGGCAACGCCAATATCCACAAATCCAAATCCTCATGCGACGAAGGACCGCAACTTTTGCCGCCCTCCCGAAAAGTCCCCCCGCTCGGCCGCGCCGGCAGGAGTCAACCGAGCACCGACACGTTGAAGAACTCCACGACGCCGACCGGCCCTCCGCTCTCGTCGGTCACGACGATCGAATGAATCTTGTGGGTGCGCATCATCTCCTCGGCCTCCGTGATCCGGGCGTCGGGCGAAACGGTCTTCGGACTGCGCGACATGATCTGCCGGGCTTCGATATTGAAAAAATTTTCCTTGTACTTGGTCATCGCGCGACGCACATCGCCATCGGTGATAACGCCCGTCAGACGCCCCTGTTCGACGATCGCGGCAATCCCGAGCCGCGCGTCGCTGATGCGGATAATCACATCGCCGAGCGTTGCGGTCGGCTCCACGCACGGAATGTCCTTGCGCATCACGTCTCGTACCCGGGTCAGCAAGCGGCGTCCCAGGCTGCCGCCCGGATGGAATACGGCATAGTCCTCGGGCCGGAAGTTCCGCTCGCGGATCAGCGCGATGGCCAGCGCGTCGCCCATCACGAGCATAGCCGTCGTCGAAGAGGTAGGAGCCAGATTCATCGGGCAGGCCTCTCGCGTGACGTTGACGTTCAAATGATAGTGCGCGTTCTTGGCCAGCGTCGACTCGGGATTGCCCGTCATCGCGATGATCCGGTTGCCGTTGCGCTGCATGAACGGAATCAGCCGCAGAATCTCGTCGGTCTGACCCGAGTTGGCCATCGCCAGCACGATGTCGTTGCGGGAGATCATACCCAGATCGCCGTGATAGGCTTCGCCCGGATGCAGAAAAAAGGCAGGCGTTCCGGTACTGGCCAGCGTAGCGGCTATCTTCTTACCGATCAGGCCCGATTTGCCCATGCCGGTCACCACGACCTTGCCCGTACAGGCCAGAATCGCGCGGACAGCGCCCTCGAAATCGTCCGTCAGCAGGGTAGCCAGCCGGCTGACCGCATCCGCCTCGGCGTGAATCGTATCGACGGCGCATTGTCTAATCTGACTCATATCTTCTTCGTTTTTAAGTTCGGAAACGGAAAGCGCAAAGCTACGAAAATAATTTAGAAGGTACCGATCAGCCCGTAGCCCTGCGTCGCGCAAAAGACCTGACTGTATATGTGAAACCCGGGCCGGGATGTCTCGATCTTGCGGTTGAGCTGCAGAATCGGATGCCCCGCACGTACGCCCAGATATTCCTGCAGGCGCTTGTCGGCCCGTATGGCGAACAGCTGCTGCGTGCCTCCGGTCACGGTGATCTGATATTGGGAGCGAAGCGAGTCGAACAGCGAGCGGTTCTCGAGATCGTAGTTCAGAAAACGCGGCAGCCCGACATTGGGCAGCATCGTGATGTCGAAAAATACCGGCACTCCGTCGAGCAGCCGCAGCCGCTCGAAATAGATGCATCCCGCACGCCGCTCCCACTCTTCCACAGGAAACGAGAAAGCCTCGGTCCACGTCCGCAGTTCGGGTTTCAGAATGATGTGCGTCGAGAAGTTCGGGCTGCCGACGGCCGCGCTCGTACCGGAAATCGACAAGATGCCGATTCCCTTGGGAGCGCCTTTGACAATGCTGCCTTTCCCCTGATGTTTGAATATGAACCCGTCCGAAACGAGCTGGTCGAGCGCCTTTCGGACGGTCGGCCGCGCGACGGAGAACCGGGCGCACAGCTCGTGCTCGGAAGGCAACAGATCGCCCGCCGAAAACTCGCCGGACGAAATTTCCCGGCGCAGCGCTTCGTATACCTGTTTATATTGAGGCAAATTGCCCATAAAATTGCCGTTTTGTTCCGCGGGCGACGTCTTTCCCGCCGCGCGAAAAGGATTACCACTAAATATCTTAATGCGTTTCCCTCGTTCAAAATTAGGAAAATAATTCCGTCCGTGCAAATTTCGCAGAAAGAAATTTGTACATACAAGCTGCCAACTTGTAACACAACACCACCGGAGCTAACACGCTAACCGACAGCATTTAGAAAAAAATAATGAAATCACTTGTATATATGACTTATTGTTGTATCTTTGCAGGGTAAAAGCACAAAACTAACTTTACAAAATACTAATCGAACAACTTATGGCAACAGTAGTCATCATGCCGAAACAGGGTCAGTCCGTAGAGAGCTGCATCCTGACCGAATTCAAGAAGAAAAAAGGCGACTCCGTCGCGGTAGGCGACATTCTGTTCTCCTACGAGACGGACAAAGCCTCGTTCGAAGAAGCCGCCCAAGTGGCCGGCACGGTACTGGACGTATTTTTCGACAACGGGGACGAAATTCCCGTACTGACGAACGTCATGGTAATCGGCAACGAAGGCGAGTCGACGGCCGAGTTCCGCCCGGGCGGCGAGACGGCTGCGCCGGCCGAGACACCCGCGCCCGCTCCGGCGGCAGCACCTGCAGCGGCTCCGGCAGCAGCGCCTGCGGCTCATGCCGAGACGACCGCCGCTCCGGCATCCGCTCCGACCGGCGCTTCGTCGCCCGTTTCGCCCCGCGCCAAGATGCTCGCGGCCAAGGAAGCCGTCAACGCATCGGCTTTGGCCGGATCGGGTCCTCACGGCCGCGTGATCGAGCGGGACGTGAAGGCCGCGCTGGAAGCCGCGCCGAAAACGACCCCGCTGGCCAAAGCTATCATGAAGGAAACGGGCGCTCCGCTGCCCGAGGCCGGAAGCGGTCTGGCCGGCATGGCCAAGGGTGCCGACGTAGGTGCGCTGAAGAACCACGTCTATTCGTCGGACAGCGAGATCAAGCCGCTCTCGAACATGCGCAAGCTGATCGCCAAGGCAATGCACGCTTCGCTGCAGAACTCGGCCCAACTGACGCACCACCTCGGCGCCGACGCTCGCCGCGTGCTGGCGCTGCGCGAGAAGGTCAAGAAAGCGATGGAAAACGGTTACCCGACCAATATCACGCTGAACGACATGGTCTGCCTGGCCGTCATCAAGGCGCTGAAGAAATTCCCGCAGGTCAACGCTCACTTCTTGGGCGACAGCACCCGCAACTTCTCGAAAGTGCACCTCGGATTGGCCGTCGATACCGAACGCGGCCTGATGGTTCCGGTGGTCAAGAACGCCGACGACCTGTCGATTCAGGGCCTCTCGAACCAGCTCAAGGAAGTGGCCAACGCCTGCAAGAAAGGATCGATCGATCCGGACCTGCTGTCGTCGGAGGCCGCCTCGTTCACCGTATCGAATCTGGGCAACTACGGGGTCGAGGTCTTCACGCCGGTGATCAACCTGCCTCAGGTAGCCATTCTGGGTGTCAACACGATCGTGCCGCGGCCTAAGAATTTGGGCGGAGGCGTCTACGGTTTCGTTCCTTATATGGGTCTGAGTCTCACGTACGACCACCGCGCGCTGGACGGCGGCGAGGCGACCCGTTTCGTAAAGCAGATCGCCACGGAGATCGAAAACCTCGACTTCGAGCTTTAAGCCGAAACGGTGCGACGCTTCGCGGATTCTGAATTCCATGCCACGCTCCGCGGAAAGGTATCCGATCCCGCATCGCGGGAATCCCCCGGCGGACGGGCATATAAAGCGAAAAACTTCTAATCTGAAATAAAAATGATCGATTTAGCAATTATCGGCGGAGGTCCCGGAGGCTACGTGGCTGCGGAACGCGCCGGAGCCAAAGGGCTGAACGTCGTGCTGTTCGAGAAACGCGAACTGGGCGGCGTATGCCTCAACGAAGGCTGCATCCCGACCAAGACGCTGCTTTACAGCGCGAAAGTCTACGACTACGCCAAGCACGGCGACAAGTACGGAGTGAGCGCGCCGGGAGCGACGTTCGATTTCGGCAAGATCGTCGAGCGCAAGAATAAAGTAGTCAAGAAGCTCGTCGGAGGCGTCGGCTCGGCCATGAAAGCCAACAAGGTACGCGTCGTGCGGGGCGAGGCGAAAGTCAAAGGACGTTCGCAGAACGGCATCGAGATCGAATGCGCGGGCGAAACGTTCTATGCCGTGAACCTGCTGCTCTGCACGGGATCGGAGGCATTCGTTCCGCCTATCCCGGGCGTCAAGGAGGCCGGCGATATCATCGTGACGAACCGCGAAATCCTCGATCTGAAGGAGCAACCCAAATCACTGGTAATCATAGGCGGAGGTGTGATCGGCATGGAGTTCGCCAGTTTCTTCAACAGTCTCGGCACCGAAGTGACCGTCGTCGAGATGCTGCCGAAGATTCTCGGCGGACTGGACGGCGAAATCAGCGCCATGCTGCAGGACATCTATGCCAAAAAGGGCATCCAGTTCAACCTCAACTGCAAGGTGACCGAAATCCGCGGCAATGAGGTAATCTATGTCGACAAGGACGGGCAAACGCTGTCGGCCAAAGGCGACAAGATCCTGATGAGCGTCGGCCGCCGCGCCGTAACGGCAGGGCTCGGTCTGGAAAACCTCGGCATCGAGATGAACCGGGGAGCCGTCAAGGTCGACGACAAGATGCGCACGAACGCTCCGAACGTCTTCGCCGCGGGAGACATCACCGGGTTCTCGATGCTGGCCCATACGGCCAGCCGCGAGGGCGAGGTCGTCGTCAACAACCTGACGGGCCGTGCGGACCGGATGCGCTACAACGCGATTCCGGGCGTCGTCTACACGAATCCCGAAGTGGCCGGCGTCGGCCTGACCGAAGAGCAGGCCAAAGCCGAGGGCATCGAATACAAGATCGCCAAGCTGCCGATGGCCTACGCGGGTCGCTTCGTCGCCGAGAACGAAGGCGGCGCGGGCCTGTGCAAAGTGATCGTCGGCGCGAAGTACGGCGAGGTGCTGGGCGTGCACATGCTCGGCAATCCGTGCAGCGAGATCATTTACGGCGCCTGCATGGCCATCGAGCAGGAAATGACGCTCAAGGAGATGCAGGAAGTGGTGTTCCCGCACCCGACCGTTTCCGAGATTTTCAAAGAAACCGTCTTTTCATTCAACGAATAACCAGAAAAATAACCTTTAAAACTTACGTATTATGCCTAAGTCGCAATATATCGATCCTACGCAGATGCGGAAACCGGGCGAAATCACGTTCACGCCGATTCCCGTCAACCAGTACAACAAGACGGTCAAGGACGAGCTCAAGGCCAAGCATTTCACCAAGGACGACCTGAAGCGGATTTACCGCGACATGGTCGTGATCCGCGAGTTCGAGACGATGCTGCAGCTCGTCAAGACGACCGGAGGATACAACGGCGTCGAGTACAACAATCCGGGCCCCGCCCACCTGTCGGCCGGTCAGGAAGCCGCAGCCGTCGGCATGGCCTACATGCTCGACATCAACGATTTCATTTTCGGATCGCACCGCAGCCACGGCGAAATTCTCGCCAAGGGTCTGCGCGCGATCGAGCTGCTGGACGACAAGAGCCTCGAGAAGATCATGAACGAATTCTGGGACGGCGCCACCGTAAACGTCGCCAAGAAGGCGTTCAAGGGCGGCACGACCAAAGAGCTGGGCATCCGCTTCCTGCTCTACGGGGCGCTGGCCGAGGTATTCGCTCGCACGACCGGATTCAACAAGGGTCTGGGCGGCAGTATGCACACGTTCTTCACGCCGTTCGGCATCTATCCGAACAACGCGATCGTGGGCGGCAGCGGCAGCATCGCCGTGGGCGCGGCCCTCTATAAGAAAGTGAACCGCAAGCCGGGCATCGTCGTAGCCAACCTGGGCGACGCGTCGATGGCCCGCGGTCCGGTGTGGGAAGGCATGACCTTCGCCGCGATGGATCAGTTCAAGCAACTGTGGTCGGACGAGATGAAAGGCGGCCTGCCAGTAATCATCAACATCATGGACAATCAGTACGGCATGGGCGGACAGACTCGCGGCGAGACGATGGGCTTCGACTTCGCGGCCCGCATCGGCGCCGGCGTCAACCCGGCCCAGATGCACGCCGAGCGCGTCGACGGCTACAACCCGCTGGCCGTGATCGACTGCTACCGCCGCAAGAAAGCGATCCTCGAGAAGGAAAAGGACGGTCCCGTGCTGATCGACGTGCTGACCTACCGTTATAGCGGCCACTCGCCCTCCGACGCCTCGTCGTACCGTACGAAAGAGGAAATCGAGGCATGGGAGGCTCAGGACTGCATCGTAACGTTCGGCAAGGAGCTGATCGCCGCCGGCGTGGCTACGCAGGCCGATTTGGACGCCATGACCAAGGAAATCAAGGAGATCATGTTCGAGACCTTCAAGCTGGCCATCGACGACGAGCTGTCGCCGCGCATGGACCTGCACAAGGAACCCGAACTGTTGGGCACGATGATGTTCTCGAACCAATCGATCGACTCGCTGTCGGACGCCAAGCCCGACGTGAACCATCCGATGAGCGAGAATCCCCGCGTGCAGCAGATCGCCAAGAAAGAGCGCTTCGCGTTCGACAAGGACGGCAAGCCGTTCTCGAAGATGAAGCAGTTCCAGCTGCGCGACGGTATCTTCGAGGCGATCATCGACCGCTTCTACAAGGATGCCTCGCTGATCGCCTACGGCGAGGAGAACCGCGACTGGGGCGGCGCGTTCGCCGTCTACCGCGGCCTGACCGAGGCGCTGCCGTACCACCGCCTGTTCAACGCCCCGATCGCCGAAGCGGCCATCATCGGCACGGCGATCGGATACGCCATGTGCGGCGGTCGCGTGATCCCCGAGATCATGTACTGCGACTTCCTCGGCTGCTGCGGCGACGAGGTGTTCAACCAGTTGCCCAAGTGGCAGGCCATGAGCGGCAACATTCTGAAAATGCCGGTCGTAGTCCGCGTTTCGGTCGGATCGAAATACGGCGCTCAGCACTCGCAGGACTGGACCTCGCTCGCGGCTCACATTCCCGGCCTGAAAGTCGTGTTCCCGGTTACTCCGTATGACGCGAAGGGTCTGATGAACGCCGCGCTGCAAGGAACCGACCCGGTGATCTTCTTCGAAAGCCAGCGTATCTACGACGTGGGAGAGCAGTTCCACGAAGGCGGCGTGCCGGAAGGCTACTACGAGATTCCGCTCGGCGAGCCCGACATCAAGCGCGAGGGCAAGGACATCACGATCCTGACGATCGGCGCCACGCTCTACCGCGCGCTCGAGGCGGCCAAAGTGCTCGAAGAGAAATACGGCATGAGCGCCGAAGTGATCGACGCCCGCTCGCTCGTTCCGTTCAACTACGAGAAGGTGCTCGCTTCGGTCAAGAAGACCGGCCGCATCGTGATCGCCGGCGACGCAACGGCCCGCGGATCGTTCCTGAACGATCTGGCACGCAACGTCAACGAGCTGGCGTTCGACTATCTGGACGCACCGGCCGTCGTACTCGGTTCGCGCGACTGGATCACGCCGGCCTATGAGTTGGAATACGCTTTCTTCCCGCAGGTGGACAGCTTCATCGACATCATCCACGAGAAGATCGTTCCGCTGCCCGGGCACGTTCCGACGCGCAACTTCACCGAGGCCGAACAGATCCGACGCGCCAAGGAGGGTATCTAAGGACCTGTAACGGGTTTCATCTTCAGACAAAAGGTCGCATAGATATTCAACAAATGTCCGTGTGGCCTTTTGTCACTTTCTACCATTCAACCGAAAAACGAACCTATGGATTCAACGAAAAGAAACAAGATCGAGGCGGTCAATGTCAACGCCCATCTGCATACGCCCTACTCGTTCAGCGCGTTCGACAAGCTGACCGATGCGCTCGACAGGGCCGTGGCCGAAAACGTCCGCGTCGTCGGCGTCAACGACTTCTATTCGATGGACGGCTACAAGGAGTGGAACGACGGATGCCGCAGCCGGAAGCTGTTCCCGTTGTTCAACATCGAGTTCATCAGCCTCCAGCAACAGGATCAGGCCGCCGGCGTACGGGTCAACGACCCGAACAATCCGGGCCGCACCTACCTCAGCGGCAAGGGCCTCGCCTATCCGGTCGAACTGGCCGAGCCGTACGCCTCGCAGCTGGCCACCGTGCGCGCCGAGTCGAACGCTCAGGTCGAAACGATGTGCGGCAAGCTCAACGACGTACTGCGCTCGTACGATGCCGGATTCGTGCTCGACTTCAAGAAAATCGAGCGGACGCTGACCAAAGGATCGATCCGCGAGCGTCATCTGGCCAAGGCGTTGCGTCTGGCCGCATACGAGCACCTCAAGAACGAGCCGAAGGCGATCGCCGCCTTCTTCGAGAAGATTTTCGGCGGCAAGCCGCTCAAGTCGGACGTAGCCGACCACGCGGCCGTCGAAAACGAGATCCGGGGCAACCTGCTCAAGGCGGGAGGTGCGGCTTTCGTGCCCGAGGACCCCAAGGCGTTCCTGCCTATGGAGACCGTCCGCAAGATCATTCTGGCGGCAGGAGGTATCCCGACCTATCCGTTTTTGGCCGACGACGCGAAGGGAGGCTTCACCGACTTCGAGCAGGACATCGTGAAAACGGCCGAGACGCTCCGCGAGCGCGGCATTTTCTCGGTCGAGTTCATCACGACGCGCAACAGCGTGGAGGTACTCGAAAAATACGCAGGCTACCTGCACGACAACGGGTTCGTCGTCACGTTCGGCTCGGAGCACAACACGCCCGCGATGGAGCCGATCGAGCTTTTCGCCCGGGGCGGAGCTCCCCTGACCGAGCGGCTCAAGTACATCAACTACTGCGGCGCGTGCGTCGTGGCGGCCCATCAGGACATCGTAGCCAGCGGCATGCAGGGCTACGTCGACAGCCGGGGCAAGGCCGACATCGACAAGCGCGACGAATACATCAAACATGGCGACAGCGTAATCAAGGCGGCCATCCGGTAAGACCGGCCGTCGCGTGAACGAAGCCCGGCAGGGTAATCCTGCCGAAGCGAAACGCAACCATTAACAACCGAAAGAAAATGAAAGAGATAGAACAACTGATCGAAATATCGCGCAAGTACGGCCGCGACAGCCGCTACGTGATCGCGGGAGGCGGCAACACCTCGTACAAGAATGCCGACAAGCTGTGGGTCAAGGCCAGCGGATGCGCGCTGGCGACGATCACCGAAGACGGCTTCGCCGTGCTGGACCGCAAGAAACTGAACGTCATCCCGGAAAAAACCTACCCGGCGGATACGGCCGCGCGCGAGGAGGAAGTCAAGAACGACCTGGCGGCCGCGTGCATCACGAAGGACCGCCGCCCGTCGGTCGAGACCTCGATGCACAACGCGCTGAGCGCCGCATTCATCGTCCATCTGCATCCGACGATGGTCAACGGCCTGATGTGCGGACAGAATGCCGAGGCCGAAACGGCCCGCCTGTTCGGCGACGAGGCCGTATATATCCCGTATACCGATCCGGGATACGTGCTGTTCAAGGAAGTGGACGACCGGATCAAAGCCTACAAGGCCAAATTCGGCAAGGAACCCGCCATTCTGCTGCTGCAGAATCACGGCATCTTCGTCGGCGCCGACACGACGGCCGAGGTCGAGGCCATTTACGACCGCGTGCTCTCGACGATCGAGAAGGCGGCCGGCGTATCGCTGCCCGAAGAAGACAAGCCGGTATGCGACTGCGTGCAGGAAGTACTTCCGGCTATCCGCATGATGCTCAGCAAGCAGGGGGTCAAGACGCTCCGCGTCCGCAACAACGCGCTGATCGAGCGTTATGCTTCGTCCGAAAGCGAATATGCGAAAGTTGCGGCGCCCTTCTCGCCCGACGCGATCGTCTACTGCAAGTCGAAATACATCTATCTCGACGCCGCCGATAAACAAGCGTTGCTCGAGCAGGCCCAAGCGCAGATCGAGCAATACGTCGCAGCGAACGGCTATACGCCGAAGGTACTGCTCATCAAGGGTATCGGCTTGGTGGCGGTCGGCGACAACGCCGCCGGCTGCGACATCATTCTGGACGTGTACGAGGACATGATGAAGATCGCCGCGATCGCCCAGTCGTTCGGAGGCGAGCACCCGATGACCCAGCGCCAGATCGACTTCATCGACAACTGGGAGGTGGAAAATTATCGCCGCAAGGTCAGTGCGGGCGGCGCATCGGGACGCGTCGAGAACAAGACGATCATCGTGACCGGAGCCGCTCAGGGCTTCGGTGAGGGCATCGCCCGCTGCCTGATCCAGCAAGGGGCCAATATCGTCGTGGCAGACCTGAACGAGGCGGTCGGAGCGGCGACAGCCGAGCGGCTCAACGGCATGGCCCGGAGCAACCGCGCCATCTTCGTCAAGACAAACGTAGCCGACACGGAGAGCCTGCGTAACCTGATCCACGAGACGGTTTGCCGCTTCGGCGGACTGGACGTGTTCGTCAGCAACGCGGGCGTGCTGCGTGCCGGCGGGCTGGAGGAAATGACTCCGGAAAACTTCGAGTTCGTCACGAAAATCAACTACAACGCCTACTTTTACTGCGCGCAGGCCGCCTCGCGCGTGATGAAGCTGCAGAACAAGTATGCCGAAGATAACTACGGCGACATCATCCAGATCAATTCCAAATCGGGACTGAGGGGCTCGAAAGCCAACTTCGCCTACGCCGGCGGCAAGTTCGGCGGCGTGGGTCTCACGCAGTCGTTCGCGCTGGAACTGGCGCCGTTCCGCATCAAGGTCAACGCGGTCTGCCCGGGCAATTTCTACGAGGGGCCGCTGTGGTCGAACCCCGAGAACGGCTTGTTCCTGCAATATCTGCACGCAGGAAAGGTCCCGGGAGCCAAAACGGTCGAGGACGTCCGCAAGTACTACATGGACCAGGTGCCGATGCGCAAGGGAACCGGTCCGGAGGACGTCACCAAGGCCGTGCTGTACCTGATCGAGCAGACCTGCGAGACGGGTCAGGCCGTGCCGGTGACCGGCGGGCAGGTCATGCTGAGCTGACTGGACGCTCGCCCCGGCATCCGTCGGATCGGAGCCGGGACGAGCGCTTAACGATTCGATAACGCGATTCCGATACATATCGCAGCAAAAATTCGCACGGAACGAATATAATGCATATCTTTGCGGCAAAATTCGGATGTTTCATGTGAAGCCTTGCTGCAAAACTCTTAAAAACCAAAAACACATGAAAACGAAAGCTGTAAGACTCTACGGTAAGAACGACCTCCGGCTGGAGGAGTTCGAGCTGCCGAAAATAAAGGACGACGAGATACTGGCCAAAGTGGTTTGCGACAGCATCTGCATGTCGTCGTACAAAGCCTCGCACGAGGCCGACATCCACAAGCGGGTTCCGCGCGACATCGCCCATAATCCCGTTATCATCGGACACGAGTTCGCGGGCGAGCTGGTCGAGGTGGGCAGCAAGTGGAGCGGCCGCTTCAAGGCGGGCGACAAATTCTCGATCCAACCCGCGCTCAACTACGAGAAAGGCCCCGTCGGCGTGCTGAGCGCGCCGGGCTACTCGTACCGATTCATCGGCGGCGACGCGACCTACGTCGTGATTCCGAACGAAGTGATGGAGCAGGGATGCCTGCTGCCGTTCACCGGCGAGGGTTACTACCCCGCCTCGCTGTCGGAGCCCCTGTCATGCGTGATCGGTGCGATGCACGCCAACTATCATATCACGCCCGGATCGTACAAGCACGACATGGAGATCAAGCAGGGCGGTAACATGGCCATTCTGGCCGGCGTCGGCCCGATGGGTCTCGCCGCGATCAACTATGCGATTCACCGCACCGACCGCAAGCCGAAGCTGATGGTCGTGACCGACATCGACCAGACGCGGCTGGACCGCGCCGCCTCGCTTTACTCGCCCGAGGAAGCGGCCAAGAACGGCATCGAGCTGAAATACGTGAACACGGGCAGCATGGCCGATCCGGTCGAGGGCCTGAAAGCGCTGACCGACGGGAAGGGCTACAACGACGTGTTCGTATTCGCGCCGGTAGCCGCAGTCGTCGAGCAGGCCGACGCAATCCTGTCGTTCGACGGCTGTCTGAACTTCTTCGCCGGTCCGGCCAAGACCGACTTCAAGGCTCCGTTCAA
>CABUJP010000006.1:0-36670 GCA_902491835.1 uncultured Alistipes sp. | reverse complement strand
ATCAAGGCGCTGACGGTTCCGGGTGACCGGGTGATCGTGCAGACGCCTGCCTACAACTGTTTCTACTCGTCGATCCGCAACAACGGATGCGAGCTGTCGGCCAATCGGCTGCGCTACGAAGGCGGAGCGTATACGATCGATTTCGACGATCTGGAGGCGAAGGCTTCCGATCCGAAGGCCAAGCTGCTTTTGCTGTGCAATCCGCATAATCCCGTGGGCCGGGTGTGGACCCGGGAAGAGTTGCGCCGCCTCGGCGAGATATGCCTCCGTCACGGCGTGCGCGTCGTGGCGGACGAAATTCACTGCGAGCTGACCTATCAAGGGCACGACTATACCCCGTTCGCTTCGCTGTCGGACGATTTTCTGCATGGCTCGGTTACCTGCAACTCGCCCAGCAAGGCGTTCAATCTGGCCGGAATGCAGATCGCCAATATCGTCTCGGCCGATGCCAACGTGCGGGCCGGAATCGACCGCGCGATCAATGACAACGAGGTGTGCGACGTCAATCCTTTCGGCGTGGAGGCGCTGATGGCCGCGTATGATCGGGGCGAGGAGTGGCTCGACCGGCTGAGGGAATACCTTGCGGACAACTATCGGATGCTGTGCGGGTTCTTCGCCGAGCATCTGCCGCAATATCCGGTACTGCCCCTCGAGGGCACGTATCTCGTGTGGATCGATTGCCGGACGACGGGAGTGAGCTCCGAGCAGATCGCGGCCAGGCTGCTCGCCGAAGCGAAGCTGATGGTCAGTCCCGGGACGATCTACGGCCCCGGAGGCGAGGATTTCATCCGGCTCAACATCGCGTGTCCCAGATCGCTGCTCGAAGAAGGATTGCTGCGGCTGAGAAAAGTGCTCGGCAGATAGAGGATAATCCGGCAAGTTGAGTGGCTATGTCCTCCGGGAAGAGAAGAAAAGAGTACGTATTGCTGGAGTCGATCCGTTCCGGGAAGCCGATGACCTGGAGGCAGCGGCTCGAGCTGATCGTGCGGTTGAGCGTTCCGTCGATGCTGGCTCAGCTCTCTTCGATCGTCATGCTGTACATCGATGCCTCGATGGTGGGCGGTCTCGGTGCCGAAGCCTCGGCGTCCATCGGTCTCGTATCTACGACCACTTGGCTTTTCAACGGGGTGTGCGCGGCGGCGGCCACAGCCTTTTCCGTTCAGGCGGCGCACCGGATCGGCGCCGATGACATGGAAGGAGCGAGGGCCATCCTGCGTCAGTCTTTCGTCGCCGTTCCTCTTTTCGGCTTGCTGCTGTCGGGGATCGGCTGCTCGGTGAGCGGCTCGTTGCCCGGCTGGCTCGGAGGAAACGCCTCTATCGTGCCCGATGCGGCCCGCTATTTTCTGATCTATTCGTTGTCCCTGCCGTTCCTTCAGCTCAATTTTCTTTCGGGCAGCATGCTCCGTTGCAGCGGCAACATGCGGATTCCGAGCATGCTGAGCATCCTGATGTGCGTTCTGGACGTCGTGTTCAACACCTTGCTTATTTTTCCGTCGAGGGAGTTGCGTCTCGGCGGATGGACGGTTTCCCTGCCCGGAGCGGACATGGGAGTGGCCGGAGCGGCGACGGGGACGGCGCTGGCCGTCGTCGTCGTGTCCTGCCTGATGACGGGCTACCTCTGCTTGCGCTCGCCCGAGCTCGCGCTCCTTCGCCGGCCGGGTAGTTTCCGTCCTACGAGACGTTGTCTTGCCGAGGCGCTCCGTATCGGGGGGCCGGTCGGCTGCGAGCACATCGTGATATGCGGAGCCCAGATCATGTCTACGGTCATCGTCGCGCCTCTCGGAACCGTCGCCATTGCAGCCAACGCGTTCGCCATTACGGCCGAGAGTCTTTGCTACATGCCCGGCTACGGGATAGCCGATGCCGCGACGACGCTGGTAGGGCAGGGCGTGGGGGCAGGCCGGCAGGGACTGGCCCGGAAACTGGCTGGCATGACGGTGGGGATCGGCATGGCCGTGATGGCCGTTATGGGGCTGGTCATGTATCTGGCCGCGCCGCAGATGATCGGAATTATGACCCCGGATGCCGAAATCCGTTCGCTGGGCACGGCCGTTCTGCGGATCGAGGCGTTTGCGGAACCCATGTTCGCGGCCTCGATCGTCGCTTACGGCGCGTTCGTAGGGGCGGGCGATACGCTCGTTCCCAGTTTCATGAACTTTTTCAGCATGTGGGCGGTGCGTCTGACGCTGGCGGCTCTGCTCGCACCGGTGCTAGGGTTGCGCGGCGTGTGGATCGCCATGTGCGCCGAGCTTTGTTTTCGCGGGGCGATTTTTCTTCTCCGGCTTTGGAGAGGCAACTGGCTGAGACCAGTCCGGTCCGCCGTTGCGACGAACCGCTGATCCGATCGATCTTTCGATGCGGACGGTCACGGATTCCCGGCCGAGGGCGGAGCTCCTGCTATCCGCAAGGCTTCCTCCAGCGCGGCGTCCCGTCCGAGACGGATATCGTCGGCCGTCTCCTCGACATAGCGGTCGGGACGGATTCCCGTCCGGTAGAAGTAGTGGCTGCGGCCCAGATTGCTCAGAACCTTCGTGCCGGTGAAAGCGACTTCATGTCCCGATGGCAACGGGAGATAATTTATGGGACCGGTGCAGCCTCCTGTATTCGTTCCGACGAGGTAGCCCAGTCCGGCATAGCGGACGAAGTCCAGTACGCTTTCGTGGTGGCTCAGGTTGGAGGGGCCGGTCAGGAAAATGTTTTTCCGGTTCGGCTCCGGAGGCGCGATGTCCGGCAGCTGTCTTTCAGCTAGGGAATTTCGAGATGCGTGAGGCAGGGAACCGGCGAAGTCCTCTGACGGAAAGACCAGAGGACGTCGGGGCAGAGCGGGGCGATCAGTGCATAGAAAAGAAATCCGATATCGTTACGCATATCCACGATTACCGTCTGTTCCGGCCGCCGGCTTTTCAGCAGTTCTTTCGCCTCGTCGAGTCCGGTACAGGCCGGATTCAGATAGAGCGTGCGATCGTCTATCCACCGGCTCGGCCGCTGCTGCCACAGCGATCGGAGCCATTCGGCGTACTCGGGCGTTTTCAGGCAATGCGTCGTAACCGTCCGCCGGCGGCCTTCGCGCTCGATTTCGAGCGTAATCCGGTCCTGTCCCGGACGGCGCAGCCATTCTTTTGCTGCTTTCCATAAGCAGGCGAGCGGAAGTTTTTTCATCTTTCCGGGAATCGGGTCGAGTTTCATCGCACGTTTGCTCGCAATATAATACATTGCGTCCGAAATGCCAAGGACCGGGGACGGGACCGGACGAAAGAACGGCCGGGTATTGCGGCGCGCTCGGAAAGAGAATGCGGGACAGAAGGTCTGCGGTGCGCGGTAGCCGGCTTGTCCCGAGCCGGTTCTCGTGTGCCGGATGCGGAGCATCGAGGGCGGAGGGCTTGTGAATCAGGAATCGGGGTAGGTTTTTCCGTAATGCGTCTACATATGTTTTGTCAGTCCTTTCTATTTTTGTATCTGGAGAATCGACGGCCGGAAGAAGAGGCGTGCGTAACGGAAGAGAATGGTCTCGAAACCGGATACGCTCCTGCCGGGGCCAGGATTCGCATAACCGCAACCGTTAACGCTCTATGAAAAAACGTCATTCGATCATTTGGACGCTGTGTCTGATTCCTTTCGCCGGTCTGGCGCATCCGGCGGCGACGGAGCCCGATGCGCTGCCGGGACCGGCGCACGATCTCGGAGAGGTGGTCGTGACCGGCACTCGCAGCGAGACCGATATCCGGCATCTGCCGATGACCGTTTCCGTCGTGGACCGGCAGCGGATCGAGCAATCCAACATGCCTTCGCTGCTGCCGATTCTTTCGGAGCGAATTCCGGGGCTGTTCTCCACCGGACGCGGTATCATGGGCTACGGCGTTTCGGGCGGAGCGGCCGGCCAGATGTCGCTGCGCGGCATAGGCGGTCCGGCGCAATCGGGCGTTCCGACGACCGGGATGCTCGTGCTGATCGACGGTCACCCGCAGTACATGGGGTTGTTCGGCCATCCGATATCGGACGCATACCAGTCGCTGATGGCCGAGCGGGTCGAGGTGCTGCGCGGTCCGGCGTCGGTTCTTTACGGCTCGAACGCTATGGGCGGAGTCGTGAACATCGTCACGCGCAAGATGCGCGAGGACGGCGTGAAGAATTATTTGCATACCGGCTACGGTTCCTACAATACATTGCAGTCCGAACTGACCAACCGGATACGCAAGGGACGCTTCACGAGCGTCGTCAGCGGCTCTTACAACCGGACCGACGGGCATCGGGCGAACATGGGCTTCGAGCAGTACGGCGGCTATGCCAAGCTGGGCTATGAAATTTCCGACCATTGGAACGCATGGGCGGACGTGAACGTGACCCATTTCAACGCTTCGAATCCCGGCGAGACGTTCGATCCGCTGATCGACAACGATCAGCGGATAACCCGCGGCATGACTTCGATCGCGCTGGAGAACCGATACGCGAAAACCTCGGGAACCCTGAGCTTTTTCTATAATTGGGGAAAACATTGGATCAACGACGGGTACCATCCCGACGAGCAGCCGTTGGACTATCGCTTCCGTTCGCGCGACGACATGCTGGGCCTGTCGTGGTATCAGAGCGTCCGGCTGTTCGAGGGAAATCGCCTGACGGTGGGTGTGGACTATTTCCGTTTCGGCGGCGAGGCGTGGAATCAGCCGGTCGGAGGCGGCGACCGCGAGATGCAGGCGGACAAGATACAGCATGAAACGGCGGGGTATGTCGATTTTCGCCAAAGCCTGACCCGCTGGCTGACTTTCGACGCCGGGCTGCGCCTCGATCATCATTCGCACGTAGGTACGGAGTGGGTGCCGCAGGCCGGATTGTCGTTCGTCCTGCCGCGTCGAGCGCTGCTCAAGTTTTCGGCGGCCAAAGGATTCCGTTATCCCACCATCCGCGAGTTGTATATGTTTCCTCCGGCCAATCCCGACCTGAAGCCCGAGCGGCTGTGGAGCTACGAGCTTTCTTTCTCCCAGCAACCATTCGGAGGACGTCTCTCCTACGGAGTCAACGTCTTTTTTATCGACGGCGAGAACCTGATCGTGCGGATGCCGGTCGACGGACGCCCCATGAACGTCAATACCGGGCGGATCCGGAATGCGGGCGTCGAGTTCGAGGCTTCCTGCCTCGTTTCGAGGTCGTGGTCGCTGGATGCCAACTACAGCTATCTGCACATGCAGCGGCCCGTGCTGGCTTCGCCCGAGCACAAGCTCTATGCCGGGGCGACGTTCTCGAAAGGGCGGTGGAATGTTTCGTCGGGCGTTCAATACGTTGCGGACCTTTATACCGAGGTAAAGCTCGGCGACACGGGCGATTATGCTACGGAGAATTTCGTACTCTGGAATGTGCGGGGCTCGTTCCGCGCAGCCGACTGGCTCGGCTTTTGGGTCCGGGGAGAGAATCTGCTGGCGCAGAAGTACGAGACGGTCGCCGGCTTTCCGATGCCTCGGGCGACGGTCATGGCCGGGGCGAACATCCGTTTTTAGAACGTAACCAATCAAATATTAGCAAATATGCAAACGACCACTGTAAGGCTTTATTCGCTGGGATACGGCCAGGCAAGGACCTATTGGACCGCATTCCTTTTCGTGGCAGGCAACGTGCTTCTTCCGCAGTTGTGCCACTTGTTTCCTTTGGGCGGCGTCCGGTGGCTGCCGATCTATTTCTTTACGCTCGTCGGGGCTTATAAGTACGGCTGGCGCGTGGGGCTTCTGACGGCCGTCGCATCGCCTTTGCTGAATTCGGCGCTGTTCGGCATGCCCGCGGCGGAGGCCTTGCCCGCCATCGGGCTTAAATCCGTGCTTCTGGCCGGAGCGGCCGGTTTCGCGGCCGCTCGTTTCCGCAAGGCATCGCTCGGGCTGCTTGCCGCTGTGGTAGCGTTCTATCAGGTTGCCGGCACGCTGGGCGAGTGGGCTCTGACCGGTAGCTGGCATATGGCCGTACAGGATTTCCGTATCGGAATTCCCGGCATGCTGCTTCAGATTCTCGGGGGATGGCTTTTTATCAACCGCTTAATCCGTAGATAGACATGGCCGGGAAACTGGGATTCGGAATGATGCGTCTTCCGCTTGTCGAGCCTGAGAACGACCGTGCGGTGGATGTGCGGCAGGTCGAACGGATGGTGGACGCTTTTATCGAGCGAGGCTTCACCTATTTCGATACGGCTTACATGTACCATGACTTTACGAGCGAGTGCGTGGCGCGCGAGGCGCTTGTCGAGCGCCATGCCCGCGATTCGTTCACGCTAGCGTCGAAACTGCCGACGATGTTTCTGAAAAAGGAAGAGGATCAGGAGCGTATTTTCGGTGAGCAGCTGGCCAAGTGCGGAGTCGATTATTTCGACTACTATCTGCTGCATAGTCTCAACGGCACGAACTATGCGACTGCCGAGCGGCTCGGCAGTTTCGCTTTCGTGGCCCGCAAGAAGGCCGAGGGCCGCATTCGCCACGTCGGCTTTTCGTTCCACGACCGGGCCGAACTGCTGGACGAGATTCTGACGGCGCACCCCGAGACGGAGTTCGTGCAATTGCAGATCAACTACCTCGATTGGGACAACGAGAGCATTCAGTCGCGCATGTGCTACGAGGTAGCTCGCCGTCACGGCAAACAGGTCGTGGTGATGGAGCCCGTCAAGGGAGGCGCGCTGGCTCGTGTTCCGGCCGAGGCCGAGCGGCTTTTCCGTGACCTGAGGCCCGGTCTTTCGCCGGCTTCGTGGGCCGTCCGCTATGCGGCGAGTCTCGACGGCGTCATGATGGTTCTCAGCGGCATGTCGTCTTTGGAGCAGCTTTTGGACAATACGTCCTATATGCAGAGTTTCGAGCCTCTGTCGGACAGGGAGCGAGCCATCGTAACCGAGGCCGTCGGGATTATCCGTCGCTCGATAGCCATTCCGTGCACGGCGTGCCGCTATTGCGTGCCGGGCTGTCCGAAGCAGATCGCCATTCCCGAGTATTTCGCGCTGTTCAATGCCGAAAAGCAGTCGCTCAACCGGGGCTTTTCGATTCAGCGGGCCTATTACGAGACTTATGCGGGTACCCGTGGAAAGGCTTCCGAGTGTATCGCTTGCCGCAAATGCGAGAGAATCTGTCCGCAGCATCTGCCGATTACGGATTATCTCAGGCAGGTTGCGGCTGCATTCGAGTCGTAGCGGCCGGACAAGCGTTCGATCGAAATGAAAAATGGCAGGTATATGAAAAGAAATGTCTATGCGGCACTGCTCGCCCTTACGCTCGTTCTGGCGGGTATCGCACGCGCTGGCGCCCGGCATACCGGGGACGGCTCGGCGGGGACGGCCGACGTGCCGAAGGTCTATATTTTTTATGAGATTTCCTCCGAAAATCTGGTGAAGATCTACCGGGTTCTGGGGCGAGAGGCGACGGGGAGGGTTGCCGTGAAACTTTCGACCGGGGAGCCCGGAGGGCACAACTTTCTGCAGCCGGCGCTGATCGGGGATTTGGTGCGTGAGGTGAACGGTACGATCGTGGAGTGCAATACCGCCTACGGAGGCGGCCGCTCCGATACCGAGGCCCATTTCAAGGCGGCCGAAGAGCACGGCTTTACGGCCGTCGCCCCTGTGGATATCATGGATGCCGAGGGAGAGACGCGGCTTCCGGTCGAGGGCGGCAGGCATATCGAGTACGACATAGTCGGTTCTCATTTCCCGGATTATGACTTTACGCTGGTGCTTTCGCATTTCAAGGGACATGCGATGGCCGGATTCGGCGGCGCTCTCAAGAATATCTCCATCGGTATCGCCTCGTCGAACGGCAAGCGCTGGATTCATTCCGCCGGAACGAGCACGACGAGCTGGGGCTCTCCTTCTCAGGAGGATTTTCTGGAGACGATGGCCGAGGCGGCCAAGGCCGTGACGGACCATTGCGGGGACAGGATTCTCTATATCAGCGTAGCGAACAATCTTTCGGTCGACTGCGATTGCGATTCGTCGCCGGCCGACCCCGAGATGGGCGATATCGGTATTCTCGCATCGCTCGATCCGGTAGCATTGGATATGGCCTGCACCGATTTGGTCCGTTCGTCCGAGGATCACGGCAAGGTGCATCTGATCGAGCGCATCGATTCCCGTCAGGGAATGCACACGCTGGAATATGCCGAGCGGATCGGGATAGGCAGCCGGCAATACGAGTTGGTCGAACTGGACTGACGGAGGGTGCCGTGCTTTTGACGACCGGCTTCCGTTCCGACCGTCGAATATAACCCGCCGACGGGCCGCACTCATAGCCTGAGCAGGATGATGACGTGCGGCCTGTTGCCGTAACTGTCCGACCGGCTGCCGCATACCGCTTGCGGAAATGTTTCGGGAGCATAAAGTGGCGGATTGCGGAAAGGACCGGTCCGGGCCGACAGGGAGTCCGGCCGTTTCGCTTTCAACGAAACACAGCGTTGCGTTGATCTTGGCAGTGGTCGTCGCCGTTTCCCGTTCCGTTCGTGTACGTCCTGTACATTCTGTCCGATAGTCCGTGACCCACGTTTTGGTTACGATGGCCTTGCGCGTGGTATTTCCGTCGGGCCGTACCGAATGACGATGAGGCCGCAAATGCAAGGAACCGCTCTTGTCGGGATCGAGGAAGCGTCTTGTCATGCTTATGCCGGCAGGTTCGCAACATCCGTTTCCCGGGGACCGCTTCACTCGGGCAGGCTGCCGTATTGGCCCGGGCGAAAATACAAGACAACGGCTGCGTGACCATGGCTCGCAGCATGGCCTTCGGCAGCCGTAAGAAGCGTTCTGGTATTCGTTCCTGTCGGGAATATCCGAGCTGGTTGGCGCATTGGTGGCGTATCTCGTGCTGATGCCTTTCGTGTCTTCCATCCTGCTGAACTGCGTGGAGCGAGATCGGAATTTGTCTTATCCTCATCGACAGCGCCCCGAATTATGTCCTTGGGTCCGCACCTTGCAGTCGCCGAGCGATGCGGGTACGGCGAAGGTCAACGACTCGCGCGCTCCGGACGCCGGAGCCGAACCGGCTCGATCGTCGCCGGAACAGCTCGCCGACAAAGTATTTGGGAATCGCAGCCGACACGGAACGATACTTCGTGCACTCTGTCGCATCGCCAAAAAACGCTTTTTTGCAGAACAATCCCTCATTTCCGACGATTATCAGACATTGCTGCGAATCGTCGTTCCTCGAGCGGCTCGACATACGACCTGTCGACGGATGCCAATCGATTATGTTCCCGCTTCAGCATTTCGTCCGTGCTTATGCCGACCCATATCCGTAAGAGAACGGTGCAAAAGCCGTAAAACCGTCCGCCGGGTCCGTTTACGCATTCGGGCACGATCATGCGATCGTGCCCCGAATGCGTAAAGCTTGCCTTTCGCGGGTGTCTCTAATATTCTTCCTCATTGAAAAAGAAGTCGTCCTTGCTCGGATAATCGGGCCATATGTCCTCGATGCTCTCGTAGATTTCGCCCTCGTCCTCGATTTCGTTCAGGTTTTCGATGACTTCGAGCGGAGCGCCCGAGCGGGTCGCGTAGTCGATCAGCTCGTCTTTGGTGGCCGGCCACGGCGCATCTTCGAGCTTAGAAGCCAACTCAAGTGTCCAGTACATATCGGTAAGTTTTTAATTGTTGTCGCGCGTTGGGGATTCAAGTTGTGCAAAAATAGAAATTTTTTCATTTATCGTACACCCAGTATGTCTCTTTTACGTGAAATTCGTCGGTCAGCTTACGCCCCAACGTGTAAAAGTAGTCCGATAGTCTGTTTAGGTATTGCATAACGCTTTGAGGAACGGAGTATTCTTCGGCGAGCGTCAGCGTCCGTCGCTCGCAGCGGCGGCAGACTGTCCGGCAGACGTGGCTGAGTGAGACGACCGGATGGCCGCCCGGCAGCGTGAACGTGGAGATCGGCCGGAGCGTCGCCTGCATGGCGTCGATCCTGCTTTCGAGGAATCCGACCTGATCGTCGCCCAGCGGAGGGAGATATTTGGGCGCGTCTCCTTCGGTGGCCAGATAGGAGGCCGCCCTCATCAGATGGTCGAGTATCCGGAGTAGGTCGTCGCGGTACGGTTTCATCGCCTCCGTGTCGGGCAGGTTGTCGCGGAGCAGGGCCGTCTGGGCCATCAGTTCGTCGACCGTGCCGTATGCTTCCAGTCGGGGGTGGTTTTTCGGAACGCGCTGCCCGCCTACGAGCGACGTGGTTCCCCGGTCTCCGGTTTTGGTGTATATTTTCATGGCAGTTCGTTTTTTGGGTTTCAGATTCTGTAGTGCTGGGGTTGCAGCTTGGGATTGAAAAAGTAGATCATCATGACCCGCCGGTCGACGCTCACGCAAGGGTAGTGCGTGCGGATCTGCTGCGCCATGCGCCAGCTGCGTGCGTTGCGGTGAGGTGCCAGCAGGATCAGGCAATCGTCCTTTCCGGCGCTTTCCCGTACCTTTTCGACGATCGTCTCGGCCGATGCGTCGGGCATCAGTATGCAAAGATTGCGCCCTGCGCGAGCTTGAGAGCCGAGGCCGGGGACCAGCGTATGGCTTTCCATACGACAATGCGTGTACAGGTTCTGTATTTTGACGGCATGCTTGCGGCCGATGCACTCGCGCCGCAGCTCGTCGTACAGCCGCGTGTCGGGGCCGGTTATCTTGCTTTTCATGAATACGTTGCGGACGATTCCGTACATGAAGGGAGAATGGATGCCGTGTCCGCGCCAGTGCCTTACGTGGATATGGGCTCCGAGCCGGAAGTATCCCCTGAAGATGCGTTGTTTCGCTTTTTTGAACAGGTCCATGTCATATCGGTTGTGACGCCAGCAGCTCGCCGGCCAGATGCCCGGTGGAATAGGCGATTTGCAGGTTGTATCCTCCCGTGTCCGCATCGATGTCGAGCAGCTCGCCGGCCAGATAGAGTCCCCCGACCAGACGCGACTGCATCGTCTCCGGGTCGACTTCTTCGGTCGAGACTCCGCCGGCCGTTACGATCGCTTCCGAAAAAGGACGGTAGTCCGATACGGGGATGCGGAGGCTTTTCAGAATGCTTGCTATGCGTTCCCCGTCGCGTTTGTCGAGCGAGGCGAGGAGCTGTGACGGGGAGAGACGGCATGTCGCGGCGGCCAGCGGGATCAGTTGCGGAGGCAGGAGCCTGCGCAGGAGTTGACGAATCTCGGCTTGCGGTCCCAGCGACCCGATTTCGCGGGCGATCCGGTCCGCGAGCTTGGACCGGTCGAGCGCCGGCTTCAGGTCGATCTCCAGCTCGACACGGCATTCCTCGATCAGCGCGTCGACCGCCCGGCGGCTCATTCGCAGCACGATCGGTCCGCTCAGAAAGGGGGTGAACTCCAGCTCTCCGAACTCCTGTTGCGTCGTTTCGCCGTCGACGACCAGTTTCGCCGCTACATTGCGCAGCGCGAGTCCTTTCAGTCGGTCCGTTTCCGGCAGACCCGACACGAGCGGAGTCAGCGAGGGCCGGATTTCGACGATCGTGTGACCGAGTTTGTGAGCGAGCAGATAGCCGTCGCCGGAAGAACCGGTAGCCGGATAGGAAGCTCCGCCCGTAGCCAGCAGGACGTTCGGCGCTGCGATTCTCTCCGTTCCCTGAGGAGTTTGCACGGTCGCTCCCGCGATCCGCCCTCCGTCCGTGTGGATTTCCCTGACGCGTGTCAGGCAGGCGATCTCCGCTCCCTGTCGGCGGCACCAGTCGATATGCGCTTCGGCCACGTCCCACGCTTTCCCGCTCGCGGGAAAAACCCGTTTTCCCCGCTCGACGGAAAGCGGCACGCCGATGCGGCGGAAAAACTCGACCGTCTCGGCGTTCGAGAAACGACGCAGGGCCGGTGCGAAGAATTCGGCCGAACGGCGGATCTTTTTCAGAAACTCAGCCTCGGAGCGCATATTGGTCAGGTTGCAGCGGCCTTTCCCCGAGATGCGGACCTTGCGTTGGGGTTTTTCCATCCGCTCGCATAGCAGGACTTTCCGTCCCGCCGAGGCTGCGACTCCGGCCGCCATGATTCCTGCCGCGCCGCCGCCCGCTATGATCAGATCGTAATGTCTCACAAGGCTGAAAATTTCCAGCAAAGATAAAAATTCCGGAGGCGTTTTTTTCGCTTTCCCGAAAAAATCCTTAGCTTTGCGCTCCGCTAAGTTCTAAGAGAAGATGTTAAGCAGAAGATTACTCAGAATCAAGGCCGTCAAGGCGCTCTATTCTCATTTCAAGTCGGAGTCGGATTCGCTGATCGTTTCGGAAAAGAATCTTATGCTGAGCATCGACAAGACCTACGAGCTCTATCACCAGATGCTGTGGCTTGTCGTCGAGGTCGCAAATTACGCCGAGAATCGGATCGAACTGGGCCGCCGCAAGCATCTGCCAACACCCGAGGAACTGAACCCCAATACCAAATTCGTCGATAACCGCGTGGTGGCGGCGTTGAGAGAGAGCGATGCGCTCACCGACTATCTGCAGCGCAAGAAGCTCGGGTGGGTGCAGGCGCCGGAGCTTGTCAAGAAGCTGCACCATGCCATGGTGGAGAGCGACTATTACCGAAAGTACATGGATGCTCCTGCGCGTTCGTTCAAGGAGGATGTCAGACTGGTCGAGAGTTTTTATACGCGGACTGTCGGCGAGAGCGAGGCGCTGGAGGAGGCGCTGGAGGAGCAGTCGATCCTGTGGGCCGACGATGCCGATTTCGCCGTAATCATGGTGCTGCGTACGTTGGACGACATGCGGGCTTCCCAGACCGATGTGCCGTTGCTCCCCCAGTACAAGAGCGAAGACGATGCCGCTTTCGTCAAGGAGTTGTTTCGCAAGACGCTGGTGGGCTACGGCGAGTACATCGGCTATATCGACAAGTATACGAGCAACTGGGATGTCGAGCGTATCGCTTTCATGGACAATCTGATCATGGCGGCCGCGACGGCGGAATTGCTGTCGTTCCCCTCGATTCCGATCAAGGTAACGCTCGACGAGTACATCGAGATAGCCAAGTATTACAGTACGCCCGGCAGCAGCGTCTTCATCAATGGCGTGCTGGACAAGATCGTCGAGGAGCTGACCGCCGAGGGACGCATTCGGAAGTCCGGACGCGGCCTGCTCGAGCAGTAGCGGAGTGGCTCCGAAGTTGCTCTCCGGCCGATGTTCCGAAAAAATCGCAAGGTAGGATGACAAAGTCGATTCTTTTTCTCGTGGCGGTCGTTTGTGCCGTCGGCTGCGTGGACCGCACGTCTCTGAACGACGGTACCCGCGAGGCCGTTGCATCGAGAACGATTCTGCTCGCAGACTCGATGTCGCGCGATACGGTCGATCTGGGACGCATGCGTCAAGGCGAGATCGTCCGGCAGCGTCTGCTGCTCGAGAACGGATACCGGGAACCTATGGTGATCCTGTCCGTCTCGACGAGTTGCGGCTGCACGTCGGCCGAGTTCGACCGACATCCCGTACAGCCCGGAGCCCTTTCCGATTTTTCGTTCGAGTTCGACAGCAAGGGATTCGCGGGCGATCAGATCAAGCATATCACGCTGCGCACATCGGCTTCGCCGAAGCCGTTCACGATCGTCGTAACGGGCTATGTGGCCCGGTAATCTTTCGGACAGACGAATGAAACCGAATTTACCTTTCCTGCGCGTTGGTAAATCCGAATTATCACTTAACTTTGCAAGAAACAATTTATAATACTTGATGAATATGGATTTGATGACAGTTATGCTTCAAGCTGCCGCTCCTGCCGGCGGAGGAAGCGCCTCTTTTCTGATTATGATGGTGCTGATTTTCGCCGTGATGTATTTCTTTATGATCCGTCCTCAGCAGAAGCGTCAGAAAGAGCTGGTGAAATTCCGCAACGCGCTCGAGAAAGGGCAGAAAATCATAACGGCCGGCGGTATCTACGGTACGATCAAAGAGGTGAAGGAGACTTACGTTCTGGTCGAAGTCGATAGCAACGTGGCTATCCGGGTCGACAAGAACATGGTGATGAAAGATCCGTCCGATCTGGCCGCTCAGGCCAAATAGGCTCGGCGGGGCAAAAGCGACGAGAGGCGACTTGCGGATCGAGCGATCGACGAGGGCCTCTGTGTACGGAATACGTAATTTCGGCGATGCTGCGATTTTCGTAGCATCGCTGTTTTTTTGCGTGTCGGACCGCGTTCCGTGCGGGAGCTCCGACGAGGCGCGTTCGCCGGGCAGTAATATGGAATCCCGTCCGCTCGGGAGTTTCGCCTCTGTTAGCGGAAGGCAAGGGGCGGATGGTTGCTCTTCTAAGGTCGGAACGGTACATCCGCTGATCCTTGTTGCGAAAGAGCGAGGCCGGGTAGGTCGGAATAGCGCTGTGTGCGGGACGGGCATGATCCGGAAGGGAAACCGTTTTCCAGTCGCTCAGACGCCGAACAGAAATGGGAAAGGCTCGCTTTCCCGGAACTCCCTGGCCGCATTCCCTGCGTAGATTTCCCCTCCGGTGAGCGACAGTTTCTTGACCGGAGCTCCGGAGGAAAAATCGAGTCCTTTCAGGTCGATCCAGAAAATATCGGGGCCGAGGGTCGATTCGAAAAAATAGACGCGGTTTTTCTGGTCCGATACGGTCCTCCAGCGGGTGGAGGCGATATAGGGCCTTTCGGGCAGGGATATGCCGAGCGGGACCGAAACGTTGCGCATTACGCTGAAAACGGCGGCTACGGCCGTGCGCGGGTCGGCCGTCTGCTCTACGGCATTGATATAGAACGAGGCCCGGACGAAACGGTCGGTCGCCCGGTTCGTTCCCGGAAGCATGACCAGACCGCCGATCTGCTCCCAATAGTCGTTCAGCGTGATTTGTTTGTCGTAGGTGGGCGAGTTGGTCATCACCTGACATTGCCGTCCGTGATGTACGATCAGCTTTCCCTCGATGTATTCGAAGATGGCGCTGTTGCCGGTCGTGTCCGAAATCGACAAGTGAAGCGTCGACCGGCTCCCGTTCGGCAGGTCGGGCGCGTCGATGCGGAACTCGTCCCGGCTCAGCGCGGCGACGGCCTCGTCGACCGTGGCGAAGTTGTCGAGCACATACTGGGTCCAGATGCTCAGGCCCATCACCGGGCGGTCGTCGTTCGGCCGCGTGTACGACGACTCGGTCAGAAACAGCAGATTGGCCACGAGTCCCCGCTCGTTCATGCCGTCGCAAGTGCCGATGTCGTATCCGGCCGTGACGACGCTGCCGTAGCGAGAGGTCCACCGGACCGAATGCTCGCCGAGACCGCCCTTTTTGTGCATGCCTCGCGGGAACAGGTAGATGTTCGACTGAGGGTCCTCTTTCCAGTCCATCGTGCGGCCGGTGACGATCATGCCGTCGGGGCCCAGATACACGGCTCTCGTGCAGGCCTCCGAACGGGCCGGGACGAACAGAGCCCCGGCAGCGGCCGCAAAAGCGATCATAAAGGCTGCGGCGCCCGGGCCGCGGCGTTTGGACGGAGTATGAAACGAATCGATGTATGACATGGCAAGGTGTTTTGGCTTGCCGGAGAAAAAATCCCGGCGAAGATCGATGATCTGTTCGCTGTCAAATATCGTACCCGTTCGTCGTCCCGGCGACTCCGGATGCCATTCGGCCGAATCGGAATACGCGTTTGCCGGAAGTCAGGCAGGTGTGTCGCGGTAAGGGATAAACGCGGCTGCCTGAATTTTAACGTATAGCAAGCGAGCCCCGCGACGGTTATTTTATCCATCGCGGGGCTCGCTTACCATTGGACTTTCGGAGAACGTCGGGCGTCTCGCTGCGGGAACAACGGTTCTATTCCGCGTCTTGCGTATTCTCGTCCGCTTGCTCGTCGTCCCTGAAGTCGGTCATTCCCGCTTCCAGAAGCAGGTTGTACCACAGAGCCACTTTCTTGATATCCGATACGTGCACGCGGTCGCGGTCGTATTCGGGAAGGGCCTCGGCGAAGAATTTCTTCAGCTCCTCCGGAGCGGATTTGTGGCTCAGAACGGGCTGGCCGGCATGCTTGTCGTAAATCTGTTGGAATACCTGCGCCAGCGGAACGTCGTCGTTCTCGGTGAAAATGGCGATTTCTCCCAGCGAGCTGACCTTGGCGGATGCCGAGGCGCAGGAGCGGACGCCGCTGCCGAGCTGCTCGACGATGATGCCGTTCTTGCTCTGCGCGACGAACTTGTACAGTCCGCTTTGTCCCGAAATAGCCAGTATCTCTTTCAGTTTCATAGTCGTAAAGGTTTAAATCCGGAGCAAATATAGCAAAATATGCCGTAGGCGCTTGCGTGTCGGCCGATTTTTGTTCCGTCCGGTCCGATCATGCTATATAGATTTTATCTAAACGTTAAAATTAGGAAATTTCTGTATTTTTTTCTAAAATTGCAAATTGGAAAAGTCCGAAAATGAGCGGCCGGACCGGCGTGTGCGCATTGCGTGCCGAAGACGGCGGGAGTTTTCCTGCATAACGAATATCGAACCCACTGATGTAAAGAAGGTGCGGCGGATCGCGGAGGCGGTCGGGTCGCTCGGAATCAAAAAACAGAGAGAAGAACCGATGAAAGTGTTGAAGTTTGGCGGATCGTCCGTAGGTTCCGCAGAAGGATTGTCACAGGTGAAGAAGGTGGTCGGAGCATGTACGGAGGATGCGATCGTCGTCGTATCGGCTTTGGGCGGTATAACCGACCAGCTTTTGCAGACGGCCCGGACGGCCGCTGCGGGCGATGACGGCTATGCCGCTTCGTTGGCGGAAATGGTCGCGCGGCATTACGGGTTGGCCGATACGGTCGTGCTGAAGGAGAACCTGCCCTCGGTTCGCGAGCAAATCGGCCGCCTGCTCGACGAGCTCTCCAATATTTTCAAAGGAGTCTATCTGATCAAGGACCTTTCGCCGAAAACGACCGACGCGATCGTCAGCTATGGCGAGCGGCTTTCATCGGTGATCGTTTGCGGAGCACTTCCCGGAGCGGTCCGTTACGATGCGCGCCGGTTCGTCAAGACGAAGCCCTATTTCGGGCGGCATATCGTCGACTTCGCATCGACCGAGGAACTGATCCGCGAGACGTTCCGGCAGATGCCGCACACGGTGGTCGTGCCCGGCTTCATCGCGAGCGATCTGGCGAGCGGGGACGCTACGAACCTCGGCCGAGGAGGTTCGGACTATACGGCGGCGATTCTCGCCTCGACCCTCGATGCCGCGATGCTCGAAATCTGGACCGACGTCGACGGTTTCATGACCGCCGACCCGAAAGTGATCAACAACGCCTACGTGATCGAGCGTCTGAGCTATGTCGAGGCGATGGAGCTGTGCAATTTCGGCGCGAAGGTGATCTATCCGCCGACGATTTTCCCCGCCTACCACAAGAATATTCCGATCGTCATCAAGAATACGTTCAATCTCGATTCGCCCGGCACGTTCATCTCGCGCGAGCATGTGAAGGACCCCAGCCGGGCGATCAAGGGGATTTCGTCGATCAACGACACCTGCCTGATTACGATTCAGGGACTGGGCATGGTCGGCGTGATCGGCGTCAATTACAGGATATTCAAGACGCTGGCCAAGTCGGGCATCAGCGTGTTCTTCGTCTCGCAGGCGGCTTCCGAGAATACGACGTCGATCGGCGTCCGCAACGCCGACGCTGCGGTGGCGGTCGAAGTGCTCTCGGCCGAGTTCGCTCAGGAAATCGCCATGGGAGAGATCAACCGGATCAAGCAGGAGCCCAATCTGGCCACGATCGCGATCGTGGGCGAGAACATGAAGCATACGCCCGGCATCGCGGGACGGCTTTTCGGTACGCTGGGGCGCAACGGCATCAATGTGATCGCCTGCGCTCAGGGCGCGTCGGAGACCAACATTTCGTTCGTCGTCTCGCTCGAGAGCTTGCGCAAGTCGCTCAACGTGATCCATGATTCGTTCTTTCTGTCGGACTATCAGGTGCTCAATATTTTCATCGCCGGCGTCGGGCTCGTGGGCAGCAATCTGCTCGAGCAGATACGGTTGCAGCAGCAGACACTGATGAAGAACAACTCGCTGCAAATCCGCGTCGTCGGGGCGACCAACTCCCGGCGCTTCGTCGTCAACCGCGACGGACTCGACCTGACGACTTACAAGCAGGAGCTGGAGCATTCCCGGAACGAATCGTCGCCCGAGCGTTTCCGCGACGAGATTCTGAGGATGAACATCTTCAACTCGGTTTTCGTCGATTGTACGGCGAGCGCCGAAGTGGCCGGAATCTACAAGGATCTGCTCGAGCACAACGTGTCGGTCGTGGCGGCCAACAAGATCGCCGCCTCGTCGTCCTACGAGCGTTATGCCGAGCTCAAGTCGATCGCGCGCAAGCGGGGCGTCAAGTTTCTTTTCGAAACGAACGTGGGCGCCGGCCTGCCGATCATCAACACGATCAGCGATCTGATCAATAGCGGCGACCGCATTATCAAGATCGAGGCCGTCGTGTCGGGTACGCTGAACTTCATTTTCAACGAGATGAGCGCGACCGTTCCGATGAGCCGGGCGATCCGTATGGCGCAGGAGGCCGGATACGCCGAGCCCGACCCGAGGGTCGATTTGAGCGGTACGGACGTGATCCGCAAGCTCGTGATCCTGTCGCGCGAGGCGGGTTACCGCGTCGAGCAGGCCGATGTCAAGAAAGAGTTGTTCATTCCCGAGAAGTATTTCGAGGGGTCGGTCGAGGAGTTCTGGCGCCGGATTCCCGAGGTGGACGCCGATTTCGAGCAGCGCCGCCGGAGGTTGGAAGCCGCCGGGTTGCGCTGGCGTTTCGTGGCCTGCATGGAGAACGGCCGGACCGAAGTATCGCTCCGCGAGGTGGATAGCGAGAGTCCCTTCTATCACTTGGCCGGCAGCAACAACGTGATTCTGCTGACGACCGAGCGGTACAAGGAGTACCCGATGCAAATCAAGGGCTACGGAGCCGGGGCGAGCGTGACTGCTGCCGGCGTGTTCGCCGACATCATCAGCATCGCCAATATTCGGTAGGTTCCTACTCCGGCGGCGTGATTGCGGCCGGACGATTCTTCGATTCCGACTGCCGGAAAGAGAGAAGACGGAGGCGGCCTTCGCTGCGGGACGGGAGTCTTTCGCGTACGGTGAGACCGGGGACGAGGACGATATGAGGCGCGGGGCATTGTCGGAGGAGAGGCTTTGGAAAAAACAATAAACGAGTTGCAGATGAAATACATCATTATTCTGGGAGACGGCATGGCGGACGAGCCGATCGGCTCTTTGGGGGGGAGAACGCCTCTTCAGGCCGCCTGCAAGCCGTCGATCGACCGGGTCGCGGCGTTGGGGCGGAGCGGAATGCTCGCCACGGTTCCTGCCGGGTTCGCTCCCGGCAGCGAGATCGCCAACCTTTCTGTTCTGGGATACGATCTGCCGAAAGTGTTCGAGGGGCGCGGTTCGCTCGAAGCGGCCAGCATGGGCGTGCGGATCGAGGACGGCGAGATGGCCATGCGCTGCAATCTGCTGACGATCGAGCAGGGACGGATCAAAAACCATTCGGCCGGGCATATTACCAGCGAGGAGGCCGCCGAGCTGATCGTTTTTCTCCAGAAGGAGCTGGGCGGCGGGGACGCTAATTTTTTTCCCGGCGTGTCCTATCGTCATCTGCTGAAGCTCAAGGGCGGCGACAAGCGGATTGCGACGACGCCTCCTCACGACGTGCCGGGGACTCCGTACCGGGATGTGCTGGTCCGGGCCTTGGTCCCCGAAGCCGAGGCGACGGCCGTCCGCATCAACGAGTTGGTCGAGCGTTCGCAGGAGTTACTGAAGGATCATCCGGTCAACCGGGCCCGAGTGGCGGCCGGCAAGGAGCCTGCCAACAGCATTTGGCCCTGGTCGCCGGGATACCGTCCGCAGATGGAGACGCTGATGCAGCGTTACGGCATTCGTGACGGAGTCGTGATTTCGGCCGTCGACCTGATCAAGGGTATCGGCGTTTATGCCGGCCTGAAGCCGGTCGACGTCGAGGGGGCGACCGGGCTGTATACGACCAACTATGAAGGCAAGGCCCGGGCCGCGCTCGATGCGCTGCGCACGCACGATTTCGTTTTTCTGCATATCGAGGCGAGCGACGAGGCCGGACACGAGGGCGATGCCGAGCTGAAGGTCCGGACGATCGAGTACCTCGACTCGCGGGTCGTGAAGACGATTCTCGATGAGATATCCGGCTGGGACGAGCCCGTGTCGATGGCCATTCTGCCCGATCATCCGACGCCCTGCGCCCTGCGGACGCATACGGCCAAGCCGGTACCGTTCACGATTTACCGTACTGGTGTGTCGGGCGACGGCGTGCAGCGTTTCGACGAGCGGTCCGCGCAGGAGGGCAGTTACGGAAACCTGTCGGGCGACGAGTTTATGAATTTGTTTATCGACGGCGACCGATAGCGCGCACGCTCGGTTGCCGGATCGACCGGCCGCCTCGGCGCGTTCGGATAGCCGGCCGGAACGGTCCGGATATTTCAATAGAAAACAGATGAATTACTACAGTACCAACCGCCGTGCCGCGGAAGCCTCGCTCAAGGAGGCCGTCGTGCGCGGACTGGCCCCGGACAGGGGGCTCTACATGCCCGGGCGCATCGAGCGTTTGCCCGAGTCGTTTTTCCGCGAGATGCCGGGCCTTTCTTTCGTACAGATCGCCTGCCGCGTGGCCGAGGCGTTCTTCGGCGAGGATGTCGATGCGGACGCTTTGCAGCGCATAGTGACCGATACGCTGAGTTTCGACGCGCCGGTGGTCCGGGTCGAGGACCGCGTCTGGTCTTTGGAACTTTTTCACGGACCGACGCTGGCGTTCAAGGATGTCGGCGGCCGTTTCATGGCCCGCATGCTTTCCTATTTTCTCGGGCGCGGGGGAGACCGCGTCACGGTACTGGTCGCCACGTCGGGCGATACGGGCAGCGCCGTAGCCAACGGGTTTCTGGACGTGGAGGGTATCGACGTAGTCGTACTCTATCCGAAAGGGAAGGTCAGCGAGATTCAGGAGAAGCAGTTCACGACGCTGGGTCGTAACATTACGGCGCTCGAGATCGACGGCACGTTCGACGATTGTCAGCGGCTGGTCAAGGCCGCGTTTATGGACCGGGAGCTCGGCGAGCGCCTTTCGCTGACCTCCGCCAATTCGATCAACGTCGCGCGCTTTCTGCCGCAGGCGTTCTACTATTTCAACGCCTATGCCCGGCTGCGCGAGGCCGGCCTGTCGGGACCGATCGTCGTCAGCGTGCCGAGCGGCAATTTCGGCAATCTGACGGCGGGACTGTTCGCCAAAAGGATGGGATTGCCAGTGAAGCGGTTCATTGCGGCCAATAACCGGAACGATATTTTCTATCACTATTTGCAGACGGGAAATTACGAGCCCCGGCCGTCGGTCGCTACGATCGCCAATGCGATGGACGTAGGCGATCCGAGCAATTTCGCCCGCATACTCGACTTGTACGGCCGTTCTCTCGAGGCGATCCGGGCCGACATATCCGCTGCCCGCTACGACGACGGGCAGATTTGTCGGGCGATTGCCGAGACGCTTGAGCGGACGGGGTATTTGCTCGATCCGCACGGGGCATGCGGTTACCTCGCCCTGTGCGAAGGGCTGCGCGAGGACGAGACGGGAGTCTTTCTCGAAACGGCTCATCCGGCCAAGTTCCGCGACCGCGTGGAGCCGGTTATCGGCCGGAGCATCGAAATTCCGGCCCGCCTCGCCGAGTTCATGAGAGGGAAGAAGCTGTCGGTCGAGTTACCGGCCGATTTCGGGGCGTTCCGCGATTTTCTGATGGCGAAGTAGAAGTTTCGTTCCGCCGAATGTTCAGGAATGCGTCTGTCTCGGGCAGACGCATTTTATTTGCGGTTATGGGAAAAGTCGCATCGCGCGGTGGCTGCATTTTCCGGCTCGGCCGACTCGGCCGGCGCTTACGATAGCGCATCGTCGGGACCGTGGCCGGAAATGCGCTTGGCTGTCTGTTTTGAATAGAAATGATTGACGAAAGGAAGACGATCGCGCCAGATAGAAGCCTTACGGATCGCGCCGGTTCGTCCGTCGAATAGACTGCGTAAAAACAAGCAGGTTCGGAATTAGCCGAACCTGCTTTCTGTACGTGAACCGCCGAGCTATATGACCTGTACACCCCGCTCCTTGAGAAGTTCGAGACCGACGTCCTTCAGCTTGTATTTCTGAATCTTGCCGCTGGCGGTCATCGGATAGCCGTCGACGAAGAAGATGTATTTCGGGATTTTGTAGCGTGCGATCTGCCCTCGGCAGTATAGTTTTACTTCTTCCTCGGTCAGCGAGTTTCCCTCCTTGACCTTGATGAACGCTCCGACCTCCTCGCCGTATTTCGGGCTCGGAATGCCGGCCACTTCGACCGCCTCGATCTGGGGCATCTTATAGAGGAAGTTCTCGATTTCGCGCGGATAGATGTTCTCGCCGCCCCGGATAATCATCTCCTTGATACGTCCCGTAATACGGAAGTAGCCGTTCTCGTCCATGACGCCCAGATCGCCCGAGTGCAGAAATCCGTTCTCGTCGATGATGGCCGCCGTCGCTTCCGGATTCTTGTAGTAGCCCTTCATGATATTGTAGCCCTTGCAGCACATCTCGCCCGGCGTGCCCGGAGGGCACTCCTTGTTCGTTACCGGATCGAGCACTTTCACTTCGACGTTCGGGAACGCGCAGCCTACGGTTGTCGCCCGGATTTCCATCGAGTCCGTCACGCGCGAAGCGGTCATGCCCGGCGATGCCTCGGTCAGGCCGTAAACGCTGATGATCTCTTTGCAGTACATTTTATCCATGACCTGCTTCATCGTCTCGATAGGGCAGGGGGCTCCGGCCATAATGCCCGTTCGCAGCGACGACAGATCGAACATGTCGAACATCGGGTGGTTCAGCTCGGCGATGAACATCGTCGGCACGCCGTGCAGCGCCGTGCAGCGCTCTCTGTGGACCGACGCGAGCACCTTCAACGGATCGAAGTCCTCGACCATTACCATGGTCGATCCGTGCGTGATGACCGAGCAGACGCCCAGCACGCATCCGAAGCAGTGGAACAACGGCACGCAGATCAGCAGCCGGTCGGCCGGCGTGAAGTGCATGCAGTCGCCGATCGTCTGCCCGTTGTTCAGAATGTTGTGGCTCGTCAGCATGACCCCTTTCGGGAAGCCGGTCGTACCGGAAGTATACTGCATGTTGATTTCGTCGTGGCAGCCGACCTGCGCTTTCGCTTCGCTGAGCATCGCGTCGTCCGTCAGCGATCCGAGCGTCATCAGCTCGGAGGTGTTGTACATGCCCCGCTGCTTTTCCTGTCCGATGTATACTACGTTGCGCAGTTCGGGAAAACGTTCGCTATGCAGATGGCCCCGGGGCAATGTTTTCAGCTCGGGCACCAGATCGTACAGTATCTGCACGTAGTCGCTGTCGCGGTAGCCGTTCACCATACACATGGTATGAATGTCGGCGTTCTTCATAATGTACTCGAGCTCGGCGGCCTTGTAGTTCGTATTGACGGTGACCAGCACGGCGCCGATCTTGGCCGTCGCGAACATCAGAGTCATCCAGTCGGGCACGTTCTTGGCCCATACGCCGACCTTGCTGCCCTTGCGCACGCCGATGGCGAGCAGGCCCTTGGCGAAAATATCGACTCGCTCGTCGAACTCCTTGTACGAGAAGCGCAGTCCCCGGTCGGGGTATATCATGAATTCGTGATCCGGCTGTTCGCGCACCCATTTCTCGAGGATGCCGCCCAGCGTATAGTCGATCAATTCCATTTTTCTACGAAAGCCAACGGATTAATACGGAGTGTAGACTACGGCCAGTATCCTGGCTTTGGCGCCGGGCTCCGTGCTCGACAGACTGTGGGGAACGATCGAGTCGAAATAGATGCTGTCGCCCGGGTGCAGCAGATATTTTTCCTGACCGTACGCGAGCTCCACGTCGCCGTTCAGTACGTACAGAAACTCCTCGCCCTCGTGATTCGACGGCTTCGCGTCGGGAACCGTGTATTCCACGTTGACGATGAACGGTTCCATATTCCGGTCGGCCTTGTTTTGCGCCAAGGCGTAGAATTTCAGATGTTCCATGTCGCTGCCCTTGCCCTCGGCCAGATTGATCGTGGGGCGGGGGGCCTGGCTTCCGTTTTGGGTAACGGCCGGCTCGGTCGACTCCATTCCGTCGAGGAAAGTTCCCAGACGCACTCCCAGCGAGCGCGAGAGCTTGACGAGCGTAGCGACCGAAGGGATCAGCTCCCCTTTTTCGATCGATTCGATCTGAGACGGATGAACGCCCGATTGCGACGATATGTCGCTGACCGACATGTTGTTGTCTTCGCGCAAACGTCTTAGCTTATATCCGATATTCTCTGTCATGGTTGTCTCGGTTTATGTCCTTACTGATATCAAAGTTATCCTGTGCTTTCAGCGCCGCCAAATATTTTTTTAGGGAAAATACGAAATCCAACGGACCCGATATCGAATGAGGAGCCGGCCGGCTCGGCTTAACCGATATTTTTCTTAACTTTGAGCGTTCAAAAGAGCGAATCTATGAAAATTACGATTATCGGCGGCGGTAACATGGGCGGTGCGATCGCCGGAGGGCTGGCTGCCGGGAACATGATAGCGGCCGGCGATATTACCGTAACGGCCCGGACTGTCCAGACCCTGAACAGAATTAAAGAGTGTAATTCCGCCATTGTTACGATGTCCGACAATCAGGCGGCCGTCGAAGATGCCGATCTTGTTCTGTTCGCCGTCAAGCCGTGGCTGCTGGAGGAAATCGCGGCCGGCGTGCGCGACGTGCTCGATTACCGGCGCCAGCAGGTGGCCTCGGTCGTGGCGGGAGTTTCGTTCGAGCGTCTGACCGAGATGCTCGACAACGGCAGCGGGATTGCGCCCGTGCTTTACCGCATCATCCCGAATACGGCTATTTCGCTGGGACGCAGCGTTACCTTCATCGCGCATAGCGGCGCGACCGGCGAGCAGCTGAATGCCGTCGTGGCGATGTTCGACCAATTAGGCAGGACATTCGTCGTGACCGAGGAAATGATGACGGCTGGCACGTCGCTCGCCTCGTGCGGGATTGCCTTTGCGCTCAAGTATATAGACGCCTCGATACGCGGCGGCGTCGAGCTCGGGTTCTCGGAGGCCGAGTCGCGCGAGGTGGTGATGCAGACGATGCGGGGCGCTTTGGCGCTGCTCGAGCGCAACGGTACGATGCCCCAGCAGGAGATCGACAAGGTGACGACGCCCGGAGGCATTACGCTCAAGGGACTGGAAGCCATGGCGCGGGACGGTTTCGAGGGCGCGGTACGGGCCGGGTTGCTCGAAAGCCGGTAGAGCCGGCGCGACGAGGCCGGCGGAAGATCGAGAAGGAATTCAAGCGGAAGGAGGCAAGGAGAAGATTTTATGGAACGATACCGATTCGGACGGGTGGTCGTCAAGGTGGGCAGCAATGTGCTGACGAGGGACGACGGTACGCTCGATACGACGCGCATGTCGGCGCTTTCCGACCAGATCGCGCAGTTGCATAGGGGAGGCGTCGAGGTCATACTGGTTTCGTCCGGGGCCGTGGCCGCGGGCCGCAGCGAGTTGGGGACGGAGCGCAAGCTCGACTCGGTCTCGGCGCGCCAGCTGTTCTCGGCCGTCGGACAGGTCAAGCTGATCAATCGCTATTACGAGCTGATGCGCGACCGCGGCATCCTCTGCGGCCAAGTGCTGACGACCAAAGAGAGCTTTTCGACTCGGCGCCATTACCTGAATCAGCAGCACTGCATGACCGTCATGCTCGATCACGGTGTGATTCCGATCGTCAACGAGAACGATACGGTCTCGGTGACCGAGCTGATGTTCACCGACAACGACGAGCTTTCGGGCCTGATCGCGGCGATGATGGATGCCGAGGCCCTGATCATTCTGAGCAATATAGACGGAATATATAACGGCAATCCTTCCGATCCCGCTTCGGCCGTTATCCGAACGGTCGAGCCGCACCGCGACGATCTGAGCGGGTATATTCAGACCGGTCGCTCGCAGTTCGGCCGGGGAGGAATGCTGACTAAGTACCGCATGGCGAGCAAGGTGGCGGATGAGGGAATCGAGGTAACGGTGGCCAACGGCAAGCGCGACGGCATTCTGACCGACTTGCTGTCGCCGGGCTCGGACGTCGTGTCGACCCGTTTCGTTCCGGCCTCGCACTCGATTTCGCAGGTCAAGAAGTGGATCGCTCACAGCGAGGGCTTCGCCAAGGGAGAGCTGCATATCAACGAGGGGGCATACGAGGCTTTGCTGCGTCCCGAGGCGACGAGCCTGCTTCCGGTGGGCGTTTATCGTATCGAGGGCGAGTTCGAGAAAGACGACATCGTGAAGATCGTTTCGCCCGACGGCGTCGCGATCGGCGTCGGCCGCGTCGCGTGCGACAGCGAGCGGGCCCGGCAGGTAGCGGGGCGCAAAGGCGGCCGGCCGCTCGTGCATTACGATTACCTTTATATGGATTAAGCGAGAAAGGCATATGGAACCGAAATCTCTTTTCGCGCGGGCCGTCGAGGCTTCGCGCTGGCTGAACCGGATCGAGCCGGAACGGATCGACCGGGTGCTGCTCTCCGTAGCCGATGCGGCGGAGCGCCGCTCGGACGATATTCTCGCGGCCAATCGCGAGGATTTGGCGCGCAAGGACCCTTCCGATCCGATGTACGACCGGTTGCAGCTCACTTCGGAACGGATCGCCGGCATTGCGGCCGATATGCGTAACGTGGCTTCGCTGCCTTCGCCGCTGGGGCTGACGCTCGACGAGAGGATGCGGCCAAACGGCATGAAAATCCGGAAAGTGTCCGTTCCGTTCGGCGTGATCGGCGTGATTTACGAGGCCCGGCCGAACGTAGGCTTCGACGTGTTCTCGCTTTGCCTGAAGGCCGGAAGCGCTTGCGTACTGAAAGGCGGAAGCGATGCCCGCGACTCGAATGCCGCCATTGCCGAGCTGATCCGGGACGTATTGCGCGAAAACGGTTTCGACGAGCATTGCGTCACGCTGATGCCTCCCGGACGCGAGGCGACGACCGCCCTGTTGGAGGCCGTGGGACAGGTCGATCTGGTGATTCCGCGCGGCAGCAAGGGGTTGATCGACTATGTCCGCAGCCACGCACGGGTTCCTGTGATCGAGACCGGAGCCGGCGTCTGCCATACCTATTTCGACCGCGAGGGCGATTTGGAAAAGGGCGCCCGCATCGTCTTCAATGCGAAAACGCGACGCGTGAGCGTGTGCAACGCGCTCGACTGCCTCGTCGTGCATCGCGAGCGTCTGGCCGACCTGCCGGAGCTTTGCGGCCCGCTGGCGGAGCGGCAGGTCGTGATTCTTGCCGATTCCCCGGCCTACGAAGCGCTCGACGGACGCTATCCCGGAACGTTGTTACAACATGCCGACGAGCATAGCTACGGGACCGAGTTCCTCGCGTACCGTATGTCGATCCGCACGGTCGGGTCGCTCGACGAGGCGGTGGAGCATATCGCGCGCTATTCGTCGCGTCACAGCGAGGCGATCGTGTCCGAGAATGCCGGAACGATTCGAGAGTTCCAGCAGCGTGTCGACGCGGCCTGCGTTTACGCCAACGTTTCTACGGCCTTTACGGACGGAGCCCAGTTCGGTCTGGGGGCCGAGATCGGTATCAGTACGCAGAAACTGCACGCCCGGGGGCCGATGGCGCTGCGCGAGCTGACGACATACAAGTATCTGATCGACGGCGACGGCCAGACACGCGCGTGACGGGGCAGGAGAATTTTCCGTTCGGCCGTCGTGAGCCGGAGAGTTCGGGCTCTCCGGGGTGTCTCGCTTTGGTTACACATACGGTTGCCGGATGATCCGCGTGCATTTTGTCGATAGAGACAGGCATCGCGGAAGAATAGAATCTTCCCCGAAAGGATATGACACGGTGAGAGGAAAACATGATGGACCTCTTTAAAAAAACATCTGTAAACTCGGATGTACTGAATATGTTACGATAGCTGTTTTAAGAAAGCTGATGCTCCCGGAGCCTGAAAATGGCTGACAGTCAGTAGCGGTATGCGAAATGTCGGAAGAGTTGGCGAGGACTGGAATGGTCCATGCCGTTCTGATCGATCCGGTTTGGTCGAATATCGGTCGTAGAGACGCCCTCGGTGCGCTCCTTTTCTCGACTGCTCGTGTTTTTTGAAACGGTGTGCTCCCGATTCCTGCGATCCGGACCCGCCATATGGCGAAGAAACAATATTTAACAACATCTATGACGAAAAAAGAAAAGACCTTATCTTTTCTCTGGCAACACCTCCTGCTCCTGATTTCATTGTATCTGATGACATTAGGAGTCGTTCTTTGCGTAAAATCGTGTTTGGGCAGCAGCGTGATCTCCTCGCTGCCGTTCGTTTTCTCGCTGGCCGGCCCGATAAGTCGTGTTCCGGCATGGTCGATCGGCGGATATACGATTGCGATGAATGCGATTCTGGTACTCTGCCAGATTCTTATCCTGCGAAGAAGATTCGACCCCATGCAGCTTTTTCAGTTGGTCATAGGATTTATTTTCGGGTGGCTGATCGACCTGAATATGGCATTGACATCCGGACTGGAATGCACGACGCTGACTTCACAGTTGCTCACCCAGTTGGCGGGCTGCACGATCATGGGTATCGGCATCGCCTTCGAGGTCCGGTGCGGTTCGGTAACCATGCCGGGCGAAGGAATTTCGATCGTCATCAGTCAGGTGACGCGCCGTCCGTTCGCAAAAGTCAAGATCGGAGTGGATACGACCCTCGTACTGCTCGCCGTGGCGAGTTGCTACCTGTTTTTCGGAAGTTGGCAATGGAATGTCATTGGTGTCGGAACGCTTTTCGCGATGATTTATGTCGGACTCGTGGTTAAGTTCGTTGCCCCGCATCTGGGTTGGTTCGACCGCCTGCTGGCCTATATCCCGGGATTCCGACGCTATCTGTTCGGACTGGCGCGACTCCTCTATCGCCGTGGCGATGGTGCCGAATAGAAGAGAAATTGCCCGCTTGCGAATATCGACTTTTCCCGGTAGCGATTGCTCCCCCGGATTTATTTCGCACCCGACGGTTTGCCTTTGCGCGACGTGTCGTACAGCGATACCGTAAATTTGAAATCGGCAATATCGCAATCGAGTAGTTCCCACCGGTATTGGGAGCGATAGCCCCGTACCGTACGACAACTGCTTCGTCTTGCATAGTTTGTCGGCCGCTTCCGGGCTGCGGATTGAGTAGTCGGACCGTATCCTCCAGCGAGGGAACGCTCCCTTGAGCCGTAGCGGCGCATCGAATATCGGTTTTCTGTCCGCAGGCGGGTCTCGTGTTTTGTCGCTTTTTCGATCGCCCGATAGGGGAGAGAGCCTCTATGACTTTGTCTTTGGATTCTTCGTGCCAGTGTACTGACCGAAAAGACCGAATCGGAATGCCCGCAATTTGCTGCTGTCGAGATGTCTGTTTTTTTTGTAGTCGGTTGTTTGATACCGTAAGTTCAAACGTAGGGCCCGGCAAATAGAACCGCGCCGTTACAATACCCTTGGTTTTTCTGCGTGCGCAGGCGTGCATGGCAATGGCGTTGAGAATCGCTTCTCCTCCTCCGTCGCATACGATTCGTGCTTCGGCAAACTGTTGTCAGCGTATTTTGATGTCGGGCAGGGCCTCTTGCAAAGCGGTTCGGTCTATCTCGAAATAATGGTAGGGGTAGAGCACGGCCGGACGGATCAGCCGAGCGGCCTCGATGAACATCTGGTCGCTCATCGTGTACGGCAGGTTCTTCGGCAGGAAGGCGATGTCGATCGGGCCCAGGTGTTCCATTTCAGGAATCAGTTCGGTGTCGCCGGCAATGTATATGCGCAACCGCTCGATTTCAAGCAGATAGCCGTTGCCCTCGCCTCGGATATGGAACGGAACTCCGGGCGAACGCATCGAGATACGGTTATAGGCGGGGACGGCGCGTATCGGAATCTCGTTCCATACGGTCTGGGAGCCGTTGCGAAGCGCTTTTCCCCGCTTCAGCTCGCGGATCACGGTCGGACTGCCGATGATCTGCGTCGACGGTCGCTCGATTTCGGCGATCGCCAGTGTATCGAGATGATCGCCATGATGATGCGTAATCAGAATCAGATCGGCATCCGGCAGCTGGCCGTAGTCGGCCACGTCGCCGTAAGGATCGACATGAATGATCTGCTCGCCGTAGCGCATCATGATCGAGGCGTGCCCCACGCAGGTCACCTCCAGCCTCTTGTTCCGTGTCTGATATTGGTCCGTCATAGTCGTTTCGATTCGTACTGTTTTTGGGTTCCGTAAATTTACGAATAGTTTGTAATTTTGGCGCCACGAAACTGTTTTTGCGTACAATGAAACCTTATCTTACGATCGGCCTGCTCGTTATTTCCAATATATTCATGACGTTCGCATGGTACGGGCAGCTGCGGCTCAAGGGCCACAAGTGGTTCGACAGCCTGCCGCTTTTGCTGGTGGTCGTCTTCTGCTGGGGAATCGCCTTCATGGAGTATCTGTTTCAGGTTCCCGCCAACCGGATCGGCTTCCGGGGAAACGGAGGACCTTTCACGCTGTTTCAGCTCAAGGTGATCCAAGAAGTCGTGTCGCTGACGGTTTTCACCGTCTTCGCCTTGCTGATGTTCAAGACGGAGTCGTTCCGCTGGAATCACGCCGCCGCATTCGCTTGCCTCGTTCTGGCAGTTTACTTCGTGTTCAAGAAATAGCTTTCGGCATAGCGCAGTTCTACTATTCTTGCGGAGAATACCGAGCGGACTTTTTACAAAAAATAGTCGAAAAAGGTTTGTCCGTTGTGAAAAAAGAGATACATTTGCATTGTTTTTAAAATTGTAATCGATACAAATGAGGGTTCGGGATATGCAGGACTGTCTGCTCGGCCACGGTATCAAACCGTCGGTTCAGCGTCTGGCCGTGATGGAGTACCTGAAAACGCATTGTACGCATCCGACGGCCGACGAGATATTCTCCGCCCTGAGTCCGGCGATGCCGACTCTGTCGAAAACGACCGTGTACAATACGCTGAGGCTGCTGGCGAAGCGAGGTGCCGTGCTGTCTCTCGACATCGACGGAAAAAATACCCGTTTCGACGGAGATACCCGCCCCCATGCCCATTGGCTCTGCCGAGGCTGCGGTGCCGTGCGCGATCTGCCGCTGCCGGTCGATTCCCGGGGCCTGACTGTCCGGCTCGAGGGAGGGACGGTCGACGAGGTGCAGCTTTATTATAAGGGATATTGCGAAAATTGCCGAATGCAGTCGAAAGGCTGACCGGATAACAAAATCAAACTTAAACAGAAAGATGGCTATGAAAAAGAAGTTTATCTGTACCGTATGCGGTTACGTGCATGAGGGGGAGGAAGCTCCCGAGTTTTGTCCGCAGTGCAAGCAGCCCCGCTCGAAGTTCAAGGAAGTGGTCGAGGGCGAGGCCATGACGTGGGCCGACGAGCATGTGATCGGCGTGGCCAAGGGTGTCGATCCGGAAGTGCTGGAAGGTCTGCGCGCGCATTTCTCGGGCGAGTGCAGCGAGGTGGGAATGTATCTGGCGATGAGCCGTCAGGCCGACCGCGAGGGATATCCCGAGATTGCCGAGGCTTTCAAGCGTTATGCATGGGAGGAAGCCGAGCATGCCGCCAAGTTCGCCGAGCTGCTGGGCGAGATCGTCTGGGACACGAAGACCAATGTCAAGGCCCGTATGGAGGCCGAGTGCGGCGCATGCGAGGACAAGAAGCGTATCGCTACGCTGGCCAAAAAGCTGAACCTGGATGCGATTCACGATACGGTACATGAAATGTGCAAGGACGAAGCGCGTCACGGCAAAGGTTTCGAGGGTCTTTACAATCGTTACTTCAAGAAATAGTCGAACGGTCTGCATGCTGTCGGCAGCAGGCGATCGTAAAAAGGGAGGCTTTTCGAAGCCTCCCTTCGTTTTTTGGGCGTTTCGTGATCGGAAACGAATTTCCGACGGCGCATGGACGGGCGCGAGAACGGAATACCCATACCGTCGTATCCGCGCGAATGCACGGAACGCTTAATTTAGTCCCGCTTCATAACGATGCTGCGCAGATCGCGGTCGAACCGGTCGTATTGGGACTGCGTGATCGGTCCGGGGTAGGAAAGTACGGTCAGCATGAATCCGCGGGGATCGTCCTCGTGGTAGAGATGCTGCGTGTGACGGTAAGGATTCGTCCGGAACCCGAGCTTCTCGTAAAAGCGAAGCCGTCGCGCAGTCGGTTCGTCGACTACGGGCTCTATTTCGAGGATGACCGTCTTGTCGGTCGATCCGCACAGATGTTTCATGATCCGACTGCCGTACCCTCCGCTCCGAAGCGACGGATCGACGCACAGGTGCTCGATATAAACGTATGAGTCGAATTCCCAATAGCCGACCAGTCCGACGAACTTTCCTTCGTCGGTGTAGGCGAGCAGGCTGTAAAGCTCCGATCGCAAAGCCGTTTTCTGGTGCTCGAGCGTCCGTCGCTCGACCCGAGGAAAGCTGTCGTTATACAGTTTCCAAAGCTGGGCGAACAGAGGGTGCTCGGTCGTTTCGATTCGTATGGATTCCATGCAGGCAAAGATAGTCAAATGAACGGAACGGACAAACGGTATGCCGTTTCGGGAATGTCGCCGATTGTTTTATATTTGTATATCGTTGCTTGTCGCGCGGAATGCGTTGCCCGCGGGGAACCGGGCGGTCAGGGAGGATATGGGAGGCAGGACGGGTGCTGGACGAAGGAAAAAGGTGGCCCGTCGCTTGTCTTTGGTCGACCGGATCGAGTTTAGCATTCTATTTGTTGGATGTTCAGAGTTCAAATCTTAATCGTATGAATAGGGACCAATTGCTGGAACGGCTGGGGCGCGAGCGCTCGTGGGATTTCGTCGTGATCGGAGGGGGCGCTACCGGACTGGGAATCGCCGTCGATGCGGCTTCGCGCGGATTTCGGGTGGCTTTGCTGGAGCAGGCCGATTTTACCAAATCGACGTCGAGCAAAAGTACGAAGCTCGTACACGGAGGCGTTCGCTACCTGGCTCAGGGCGACGTGCGACTGGTGTTCGAGGCGCTCAAGGAGCGGGGACTGATGCGCCGCAACGCGCCTCATTTGGTCAAGGACCAGTCGTTCGTCATCCCTTGCTATCGATGGTGGGAAGCTCCGTTTTACGGAATCGGGCTGACGCTTTACGACCTGATGGCCGGCCGCCTTTCCTTCGGCCGGTCCCGCTATCTGAGCCGCAAACGCGCGCTGGAAGCGGTTCCCACGCTGGCCGCCGACAAGTTGAAAGGTGGCATTCTGTATCACGACGGACAGTTCGACGATTCGCGCATGGCGGTTAATTTGGCCCAGACCGCTGTCGAGCACGGAGCCGTCGCGGTCAACTATGTGCGGGTCGAAAAGCTGCTCAAGACCGACGGCAGGCTTTCCGGCGTCGAGGCGATCGATCTCGAAAGCGGCCGTCGTTTTCGGCTCGAAGCGAAAGCCGTTGTCAATGCGACGGGCGTTTTCGTCGATTCGATCCTTCAGATGGACGACCCGACCGGCATTCATCTGGTGAGTCCCAGTCAGGGAGTCCATTTGGTGCTCGACCGAAAGTTCCTTCGCAGCGAGCAGGCCGTGATGATCCCGAAAACCGATGACGGCCGCGTGCTGTTCGCCGTTCCGTGGCATAACTACGTGGTGGTCGGCACGACCGACACGACGGTCGAGCGGCCCTCGCTCGAGCCCCGTCCGCTGGAGGAGGAGATCGATTTCATTCTCCGCACGGCCGACCGTTACCTGAGCGGTCGGCCCCGGCGTGAGGACGTGCTGTCCGTCTTCGCCGGGCTTCGTCCGCTGGCCGCCCCGAAATCGAGCGGGGAAAGTACGAAGGAAATTTCGCGCAGTCACAAAATTATGGTGTCCGGGTCGAACCTGATCACGATCATCGGAGGCAAGTGGACGACCTACCGCCGGATGGCGCAGGATACGGTTGACCGGGCCATTTCGCTGGGACTCGTTGCCGGAGCCCGCTGCGTGACCGAGAATCTGCGCATTCACGGATATCGCGAAACGACCGATTTCGACCATTACCTTTACGTCTACGGGTCGGATTTGGAAAAAGTAGAGACGCTGATCCGCAGTTCGGAAGAGAACGGTCGGCAGCTGCATCCTCGTTTCGGATTCCGGGCCGGGCAGGTCGTGTGGGCCGTACGCGAGGAGATGGCGCTGCATGTCGAGGATGTGCTGTCGAGGCGTATCCGGGCCCTGTTTCTCGACGCCCGGGCCGCACGGGAAATGGCCCGTCCCGTGGCGGAAATCATGGCGCGCGAGCTGGGCCGTCCGGAAGACTGGATCGAGTCCGAGACTCGCCGTTTCCAGTCTTTGTGCGACGGGTACATGCTGCAGCGGGAACGAATCTGACAATTCAAAAACATATCGAGATGGATACGGAGAAATACATACTCGCCCTGGATCAGGGAACCACTTCGTCCCGGGCCATTATCGTCGATCGGCGGGGACAGGTCGTGGCCTCGTCCCAACGCAGCTTCGAGCAGATTTTTCCCCGTCCCGGATGGGTCGAGCACGATGCCTCGGAAATATGGTACACCCAGTCGTCGGTAGCCGCCGAGGCGGTCGCCAAGGCGAACCTGACCGGGCTGGACATCGCCTGCATAGGGATCACCAACCAGCGGGAAACGACCGTGATCTGGGATCGGGAGACATCGCTGCCGGTCTATAACGCGATTGTGTGGCAGGACCGCCGGACCGCCGCCTATTGCGAGGAGCTCAAGAGCAAGGGCTACGAGCAGGCGATTCATCAGAAGACCGGCCTGATTCTGGACGCCTATTTCTCGGCGACCAAGATCAAGTGGATTCTCGATAACATCGAGGGCGTGCGCGAGCGCGCGGAGAAGGGCAAGCTCTGCTTCGGAACGATCGACAGCTGGCTGGTCTGGCGGTTTACGCGGGGTGGGGCGCATGTGACCGACGTGTCGAACGCGTCGCGCACGATGCTCTTCAATATCCACACGCAGCAGTGGGACGACGATCTGCTCGAATTGTTCGATATTCCCCGGGCGATTCTGCCCGAGGTGAAGGCCAGCAGCGAAGTCTACTGCGATACGGCTACGACGCTTTTTTCGACCAAAATACCCATTTCGGGCATAGCCGGCGACCAGCAGGCCGCTCTTTTCGGACAGCTTTGCGTCGAGCAAGGCATGTCCAAGACGACCTATGGAACGGGCTGTTTCGTGATGATGAATACGGGCGACCGGCCGGTTTTTTCCCAGAACGGAATGCTGACTACGATCGCATGGAAGATCGGAGAGCAGGTGACTTATGCGCTCGAGGGGAGCGTTTTCGTCGGCGGGGCCGCGATTCAATGGCTGCGCGACGGCTTGGAAATCGTCCGCTCGGCGCACGAGACCGAGGAACTGGCACTGTCGGTCGCCGACAGCGACGGAGTCTATTTCGTTCCGGCCTTGACGGGCCTGGGCGCACCCTACTGGGACCAGTACGCGCGGGGGCTTTTGGTCGGCCTGACGCGAGGAACGACGAGGGCCCATATAGTCCGTGCGGCGCTCGAGGGCATCGCTTTCGAGGTCTACGATGTGATCCGGGCCATGGAGCACGACGCGACGCGGCGCTCGACGGAAATGAAAGTGGACGGGGGAGCCGTGGCGAACAATTTCCTGATGCAGTTCCAGTCCGACCTGACGCGCGGCGGAGTCGTCCGGCCGAAGATTCTGGAAACGACGGCGATGGGAGCGGCCTATCTGGCCGGGCTGGCCGTCGGCTTCTGGAAGGATACGGAAGAGATCGGCCGCTACGCCGAGGTCGAGCGACGGTTCGAGCCCGAAATGCCGCAGGCCGAGGCCGAGCGCAGGATCGAGCGCTGGCATGAAGCCGTCGGCCGCGCCGGAGGCTGGGCCAAGGACGACTGACGAAGCGTATCGCTTTGCATTGCTACCTTTCCGGTCGGCAAGGCGGAGCGGAGCGACGAGGCCGAATCGTTCTTCGAGTTCTGCTCGCGGGCGGGAGATGACTGCCGGTCCGACCTGACATGAAAAAGCATGGCGCGCCGGGCGCTGCGCCCGTTCGGGGTGCCGGCACTCGTATCGTGCCCGATGCGAGCCCGGCGCGGGAAGCGGAAGGGCGAAACGGAAGAAAGATCATTTCCGTACGAAACAATACAATGGAGCTATGACACCTTTTACAGCGGAGTTACTCGGGACGATGCTTATGATCCTGATGGGCGACGGCGTGGTCGCCAATGTGGTGCTTGACAAGACCAAGGGACATGCCGGGGGCTGGATGGTCATTACGACGGCATGGGCGTTGGCCGTGTTCGTCGGGGTCGTCGTGGCGGCCCCTTACAGCGGCGCTCACCTGAACCCGGCCGTTACGTTCGCCTTTGCGCTGACGGGACAGTTTCCTTGGGAGCGGGTGCTTCCGTACGTGTCGGCCCAGATGATCGGAGCCGCGCTTGGGGCGGTTCTGGTCTGGCTGGCCTACAGGCCCCATTTCGAGGCTACGCCGGACCCTCGGACCAAGCTGGCCGTTTTCTGTACGGCTCCGGAAATTCGGCGCGCCGGCTGGAATTTTCTCACCGAGCTGATCGGGACGTTCTCGTTGCTGTTCATCATCTTTTACATTACCGTCGGAGAGATCACGCTGTCGGACAATATTTCCACGTTGCCCGTGGGTCTGGGCTCGGTCGGCGCCCTGCCGGTCGCGTTCGCGGTCTGGGCGATCGGCCTTTCGCTGGGCGGTCCGACGGGTTACGCGATCAATC
>CABUJP010000005.1:0-37248 GCA_902491835.1 uncultured Alistipes sp. | reverse complement strand
GCGTTCTTCCGAACGCGCCCGGTCTTTTGTTCGATTACGCTATCGGCACTACTGAGCGGGTGTCGTCGCCTGCTCGGCAGCCGGCTTATCCTTCAGATTGAGCTCCTTTTTCACCAGCGGGAGCACATCCGTCACCGTAGCCGAATTGTAGTAGGCCAAAGGGTCGGAGGTAACGTTGAACACCAGCGTAAAACCATTGTCCTTGCTCACCTTTTCAACGGCCTTCTGGGCCTTGTCGTAAATCGGGGTGAGCAGATCGCCCTGCGTTTTCTGGAACTGCTGGGAAGCGACCTGCTGCAATTCCTGATAACGATTCTGCAGGTCGTTCAGCTCCTTGGTCTTGAGCTGATTGACCGCCTCGGAATAGGTCGCCTGATTTTTCTGGTATTCCTGATACTTGGTGTTGAACTCTACCTGTACGGCATCCAGCTGGTCGCCCAGCTCTTTCTGCAATGCCTGCAGTTTCACGGAAGCGGAATCGCTTTCCGGCATCAGGGTCACCAACTCGGCCATATTAATGTATCCGAATTTCTGGGCTGAAGCGGTCGAACCGCATGCAGCGACAACAGCCAAGGCCAAAGTCAGCTTAAAAAGTGTTTTCATAAATGACATTAAGTTAATTATTGTTTCAGCAAGGTAATAATTGCATTCGTTTTATCCAAGGCCGGAGCGTAATAAAGCAGCGTTTGATTGTTCGCCCTATCGATCACCATCGTGATTTGGTTGGCCTCGGCATACTGGTTAATGGCGGCGAAGACGCGCTCCTGTATCGGCTTGATCAGCTCGAGGCGCTTCTTGATCAAATCGCCCTCGGGACCGAAAACTTCCTGCTGATACTTCTTGATATCCTTCTCGCGCTTGATGATCTCCTCCTCCCGCGCGTTGCGGTTGATCTCGGACAGATAGCCCTTCTGAGACTGGTAGGTCTCGTACATCTGGTCGAGCGTGGCATACGCCTCGTCGATATTCTTCTGGTATTGGGCCGACAGGTCGTCCAACTGCTTGATAGCCGCGTTGTAATCGTCCAGCGACTTGAAAATCGCTTCCGAATCGACGAATACGTAGCTACTCTGGGCCTGCACGCTGCCCGTAGCAGCTATGGCCAAAACAAACAAAACAATAAGCTTTTTCATAGCCGTATCCCGTTAAGTTAGAACTGAGTACCGATAATGAAATGGACTTGGCTGCCGCTACGCTCGGTCTGTCCGACCGCCTTGTCGAACCCGTATCCCCAATCGATTCCGAGCATGCCGACGATCGGCAGATAAATTCGGGCGCCGACGCCGATCGACCGCTTGATCAGGAACGGATCGAACTCTTTCCACGACTTGAATGCGTTACCGCCTTCCGCAAATACCAGACCATAGATCGTGGACGACGGCTTCAGGATAAACGGGTAGCGTATCTCCATCGTGTACTTGTTGTAGGCGCGAGCATAGTCCGCACGACCGTCGGCCGTATAGGTATAGGGAGTCAGCGCGCTGTTCTCGTAGCCTCTCAGGCCGACGATCTCCACGCCGTATACATTGTATCCCGACATACCGTCGCCGCCCACGTCGAATCCCTCGAAAGGCGACGGCTTGTTCTTGTTGTAAGAGCCCAAATACCCCATTTCGGCGCGGGCCATCAGCACCAGCTTGTTGTTGTTGGTCAGCGGGTAGTACCACTGGGCCTTGAACTGCCACTTGTGATATTCGATCCACTTGTACCGCTTGTAGTCCGGAAGGTTCGGGTCGGCATAATCGACGTTCTTCTGGAACAGCGAGTAGGGCGGCGTCAGCGTCAGCGACAGCGAGAACTCGGAACCCGTACGCGGATAGATCGGCGAGTCGACCGAATTGCGGGCGAGCACCGTTTTCAGCGCGAAGATGTTCGACGTACCGTTGGTTACCAGAAAGCTCGACCAATCTTTCAGATTGTATGCCTGATAACTGATCTCGTTATATATGGTGAAATAGCGGTCGGGCCACGAGAGCCGGCGGCCGATACCCACCGACACGCCGATCGTGCGGAAGTGCCGGTTTCCGGACTGCCATGCGTAATAGGCGTCCGTCTCGTCCGAGTAGTACAGGCCGACGGTCAGCGAGTTGGGCTTCTTGCCGCCGAGCCACGGTTCGGTGAAGTTCAGAGAAATAGCCTTGTAGTAAGAGCCGTTGGTCTGTCCCCGGATAGCCAGCTGCTGGTTCTGCCCGTGAGGGTAGGGACGCCACTCGCTTCCCTTAAAGAAGTTTTTCAGCGACACGTTGTTCAACTGCACGCCGACCGAGCCGACGAACATGTTGGAGCCCCAACCGCCCGATATCTCGAACTTGTCGCTGGCCACCTCCTCGAGCGGGAACGAAATATCGACCAGCTCGTTGGAATTGGGAACCAAATCGATGCCCGGACTCGTCTTCTCCGGGTCGAAGTGCTGCATCTGGTTCAGCTGACGGATCGTCTGCATCAGCAGCGCACGGTTGTACAACTCACCGGGCCGCACGTACAGCTCGCGACGAATCACCCGGTCGTTGACCCGGTGATTTCCGGAAATCTTGACCTCGTTGATCTTGGCCTGCTTACCCTCGAATATCTTCACGTTGATATCGATCGAGTCCTCTCCGACGACCACTTCGCCGGGATCGATGCTAGAGAACAGATAGCCGTTGTTCTGATACAGCGAGCTGATCGAGGACATGTCCTCGTAGTCGGCATGCTTGCCGATACCCAGTCTTTTGTGGAGCGTTTTCTTGTCGTAAGTCTCGCCCTTGCTGATTCCGAGCATGTCGTTCAGCTGCCGCGTCTCGTAGACGCTGTTGCCGGTCCACGACACGTTTCGGTAGTAGAACTTATTCCCCTCGTCGACTTTCAGGGCGATTCCGATCCGCTTGTCGTTGATCCGGTACACGGAGTCGCTGAGAATCTTCGCATTGCGGTAACCCCGCGAGTTGTAGAAGTCGATCAGGTTCTCCTTGTCCTCTTCGTAGTCCTTTTCCTTGTACTTGGCTCCTTTGAATATGTTGATACTCTTCTGGTGCGTTTTCTTGAACGAGCGGCGCAACTGCCGGTCGGAGAGCGCCGTATTGCCCTCGAAATCGATCTTGCCGATCTTGACCCTGTTCTTGCGGTCGACGACGAAGAACACGTTCACGACGTTCTCGAGCGTCGTATCGTTCTCGAGCCGCACGCTGACGTCCGCATTGTAGAATCCTTTCTCGGCGAAATACTTGCGAATGGCGTCTTTCGAGCTGTTCAGGACAAAATCGGAAAGCTCGCCGCCCTTCTTCAGCTTGAGCGTTTCGAGCAGCTCGCTCATCTGTCCCTTGCGGACTCCCTCTATCTTCCAGTCATAAACCCGGGGTCTCTCCCTGAGAACGATCTCGATATTGACGCTGTCGCCTACGGGCTCCGTAAGTATCTGCACGTCGGAATAGATCCGCTGGTTCCACATTTTCTTCAGCGTGGACGACAGATAGTCGCTCGGTATCATGATCGTGTCGCCCTTGGTAAGGCCCGACATCGAAGCCACGACCTCCGGATCGAGATACTTGATCCCGCTGACCTTCACCTTGTTGATAATATATTGCTTGGGATGTTCGTAATCGAGCATCGGAGCATTCCGAACCTGAGCCGTCGAGTCGATCTGAGCCGCTGCGGGAACGCTTGCCAGTGAAAACAAAGCGATCGTCAGAATCCTTAGTCTGTTTCTCATTTGCTACGCTGAATGTAATGTACACTATTTAGTTAATACTCCGTACCGGCGCTCTCTTTTCCGATACTCCTCGATCGCCCGGTCGAACTGAGCCTCGTCGAAATCGGGCCAGTAAGTCTCCGTAAAGTAAAGCTCGCTGTACGAAAGCTGCCACAGCAGGAAATTGCTCAGTCGCAATTCTCCGCTCGTTCGGATCAGCAGATCGGGATCGGGAATACCGGCCGTCTCGAGATTGCGCGAAACGACCTCGGCATCGATGTCGCAAACCCGCAAGTCGCCGTCGCGCACCTGCGCCGCAACGCGCTGCGCCATGCGCGCAATCTCCCAGCGGGAACTGTAATTGAGCGCGATGATCAAGTGGAGCCTGTCGTTGTGCATCGTATTCCGCTCGCTGCGCGAGATCGACTCCCGCACGACGTCCGACAGCACGTCCGTCTGCCCGATAAAGCGTATCCGCGCACCGTTGGCGTCCAACTCGTCGGTCTCATTGGCAATCGTCCTGCACAACAGCTCCATCAACGCATCGACTTCCTCCCGGGGACGCCCCCAGTTCTCGGTCGAGAAGGCATAGGCCGTCAGATACTTCACTCCCCACTTCATGGCGGAGCGAATCACCCTCCGCATGCTCTCCACTCCGTTGACATGGCCGTAGACCCTTTCCTGTCCGCGTTCTTTGGCCCATCGGCCGTTGCCGTCCATGATGACGGCTACGTGTCGGGGAATATTTTCGGGGCCTGCCTGGTTCATTCGGTTACGTTCGATTAAAGTGCAAATATAGCATTATTACCGTGAAATATCCTATACGTCCGGGAGATTCGTCCGATTACCTCCCGGTTCGACACGGTTCCCTGCTGTCGATTCCCCACATCATTTTATTCCTTAACGTATCGTAGAACGATATATTTTGAAGACGGACCAAAAAAATCGACTTACGGGCCTTGACGATCCGGAACGAAGCCCCGTCCGCGGCCGAGTAGGTCTGATTGTCGAGCGAGACGGAGAAATCGGCTCCCCGCGTCGCCACGCAGACCCGGATAACGGCCGTATCGGGAATAACGACGGGCCGCATCGTCAGATTGTGCGGCGCGATCGGCGAGATCAGAAAGCAACGGCAGTCCGGCGCGACGACCGGGCCGCCGACGCTGAGCGAATAAGCCGTCGACCCGGCAGGAGTGGAGACCAGCACCCCGTCACCCCAGTAGGTGGCGATCATCTCGTCGTTGACGAAAACCGTGATCGAAATCATGTTCGGACTCTGGCGCTGAACGGCCAACTCGTTGAATGCGAACGGATATTCCGGGCTGCTTCCGAAATCGCCCTCGGCCCGGATCAGCGTCCGAGACACCACGGAATAGTTCCCCTTCCTCAAGTCCCGGAATGCGGTCTCCAAATGCCTTTTCGACACGTTGGCCAAAAAACCCAACCGTCCCGAATTGATCCCTATGATCGGCACGGGACGGCCGCCGAGCATCCGGACGCAATCGAGAAACGTTCCGTCTCCGCCGTAGCTGACCATGACCTGAGCCCGGTCGTCGATCTGCGAGGCGTCGTCATACAATTCGTCCGGAGCGAACGACCGGCCGGCGAGCGATTCGGCCAGCGAGGCAAAGTCCCTGTTGACCCGCCAGCCCATGCCGCTGCGGTCCAGCGCATCGAAAAGCGCGGCGACATCCTCCGCCGTATAGGAGGACTGCGGACGACTGTACAAAACGATATCCATAAAACGCCGATTAATTAAAAAGTGTGTAACTTTACCCACGCAAAATTAAGGAAAAATATGACAAAGCTGAGTGTGAACATAAATAAGATCGCCACGCTGCGCAATTCCCGGGGAGGCGATCTGCCGAACGTCGTCAAGGCGGCTCTCGACGCGGAGCGCTTCGGGGCGCAGGGCATCACGGTCCACCCGAGACCCGACGAGCGGCATATCCGCTACGCGGACGTACGCGATATCAAACGCGCGATCGCAACCGAGCTCAATATCGAGGGAAATCCGATCGGTCCTTTCGTCGATCTGGTGCTCGAGGTCCGTCCGACGCAGGTCACGCTCGTACCCGACGCCCACGACGCGATTACGTCGAACGCCGGATGGGACACCGTGAAGCATCAGGCTTTCCTGCGCGAGGTGATCGGCCGGTTCCGGAGCGCCGGCATCCGGACGTCCGTCTTTCTGGACCCGCGTCCCGAGCTGGTCGCAGCGGCGGCCGAAGCCGGAGCCGACCGCATCGAGCTCTACACCGAGGCGTATGCCAAAGGCTACGCAGCCGACCGCGAAGCGGCCATCGCCCCGTATGTCGAGACGGCCCGCGAGGCGGTACGCTGCGGGCTGGGAGTCAACGGCGGGCACGACCTGAGCCTTGAGAATCTGCGCTTTTTCGCCGAGCGAATCCCGAATCTGCTCGAAGTATCGATCGGGCACGCGCTGATATGCGACGCGATCTATCTCGGATTCGAGAATACGATCCAACTTTACTTGAAGCAACTGAAAGCCGACGCCCGATGAACGCAGCCCTCCGAGACCCGCTTTTCCGCCGCATAGGCGAAATCGCCGATGCGAAAGGCGTGCAGGCATTCGTTATCGGCGGCTACGTACGCGACTGGTTCCTGCACAGGCCATGCACCGACATCGACGTCGTCGTCGCAGGCAGCGGAATCGAGGTGGCCGAAGCGATGGGCCGCCGCACGGGCAGCCGCGTGTCGGTGTTCAAGAACTTCGGCACGGCCATGCTGCGCTGCGGAGCGTGGGAAGTGGAGTTCGTCGGAGCGCGCAAGGAGTCGTACCGGGCCGACTCGCGCAAGCCGATCGTCGAGGACGGCACGATCGAGGACGACCAGCTCCGCCGGGACTTCACGATCAATGCGATGGCTTTTTCCCTGAACGCCGCGACGTTCGGCGAGCTGGTAGATCCGTTCGACGGCACGGGCGATCTGGAGCGCCGGCTGATCCGCACACCCTGCGATCCGGACGTCACGTTTTCGGACGATCCGCTGCGGATGATCCGGGCGGTGCGTTTCGCCGCCCAGCTCGGCTTCGACATCCATTCCGAAACGTTCGACGCGATCGAGCGCAACAAGGAGCGGATCGCTATCGTATCGAAAGAGCGGATCGCCACGGAGCTGAACAAGATCATGCTTTCGCCCGTACCGTCCGTCGGGTTCAACCTGTTCGACCGCACGGGGCTTCTTCCGCTGATTTTCCCGGAACTCGCCCGGCTCAAAGGCGTCGAGAGAATCGGAGGACGGTCGCACAAAGACAATTTCGTCCACACGCTGAAAGTCCTCGACAATGTCGCCCGTCGCAGCGACGACCTGTGGCTGAGGTGGGCCGCCCTGCTGCACGACATAGGCAAGCCCCGCACGAAGGCTTTCGACCCCAAGGCCGGTTGGACCTTTCACGGCCACGAGGTCGTCGGGTCCAAAATGGTTCCTTCCGTCTTCCGCTCACTGAGGCTGCCGATGAACGAGAAAATGAAATACGTCCAGAAGCTGGTTTTCCTGCATCTGCGACCGATCATTCTCTCCGAAGAGATCGTGACCGACTCGGCCGTCCGGCGACTGCTTTTCGAGGCCGGGAACGACATCGACGATCTGATGACGCTTTGCGAGGCCGACATCACTTCGGCCAACGACGCCAAAGTCAGGCGCTATCTGCGGAATTTCGAGCTCGTGCGAACCAAGCTGCGCGAAATCGAAGAAAAAGACCGCATACGCAACTTCCAGCCGCCGATTACTGGGGAGCTGATCATGCAGCTATACGGCCTCCCGCCATGCCGGGAAGTAGGGGAGATCAAAAGCGCGATCAAGGACGCGATCCTCGACGGCGCGATCGCCAACGACTACGACGAGGCGTTCGCTTTCATGGAACGCCTCGCCGCCGAGCGTGGACTGGTCCGACGCGCAGAGCGACCGGCAGACTTTTTGCACGAAACGGACGATATGCAAACCGAATGACACCGATCATGGCACTCAATATTCCGCACACAAGCAAAAAACGCATCGTCGTCGTAGGCGGCGGATTCGCAGGTCTCGCGGTCATCCGGGCCTTGCGCCGCACCCGCTGTCAGGTCGTACTGATCGACAAGCACAATTACCACATGTTCAAGCCGCTGCTTTACCAGGTGGCCAGCTCGCAGCTCAATGTGGGGGACATCGCCTTTCCGTTCCGCAAGATATTCAACGGTTGGAAGGACTTCTATTTCCGGATGGCCTATATCGAAAGCGTCGATCCGACCCGCAAAATACTGCGGACCACCGCCGGAGAGGTCGAATACGACTATCTGATCCTGGCCACGGGTTGCGTGCCGAACTTTTTCGGTATCGACGCGGTCAAGCGGGAGGCGCTGGCCATGTCGAACATCACCGACGCGCTGAACATCCGCAACCGGGTTCTGCGCAATTTCGAGCTGGCCGTGACGGCCGCTACGGACGCCGAGCGCGTATCGAGACTCAACGTCGTGATCGTCGGGGGCGGCGCATCGGGCGTCGAGATCGCCGGGGCGCTGGCCGAAATGCGCCGGTACGTCATGCCGCGCGACTATCCGCGCCTCGACATGTCCCACATGCATATCTATCTGGTGGAAGGTCAGGACCGCATTTTAGCCGCCATGTCGGAAAAAACCTCGGCCGAAGCGCTTGGTACGCTGAAGCGCAAAGGGATCGAAGTGCTGCTGAACAAGAAGATGACCGACTACAGGGAAGGCCATGCCGTTTTCGACGACGGCGAGCGCATTCCGACGTGCAACCTAGTCTGGACCAGCGGCATCAAGTGCAGTACGATCGAAGGGATCGATCAGGAGAAGCCCGAGCGCGGAAACCGCATCGGCGTCGATGCTTTCAACCGGGTCAAGGGATACGACGATATTTTCGCTATCGGCGATCTGTCCATCATGCACGACGATCTGCCGTACGAAAACGGACATCCGCAACTGGCGAGAGTCGCCATCTCGCAAGGGAAGCACTTGGCCAAAAACCTGATGTCCTCTTTCAGGGGGAAAGAGATGAAACCGTATCGCTATCGCAACATGGGCGTCATGGCGACGGTGGGGCGCAATCGTGCGTTCGTCGAATGGAAAAACATTCAGTTCGGCGGTTTCGTCGCATGGCTTACCTGGTCTTTCGTGCACATCATGTTTCTGCTCGGAATACAAGGCAAGATCAAGGTTTTTTGGGGATGGGTATGGAACTATCTCGGCCACGATCTGCCGATCCGGCTGATCATCGGCTCATACGAGCGCTCCAAACGAAGCGACGCCCGATAACGAAGAAACCGGCAGCACGGAGCATCGCACACTCGTTCGCCCCGAATGGAGAGCGGATGCTTTCCGTCCGCTACCGCAAGAAGAACGTGCTTCGGAACCGAACGACTCTCCGCATGTCGCACACGGACGGCCCGAGCCGACACGCCACCGCACGCGCATCCGCTGCCTACCGGTCATCCGAATCGGCATAAACCAACAAGACGGCATCGGCCACCACCGTTCCGTCGGCCCCTTTATTGGACACCTCCACATAGCCCCGGTTCCCGGCGGAGAATCTGTATCGGCCGACCCGGACCCATTCGCCTCCGGTTTGTCCCGTCACGACGATTTCACCCGCCCGAATGCATGTCCGACTCGATTCCTTGCCGTCGTATACGGTGACAGGAAGCAGGGAAGATCCGCCCGGTATTTTAGGAACGTACAGGTATACGTCGTACAGCCCTTCCGACACGATCTCCGGCACGTAGCGCACCGATTTCGGAAGCGTGCCGGCCGATTGGTCCGAAAGATAATCGGGACCGTATGCCCTCCATGGATTCGCGACCGTTTCCCATTCGCCGTTCACGACGATCGACGACGCATCACGGTTATCGACGAAAATATCGGGCCGACTCCCGTCTGCGAGAGGATCGCGGAGTAATCTTTCCATGACGGTTGCGGCATCGACATCCTGAACGCATCCATCGTGCCGGTCGATCGCAAGGCAGGCCGCAATGGCAGCGGACTGAGACAAAACCATGAAAACGGGTTCCATCCGGATTGATCCGTACGCGATATGGGATGCGGACAAGCACACGGGAACCAACAAATTCCCGACCTCGTCGCGCTTCGGCGTGATAGCGCGGTAGGAAATGGGGTAGGGAGCGGCGAGCGCTATCTCCACGTTCCCTTCATTCTTAACCATACCGCCGACCACATGGCGATCGCAATTGTGCGAATCCATTCCGTAAGCGGCCCAGCCGACCGGATCCGGCACAACCTGCCTTCCCTCGCAATGATGCTGCGTCATGACGAGTTCGCCGACCATGCGCCGCGCTTCGCGGACATACAACTGATGAGACCAGTACCCGTTGTCGGCATACTCGTCGGCCGGATAGCCCCACCGCTGCATTTCGCGCCGAACGGAATCGGGAATACGCGGATCGTGACCGATAAAATAGAGCAGTCCTTTGGTGTAATCTTCGTGAAACTTCCTGATACGCTCCCTCTCAGAATATCCGGCCTCGGGATAATTCCAGTTCTCGCCGATCACATCCGTCGAGAACCCTCCGAAGTTATTTATGTCCGTCTTGCCGTTCGGCATTTCGTTCCAGATGAAAACATCGCGAAGCGACTGCCACGACTGACGCCGCTTGAGCCGCAGAAGCAACTCGTATCGCTGCGGATCATAATGGTCCGGCTTGGTGATCTCCACCCTGTTTCCGGGCCGGTCGGTCAACGTAATACGGTAATTGTACGCCTGCACTTTCCGGTCGGCCGTTCCGTTGGCTTCGACCGGTTCCGGACTGATTCCGTACAACAGTCCGCTGGACGAATCGCCCTCGATCACATAAGGGTCTATTCCGTCAGGAAACTGATGTCTGTCCATCAGCTGAACGCCATTGTAAGTCTCGCCGTAACGCCCGTTGTCCTCCCGACCGACGGAATAGCCGACTCCTGCCCGGGCCATCAGGTCGCCCTCGTAACTGCAATCGATATATACCTTTGCGCGCACTTCGCGCCGGAGTCGCCGGCTCGGCGAAACGGAATTCTCCAACCGGATGCTACGGATCATCCCGTCCGTAACGGCGGCGCTCAGGATCCGGCTCTCGTACCAAACCTCGACTCCCGCTCTCTCGATATACTCGTTGAAAACCGCCTCCGCCGCCTTAGGTTCGAAAATCCATTGTTCGAACTTGCCGTAATGCCGGCCCAAACGACGATAGAAATCGAGGGCAAGGCCCCGGACCACATATTTGTTTCCTATATCGGTATAGCCGAGCCCGCCGGAACTCATGCCTCCCAAATGCCTCCCCGGCTCGATCAACAATACGCTTTTACCGGATTGCCGGGCCGCGTACGCGGCAATAACCCCGGCCGACGTTCCCCCGTATACGCATACGTCCACAGACTTCGATACCTTTCCTTCCAAACGCAAAGGCTCGAACAGGGCCACCGACGCCGTCAGCCAGCCGAACAACAGAACTCCGATCCGTCTCATGCGGTATTTTCTTTCGATTTATCGGTTAAGCGCCGGCTTTTCCTCCGCACGGCGACAATACAAAGTTGGCAAAAAAACGGAACGTGGCAATAACAGCCCGACAGCATGCGATTTTTCGCCGAGAAACGGAGCCGATACAACCTTTCGCCGCAACCCTACGCCCACATATGTCGCCGACAAAACCAAACGTACACACGGCACGAACCGAAAAACAGCCGGAAAACAAGAAGCGGAAGATATGACCGTATCTCCCGCTCTCCTTGAGTTCACACACGAGGGTTTACTCCTCGCTCTCAGCCTCTTTCATATTATGGAACACGTTGGTCACGTCCTCGTCTTCCTCGAACTTCTCGATCAGCTTCTCGATCGACTCGCGCTGCTCGGGCGTCACTTCCTTCGTATCGAGCGGAATGCGCTCGAACTCTCCGCTGATCAGATTGTAGCCGTGATCCTCGATATATTTCTGAATCGCGCCGTAGGCCTCGAACGGACCGTATATGACGATCTCCTCGCCGTCGGCGAACACCTCGTCCACCCCGCAGTCGATCAGTTCCAGTTCCAGCTCGTCCAGATCGATACCGTCCTGCTTGGTCATCTTGAAAACGCACTTATGATCGAACAGAAAATCCACCGATCCCGTCGTGCCGAGCGAGCCCCCGGCCTTGTTGAAATAGCTCCGCACATTGGCCACCGTGCGGGTCGTATTGTCGGTTGCCGTCTCGATCACCATCGCGATGCCGAACGGAGCATACCCTTCGTACACCATCTCCTTGTAGTCGCCCATCTCCTTCGAGGTAGCTCGCTTGATCGCCCGCTCGACGTTCTCCTTGGGCATGTTGGCGGCTTTGGCATTCTGAATCAGAACCCGCAAGCGCGTATTACCCGCCGGGTCGGGACCGGCCGCCTTGACGGCTATGGCGATCTCCTTGCCGAGTTTGGTGAACGTACGGGCCATATTGCCCCATCTTTTCAACTTGCGCGCCTTACGATATTCAAATGCTCTTCCCATAGTGTGTTCCGGTTCGTTTTTTGTTTTTCAGGAGTACAAAGCTAAGCCCTTTTTTAAAAATAGACAAAAAAAAGCGTACTTTTGTGCGGCTCAAACCGATGTGAGAATATGACAGACGAACCGATTTATCAGGCTCTCGAAGTGTTGCGCAAAGGCGGCATCATACTCTATCCGACGGACACGGTCTGGGGCATCGGATGCGACGCGACCAACGACGAAGCCGTCGAGCGCATCTACCGGCTCAAGCGAAGCGGCGAGAAAAAAAGCATGCTCGTACTGCTGGATCACCCCGACAAAGTGTCGCTCTATATCAAGAAGGTTCCCGATATCGCATGGCAACTGTACGAAGTGGCCGACAAGCCGCTGACGCTGATCCTGCCGGGAGCCTGCGCCGTCGCCGAGAACCTGATCCCCGAGGAGGGTACGCTCGGCATCCGGATTCCCGAGCACGAGTTCTGCAAAAAACTGATCCGCAAGCTGAACCGGCCTCTGGTATCCACGTCGGCCAACGTCTCGGGCCAGCCCGCTCCGCGCACGTACAGCGAAATCTCGCAAGAGATCAAGCAGGGAGTGGACCTGATCGTCGACCCGTCGCTCGAAGGGCATCCTACGCGCAAAGCCTCCTCGATCATCCGCGTAGGCCTCTCCGGAGAAGTGAACGTAATCCGACCGTAAGCGATGACCGAAACGAAAATCCAAATGCGCTTTGCCGACATCGATATGCTGGGACACGTCAATAACGTCAACCAGCAACACTACTTCGATCTGGGCAAAAGCGACTTTTTCCGCCGCGTGCTCGGCCTGAAGCCCGTATGGAAATCCGAGGGACTGATTATGGTCTCGACCCACACCGATTACCGGGGACAGATTCGGATGGAAGACCCGATCGTCGTCACGACATGCGTCGACCGGATCGGCCATAAGAGCTTTACGCTCAGGCAACAGATCGTCGATACCCGCGCCCGCGAAGTGAGAACCGAGTGCACGACGGTACTGGTCGCATTCGATTTCGAGCGTCAGAAGTCGGTCGAAATCCCGGTGCAATGGCGCGAGAAGCTCGCTTCGTCTCTGCACGAACGATAAGGACACGGCGCGAGCGGAATCGCTTCCATATATCCGACAGAGACTTCAGGATCGACGCGCTCTATCTTCCGGAAGCATGTCTTCCGAGCCCGGCGAGGATGTTACGGCTATGACACTCGTGCGGTCGGTCCTCGATCGCCATGCGGCAGACGTTCATTCCGCACCCGCTCCGTTACCGCCAGTCGGAAAGCCGTCTTTTCATCGATCCGCTTTTCTCCTGACGGCAGGAAGTTCCATGCCAGCCTGGCCGCGACGCCATCCGGCTACGCGAAAAACCGACACAAGCCCCGACTATGAAACGAGGCGGGATTCCCGCCTCGCGCACACATGTCTCCGTCAGAAGGTCAATAGCCCAGAATCCGCATCATCGACCGGTAGCTCTGCTCCTTGGCGAACAACCGGGTGTAGTACTCGTTGTCGCTCTTGTCGCGATCGATGATGATGTGCTTCGGCGCAGGGATCAGGCAATGCTGAATGCCGCCGTAGCCGCCGACGGACTCCTGATAGGCTCCCGTATGGAAAAAGCCGATATACTGCGGTCCTCCCCCCAGTTTCGGCAGAAAGATCGCGTTCGAGTGCGACTCCCCGTTGTAATAGTCCTCGCTGTCGCAGGTCAGCCCTCCGAGGAAAACCCGCTGATACTCGCGGTCCCAGTTATTGACGGCGAGCAGAATGTACCGTTGGTTGATTCCCCAGATGTCGGGCAGCGTCGTCATGAACGAACTGTCGATCATGTACCAGCACTCGCGGTCGTTCTGCTGCTTCTGATTGATAATCGAGAAAAGCGTCGCGCCGCTCTCGCCGACGGTGAACGATCCGAATTCGGTGAAAATGTTCGGCTCGTCGATTCCGGCCTGATTGCATATGTTCTTGATCTGGGCGACGATCTCCTCGGTAATATACTCGTAGTCGTAGTCGAAGGCGAGCGAGTTCTTGATCGGGAAACCGCCTCCGATATTCAGCGAGTCGAGCTCCGGGCAGATTTTCTTCAGCTCGCAATAAACGTTCAGGCACTTGCTCAGCTCATTCCAGTAATACGCGGTATCCTTGATTCCGGTATTGATGAAGAAGTGCAGCATCTTGAGCCTGAACTTCTTGTTCCCCTTGATTTTCGCACGGTAATACTCGACGATGTCGTTGTATCGAATACCCAGTCGCGACGTATAGAAATCGAACTTCGGCTCCTCCTCCGAAGCGATCCGGATACCGATTTTGCACCGGGTGTCGATCGCCGCGTCGAGCAACTCGAGCTCCTCCTTGTTGTCGATGATCGGAATCGTATTCTCGAAACCTCCGTTGACCAGAGAAGCGATGTTTTCGACATACTGCGGGCGCTTGAACCCGTTGCATACGATATAGATTCCCTTATCGATCACGCCGCCGTCGTACAGCGCGTTGATGATATGGATGTCGTAGGCCGACGACGTTTCGAGATTGATGTCGTTCTTGAGCGCCTCCTCCAGCACGAACGAGAAGTGCGAGCTCTTGGTACAATAGCAATAGTTATAGCTGCCCTTATAGTCGACCTTGGCCATCGCCACGTTGAAAAGGCGCTTGGCCCTCTGTATCTGCGAGGTGATCTTCGGCAGATAGGTGATCTTCAACGGCGTTCCGTATTGCTTGATTACGTCCATCAGCGGAACCTCGTGAAAATTCAGTTCGTTGTCCGTCACCGAAAACTCATCCTGAGGAAACTCGAAAGTCTGCTCGATCAGATCGATATACTTGTTCTTCATCAGCCGATTCGATTTATCTGAACCGATCCGAATCAGCTACATCCCCCAATCAAAAGCCGATCCGAATCGATTACATCGATAAAATAATTAACAATGCAAAGAAGATAATTCCTTGCGACAAAAACAACAATCCGCCGGAAAATTCGCCCGAAATAATCCGATCCGCGCGCTTCGCGCCTTTTCCGCAAGGATTTTGCGGTCCGAATTTGCAGCGCCGTCTGCTACTGTAATGAAAAAAGCCTATTTTTGGAAACAATTTAATACCTCCGAAACATGATCAACAAAATCATAGCAGAGTACCTGCGAACCAACAAGCGACTGGTTGTTCCTCACTTCGGAGCGTTCATCCGAAAAGAGAGCAGCGAGGCGATCGTTTTCGTGCCCTTTCTGAAAAAGGACGACGGCGTGCTCCAGCAGCTGCTCGTTTCCGAATACGGCATGGACTCGACCGACGCGCAGACGGTCATAGACGAATATATCGCAGAGATCAAGGAAAGCATCGCCGCGCGGGGCGCCTATGTCATCGAGGGCGTCGGCAGGCTGATGACCGACTCCAACGGAATCTGCTATCTGGAGCTCGGCGCCGCGCCGGCGCAAGCAGCGGCCGCTCGGCCCGCCGATACGGCGTCTCCGGTCGGCCCGGCCTCGTCTCCGGCTCCCTCGGCCGAGCCGGCACGGCAGGCGAAGATTCAGCAGCAGACGCGCCCGGCGGAAAGGCCCGACAAGCCCGTCGCTACGACGGCCTCTCTTCAATCGCCCGCCCGCAAGCCGGAAGCGCAATATCCGCCCGATACCCGCCCGAGCGGTCCGGCCTCTTCACGGTCCGTGCAAGACGCCCTCTACGGCAGCACCCGCCCCACGCCCATGCAAGGCCCGGCAGATCGGCAAGAGCAGACTTTCCGAACACCCATGCCGAACGCCCGCCCCGGAAACCAACCGCCCCGGCCGCCCATGCCGCCGCAAGGACGGCCCGCCGGCACGGGATACCGTCCGTCGCGCCCGGTGGGCAGACAAGCCCCCAAGTCCAAAGCCGACGGATTCATCATCATAGCCATTCTGGCCGCCGTAGCGGCTCTGGCTGCCATTGTATTCGGGCTGACGGTCACTCACGGCGGGCCCGACATTCTGCCGCTGATCGAGTCCTCGTCGCCCGATACGACGCAGATTCAGCCGATAGCGGAATAACCGTACCGAACACGTAGACACGACCCATGGATCTGACCATAGTAAAGCAGCGCTTCGGAATCATCGGCAACAACGACGCGCTGAACAGGGCGCTGGAGGTAGCCTTGCGGGTGGCTCCCACCGACTTGTCGGTCCTTGTGACGGGCGAAAGCGGGGTAGGCAAGGAGTTTTTCCCTCAAATAATCCACGCCAACAGCAGCCGCAAGCACGGCAACTACATCGCGGTCAACTGCGGAGCCATTCCCGACGGAACGATCGACTCGGAGCTTTTCGGACACGAGAAGGGAGCGTTCACGGGCGCTACGGAAAGTCGCAAGGGCTATTTCGAAGTAGCGGACGGAGGCACGATCTTCCTCGACGAAGTGGCCGAGCTGCCGCACACGACCCAAGTCCGGCTGCTGCGCGTGCTGCAAACCGGCGAGTTCATCCGCGTCGGATCGTCGAAAGCGCAGAAGACCAACGTCCGGGTCGTCGCGGCGACCAACATCAACTTGCGCAACGCCATAGCCGAAGGACGCTTCAGGGAAGACCTCTATTACCGGCTCAACACGGTCCCCATACTCATTCCCCCTCTGCGGGAGCGCAAAGGAGACATTCACCTGCTTTTCCGCAAGTTTGCCGTCGATATCGCAACGCAGTACCGCATGCCGGCTATTTCGCTGGACGAGCAGGCAAGGGAAATGCTCGAAAGCTACAGTTGGCCCGGCAATATCCGTCAGCTCAAAAACGTAGCCGAGCAGATTTCGGCCATCGAGCCGACCCGAACGATCACCGGAGAGATTCTGCGCCGCTACCTGCCCGTCGAGACCGAGCGCAGCGGCGTGCTCATGCTGACGGAGCCGTCCGCAGCCAAGGACCGTAGCGACGAGCGGGAGCTGCTATACAAAGTGCTTTTCGATCTGCGCAGCGATATGAACGATGTCAAGCGGATGCTCGCCGAGCTGATCGCCGAACGCAAGTACGAAGCCCCGAAAAGCGACATCGCAGCCCTGCTTCCGCGCAGCAACTATCCGGTAACCTCGCCTGTCAGGCCGGCCGAAGAAATATTCACCGATACGGAAGAAGTGATCGACAAGCCTCCGCACGAGGAAATGACCAAGGAAAAGGCCCAGCGAGAAGCGATCGTCCGCGCGTTGCGCCACCACGGCGGCAAGCGCAGGGATGCGGCCCGCGAGCTTTTCATATCCGAAAGAACGCTGTACAGAAAAATGAAAGAGCTGGGAATCGACGATTCCTGCATCAAACCATGAAATAAGCTGCCTGCCCAAAACGTTTCTCCGTCGTAACCCATTCTCGACAAAACAAAAAGCGATGATTAATATAAAGAAACTGATATTCCTGATACCTTGCGCTTTGCTTTTTGCAGGATGCAAGGTAACCTATTCCTTTTCCGGGGCATCCATTTCGCCCGAGGTCAAGACTGTCAGCATCCCCCGTTTCCCGAATAACGCGCTGCTGGTCGCCCCCATACTCAGTTCCACGCTGACGGAGGCGCTGCAAGACCGCTTTTCGCGCCAGACCCGGCTGACGCTGGTTCCCGAAGGCGGCGACCTGAACTTCGAGGGCGAGATCACGAACTACACATCGACGCCGGCCGCCATATCGGGCAACGAGTATGCCGTCCGGAACAACCTGACGATCACCGTCCGCGTCCGTTTCACCAACACGATCGATCCGTCGCAGAACTACGACAAGACGTTCTCCGCTTTCGCCCCCTACGACAGCGATCAGCTGCTCCAGAACGCCGAGCCCACACTGATACCCGAAATCGTCGAGCAGTTGGTCGAGGACATATTCAACGCAGCCGTATCTCAATGGTAACTTGCACAATGAAACACCCTGTCGTTCAGCCGGTTCGTCTCGAGCGGCTGACAGACGACCAACTGGCCGATATTCTGAAGCGCTATCCTTGGTTCGACACGGCCCGGCTGATACTGCAAAGCAGGACGGCAGTCGAGGACCCGCGATTGCGGCTGCGCCTGCAGGTTGCCGGATGGCCCGAAATTCTGCTTGTCCGCCCCGACACAACTGCCCCAAGCGAGGCCGACGTGATCGACCGGTTTCTGTCGCGCGAGTTCCATCGCATCGTCCCCGACCCGGCGTCTTTTCCGGCGGGCGAGGATCTCGCCCGCGAATCGGTCCGCGAAGATCCCGAGCTCATTTCGGAGGAACTGGCCGACATCTACGCACGGCAGGGGCTTTCCGCCAAAGCGAAAGAGATTTATGCCCGATTAAGTTTGCTATATCCGGAAAAAAGTGTTTATTTTGCCGAAATTATTGCCGGGTTGGACACGAAAAAGCCCGGAAAGTGAACGGGAAAGAAAATTACAAACGTTTAAATAACCTTACAGAATGTATATTTTTTGCATAGTACTGATTCTGATAGCGAGTGTTCTGATTATACTTGCGGTTTTGGCCCAAAGCCCCAAAAGCGGCATGGCGGCTAACTTCGGCGCGTCGAACCAGGTAATGGGAGTCCGGCAAACGGCGGATTTTCTCGAGAAGTTCACATGGGGACTGGCCATCGCGATCGTCATCCTCAGCCTGCTGGCCACGATGACCATGCCGTCGGCCAATATCAGTTCGAGCAAAAGCGGCGTAGAGAAGGCATTGGAGCAGGCTATCGAAAGCAATCAGAATCTGCTGCCCTCGTCTCTTCCGTCCGCAGAGCCGGCAGCGGCCCCTGCACCCGCAGACTCTGCAAAATAACACAAGCGAATCTCCGTAAAAAAGAGCATGCAGACGCGCGCGTCTGCATGCTCTTTTTATCACCCTGTCTCGAAAACCAAAACCGGAGGTATTTTTCAGAACCGCATCGCCGCATCAGAAAGCTCAGCCTTCAGCAGTCCTGACGAGCGTCGGATTCCCAGCGAACGCCCCGTCCCCAATACGACTCGAACAGACCGCGACATCGATATCGAGTCGAGGAATCGTCCGGCATTTTCCTGCGCACCCTGTAACACTTCTCAACAATCCGAGCTGCCGGCCGAGCTCGAGGCCTCCTTTGCCTATACCGCTATACCTCAAGTCTATACGTACGACTGGATTCCGTCGTGGCCGCCATATTCACGGATCAGCGCATAAAAAAGCCGGGGAGTCTGAAAAACAGCTCCCCGGCTTCGTCGTATTGCATGTTTTCGCCGAGTCTCACCCCGGCCGAGTACGAAAAAACTCTGCCGGCAGCCGAATCACGGCATGATCGTACCCATCGTAAGAGCCGGCTACTTGGTAACGACTTCCCAGACCTTGATCCTTCGGTCCGAGCCGTCGGGTCCCTCTACATACAAGGTGACGGTCCACTCGCCGGCCTTCGGATAGCAGTGAACGGGGCAGGGATCGTCGGAGCCGGTTCCGTCGCCGAAATTCCAGCGCCGCTTCTCGATCTTTCCCCGGGACCGGTCCTCGAAACGGATAAGCCTTCGGTTCCGGTCGATTTCCTCGAAAGTCCAATCGGCCTCGATCACGGGACACAGCCCATCCTCCAGCGGCATGAGTCGGAAAGCGTTCAGAAACGACCCGTCGCGAATCATGCGGAAATCGTGCGACAGACACATGACCGGGTCGGCCTGAGGCTTATCCGTATCGAAATCGATCATGCACCACGACAGGCCGATCAGCTCGTTCTCTTCCAGCCGCGACACGACCGAGCGCGAGATGCCCTCCACGGCCGCATAATCGAACGGGGTGATCCAGAACTCCATGCGGAGCGTACCGCCCTCGCCCTGCGAGAAATCGTAGTCGTACGCCACGTTCGCATAGGGAAAATCCTTGATCCACGGAGTCGAGCCCCACACCATAGCCCAATCCTTGCCGGGCTGTACCGGAGTGAAGATATGGTAATTCTGTGCATGCGCCCCGTGTCCTTTGAAATGAAGGTCCGAGACCGGAAGTTTGTTCAGATTGCCGTTGTCCTCCTTGATGAACGGTCCTCCGGACAGGTCGGCATCAACCACCAATTCGAAAATATCCTGCCGCAGTCCCTCGTCGGCAAAGTCCCAGCAGTCGTCGTAGGCCTCCACGTAGAAATAGAGACGATTCTCGCCGGCCACCCAGCCGACCTTCACCGTCAGGTCGAACTCGCGCGGATCGAGTCGAGCTCCCCGCCCGCCGTGCGTGTCGTACAGCTCGGACAGTCCGACCGAGTAGGAGTCGGGCACGATTTCCCAATCCGAGAAATCGCCGTCGATGCGCGGAATCGCCGTGCGCGGAAACTGGAAAACCTTGTACTCCTTATCGGGACGGGCGAACGCCCATGCACGAGGCGAAACGATGCAAGCCAATACAATAAAAAACAAATAATTAATCCCTTTCATCGAATCATTTTATTCAGATAATTTACGTTCTGTTTCCGAAAACGCCGAAAGGACCTTGCGAAAACTCCGGCCGCCGAACAGGCAACGATTCCGAAACTTATTCCGCAAAAGCCTCGTCGCACATCGACTGCGGCAGATCGTCGGGCGAGCTTCCCCAATCGCGGTTCGGCCGAGCTCCCATTTCGAAGGTCAGGGTCGCATCGCCGCCGAAAAGCTCCTCGTGGCTCAGCCAGCTTTTCGTGAAAGGCCGTCCGTTGAGCGAAGCCGACTGGATATAGCAGTTCTCGCGCGAAACGCCGCTTGCTCGGACCGTCAGCACGCCCCGCCCATGACGAAGCTTTACCTCAGGAAAAATGGGCGTGCCGACGAAATAGACCGCCCGCCCGTGCGTTACCGGATAGAAGCCCATCGAGCTCATCACGTACCAGGCCGACATCTGCCCCGTGTCGTCATTGCCGCAGATTCCTTCGGGCGAGGTGTCGTAGAGCGTGTAGAGCACGTCGGCGATCCGTCGCTGGGCCTTCCACGGCTCGCCGGCATAGTTGTACATGTACAGCGTGTGGTGACCCGGCTCGTTCCCTTGGGCGTACTGTCCGATCAGTCCCGTGATATCGGGCGCCGGATTGTCGCCGTGTATCTCGGAGCTGACCGTGAAAAGCGAGTCGAGCTTGGCTACGAAAGGCTCCCGTCCGCCGAACAAACCGATCAGTCCCTTTCCGTCGTGCGGCACGAAAAACGTCCATTGCCACGAGGTTCCCTCGCAGAAGTCGTCCCCCTCGCGGTAGTGGTTCGACAGGAACGGGTCGAACGGCGTGCGCCAGCTTCCGTCGGAAAGCCTGCCTCGCATGAAGCGCAGCGAGCTGTCGAACAGATTCCGGTAACGGCCGGCGCGCTCGATGTAGCGCTCGTAATCCTCCTCGTGGCCCAGCATGCGCGCCATCTGCGCGATGCACCAGTCGTCGTAGCAGTATTCGAGCGTTTTCGATACAGAGGTGATCTCCAGATCGCAGGGCACATAACCGTAGCGGTTGTAATGACGCGCGCCGCGGAACGCTTTCAGAAAATAGCCGAACGTATCGCGGTCGGACGATACCTTCATCGCCTCGTATAGGGCTTCTGCGTCGAAATCGCGGATTCCCTTGCTATAGGCATCGGCTATCACCGGCATCGAATGGTACCCGATCATGCACATGTTCTCGACGCCTGCAAGCGTCCAAATAGGTAGCTGGCCGCAATGGCGATAGTGCTCGAGCATCGTCTTCATCAGATCGCGCGTGACGTCGGGCCGCAGGATAGCGATCAGCGGATTCTGCGCCCGGAACGTATCCCACAGACTCAGCACGCCTGCGAAATAGCGGAAGTCGCCCCGGTACACTCTCGAGTCGGAGCTCCGATACTCTCCTGTCACGTCGGAGTAGAGCATGGGGTAGAGCATAGCGTAATAAAGGCTGGTATAGAAAACCTCCCGGCGGGACGGCTCCCCGCCCTCGATCCGAACGGCCGACAGCTGCTCGTTCCATGCGCGATAGGCGGAGGAGCGCACCCGGTCGAAGTTCCAGCCTCTGATTTCGGCCGACAGGTTTTCCCGGGCCCCTTCCATACTGACCGGAGAGATTCCGACACGCGCCACGAGCGGTCGTCCGTCCCGGTTGCCGAAGCTCAGCACGGCACGGACATCCGTTCCCTCGAGTTCGCGAATCCCTTCGACCGATCGTCCCCGGTCGAAAAAGCGGCACGAGCGAATCGGTTCCGAGAACTCCGCATAGAAATAGACATGCTGCTCGGGCGCCCAACCGTTCGAGACGCGGAACCCGCGCACGGTACGCTCGTCGACCCACTCGAGCCTCGAGACTTTCACCGTATCGAAATCCTCGTCGGCGAATATCGTCGTCGAGTGCTGACAACCGTGCTTCAGGTCGACGATCAGCTGCCGCGCCGCGCCGTCCGGATAAGCGTACCGGTGCATGCCGCAGCGGGAAGTCGCCGTCAGCTCGGCCTCGATGTCCGAGTCGAGCAGCCTGCCCCGTTAATCCCCGGGCTCGACATGCTCCCGCTCATGCGAGAAACGGCTGCCGACACGATCGGGATAGACCTCCAGCCGCTGCCATGCGCTGTCCGCCACCGGGAAAAACATAATGTCCTGAAAATCGGTTCCGCCGCCGCCCGACTTGTGCGTATGGCTGAAACCATAGATCACATCGTGGTCGTAGTGGTAGCCCGACGAGGTGAAATAGGTGTCGGGGCCAAGCTGCACCATTCCGAACGGGGCGGCCGCTACCGGCACGACGCAGCCGGCCGCTCCGGTTCCCATCATCGGACGGACGAGGGAAGCGGGCTCCGCCCCGGCGGTAAGCGTCGCCGCATACAGCGGCATCGCAGCCGCCAGAATCATTTTACGGTAATCCATACTGGTATCTCGTTTCAAAGGAACGGGGCCCGCCCGCAAGGCAGGCCCCGCCCGTTTCGGTCCATAACGGCTATTATTTCCTGCTTTTGGCAGCCTCGGCCTCGCGGTCGAGCAGATAGTAGATGTTGTCGGCAATCGGCCCCGGGGCGATGAACATGCCGCCGAAAAGACCCGTCACCGAATTGTGCGTATCGGGAAAGCAATAGTCGAACTCGCCCTGCCGGTAACGCTCGTAAGTCTCCGGAATGTTGTGCGGACGCCAGTTATCATCCGTGTGCACGCTCATCCACTGGAGCGCCGCGTTCGTGATACCGCGCTGGAACTTGAGCCAGTCGATCTCGGGATCGATCTCGTCCCAACGGATGTTCTCGCGGGCCGACTGGGCGAATACGCCCAGCACTTCCCATTGCACATGGTCGCGCACCCAGTTGGCGAAATACCAGTCGCTCGAACTGAGCACCGGCTTCGTGTAATAGAGCGACGGCATGCCCTCGGGCTCCCACAGGTGCGTGAACGGCAGAATCGTGCGAATCCAGTAGACGGCTTTTTGCTTGTACTTTTCGTCACCGAACTGCTCGTAAGCCTGATAGTTCGCAATGGCGGCATGGCCGGCGGCGAACAGGTTGGCCGCATGGAGCGGAGTCTCCCAGAAATCGCCGCCCTCCGGCCGGGTCATCGGAAGGCAATAGTCGAGCGCCTTGCGCGCGGCATCCAGGAAGCGCCGCTCGCCGGTTTCCCGCCCGATGCGGAGCAGGTCCATCGCAGGCAGAATCGTGATGTCGAGCGCCGTCGCTCCGTCGAGACCCATCGGCTCGACGAACGATGTGGCTACCTTGAAATCGTCCTTGCGGAAATGACGACCGTCGGGCTCGAACGCGAACGAGCCGTCGGCACGCTGAATCGCCAGAATCTCGTCACCCTGTTTTTCGAGACGTTTCTTCCGAGCCTCGTCCGTCTCGGGCTGCGAACCGCCTTTCGGTCTCACGGACTCGATCTTGGCCTGCAACTGCTTGACGACTTCCGACTTCTTATTTTCCTGCATGTAGCGGGTCAGGAAGCCCGGCACGTTCGGACCCGCTTCCTCGATCGAGCGCTGCACGACGCCGAATCCGCGACCCTCGTGCCACAGGTTCGTGTTGTATGCCTCGGCCATCCGGTCGAGCGCCTTGCGGTAGTCCCATCTCGGAGCGGCGGGCTCGGGTAGTCCGTTACGCAGCACCCATTCGGTCACTACGTCGACGCTGTTACCTTTCGTAAGCCAGAGCTCGGCATTGAAGACGATCTTCTGGCCGATGCGCAGCTCGAGCGCATTTTCGGCCCAAAGCTCGTTCTCGTGTCCTTCGGTCGAGGCATCGGGTATCATCAGGCCCATCAGCTGGTTGTTCATCCGGTCGACGAAGTTCGGTGAGGCGAATACCGGCTGCGGATGCTGCGTACGATAGTTGAACCAGCGAGCGGCCACCTCGTTCGGATTCCATGAGAGGCCGATCGCGTCGCCGTCATGGCTGATTGCCATGACCGGTACGGAAACCTTGTTGGGGTGGGGAGCCACCCGCAATGCCCACGGGTCCTTGAAAAAGTCCGTTCCGCTCGTCCATTCGTCGCCTACGGCCCAATCGACTCCCGGCAGGATCGCGTCGTCCTTGGCCGTGCCGAACGACGACTCGCCGACCTTGAGCCACGGGCCGCGCAGAAAGCGAACGTGATAGTTGCCCGTAGCGGTGAGGTCGTAGTTCAACTTGACGAAAGGCGAGTCGTTCTCGAGCGCAATCGTCACGACGCCGGTAATGGCCGGCTCGGCAAGCGGGTAGTGCATCCAGTTGTCGAACGAGGTCCCCTTCAGCATGTCGCGCACGACGACCGACTTGACCCGAAACACCAGACTCTCGCCTTCGGGCGTGCTGACACGGGACACCGAGTCGGCCTCGAGGCGCATCGGAATGTCCTGATCGCGGATCATCAGCTCGCCCAGATGATCCATCACGGCCATCAGCTTGCCCGAGGGAGTCTCGATCTCGGCCCAGCCCCAGCCCTTGATCCGCTTGAAGAAATGAAGCGTGACGTAGCGGTTTTTCAGCGTAGCCGACTCGTTCACGTAGCTGCTCTGCTTGAACTTCGGCTGCAAGCCGTTGTCGGCCGCACGAGCCTGCCGTACACCCCACAGACCCGCGCAAAGCGAGGCGAGTCCTATCGAAATAATCAATTTTTTCATCGTTCGTTCGGTTTATCCTATTCTTCAAAATGATAGTTGGCCCGGCGCGAAGGAGCCTGATCGCCGTTGAGCAGGAACTCGTCGATATCGCCCAGCTTCTGAATGCCGTCGGCCCAGTGGAAATCGAACGACAGCTTGCCGGAGCCGAAAAATTTTCTCGGCACGGCTACCATCATCTCGTTCCCCTCATAGCGATAATCGATCGTCGCAGGTTTCCCCCAGTCGTCGCGTCCATAGGCTCTCACGCTCGTGCGGCGGTCGTCGCGCAGCGACTCGTTGACCAGCAGGTCGTAGCCTTCCCAGCCGGTCGAGTGATCGCCGTCGGCATCGATGAACAGCAGCATCCACAACGGATCGGTATGCGGCGTAAGCGGCTCGGCCGTCCGGACATAGAAATAGACGAAGCGGTCGTCCCGGGCTACCTTCGACTCGACTATATCGTTGCGTCCGGTCCGGTTCACATAAGGCCCGGCCGCGAAATTGCCCGGACTGTCGCGGTGATACGTGTCGCCCACATGATCGAAATAAGTACACTCGATCCGCTTCCACTGGTCGAACCCGCCGTTCAGGTCGATCGTCCGCTCCGGTCCCGCCGCGACCGGCTCGGCCACGCCCTTGTACCGGCGGACGGCCGCCATCAGCTGATAGTAGTAATTGTCGCCGTGACCGCCTTTCATCGGCTCGATGTCGCGGCTGTATTCCTGATTGTACTGGTCGATGAAATAGGATTCGCCCATTTCGATCTTCCGTCCTCCCTTGCCGCAGTTCGCCCCCGGAAAGAAGTCCCACTGGCGCATCTCCTCGTCGTAGTCTTCGTGACGGCGGGTCATCTGGCCGGCCGTCCACTCGTTCCAGCCCGTCACGAAAACGAACTCGGGATCGACTTCCAAAGCCCGGCTCCACTGCTCAGCGAAATAGAGTCCCTTGTCGGTATCGGGCGTCACGTCGTAACGGTCGGTTTCGGGCTGCACGCCGTCATGGAAGCTGCGGCCGATGTTCGACAGCGGATGCTCGGCTACGGCTACAGGCACGTACTCGGCCCGGTCGGGCGACTCGCTCCAGCCGACCGACTGAGGATAATGGTCGACCCAAGGCCATTCGTCGTGACCGTCGTCGTACCAGCGGAGCGTCGTCCATGCCCAGCTCTGACGAATCGTGAAAAAGTCGGTAATCGCTTTTGGGAAGCGCACGTCGTTCACTTGCTGGCGATTCCCGGTGACATGCTGCCCGAACAACAACAGCGGCTTGCCTTTCCATCGGAACCACAAGTCGGCATAGAGGCCCCGGCTGTAAATCTTGTCCCAGAGCAACTCGACCGACTTCTGACTGGCCAGACACGCGATCTGCGGCGTCGGCTCGCCGTCGGCGCGCATCCGCCGGAACACGTCGGCGATAAAGCAGAACACGTCCTCGTAAATATGGTCGTTCGTATTGTCCAGCACGATCAGATCGATGCCCGCATCGCACAACTGGCGCGCGTGGCGTCGAACGATCCACTCGTCCTTCATAATATAGTAGCCGGCCTCGGGCTCGCCCCAATAGTGCGTGCCGCCTCCCCACTGAGGATGCTCCGGGTCGGCCGCCAGAATCTTCGTCACGTCGAACGGGCCCTGCTTGGCGCCGTTGTTATTGTGCGTAACGAAGTAGAACATGCCGACCACCCGGTTCCCCTTACGCGGTCCGCACTCGTCGAAGCCGGGCAACGCGCGGCCCAGCGCGTCGGTCGCCGTCCACGTATCGGACCGAAGATCCTTCGCCGGCATCGAAAGCGGCTCGGGAGAAGCCGCCCGCAAAGCAAGCGACCCCAAGCTGCAAGCGACCGACAATATACCTACTTTCAAAAAATTCGACCTACTCATCTCTATCAAAAGTTCGGTTTAATCGTTCAGTTCGGGCCTCATCGGAATAGGCGCCTTGTAGATCACCTGATCCCAATCGTCAATGCCGATAATGTCCTTGGCGAACTCGAATACTTCGTCCTCTCGATCCGTCCCGAAAGCCTGAAATACGAACCATGCCGGCTTGCGTCCGCCCGGATCGGTCTCGTCGTCCATGAAGCGCCGCACGCCGATCCGCAGGCCGCCCTCGGCCCGCTGGTCGAACCAGCCGTGCATCTGGTAAGCGTCGATTCCGTCGCACGCCTCGAGCTTCTTCATCGCGTAGGCCATACCGGCGGCCTGTTCCCGGAGAGCCTCCTCGGAGTAGTCCTTCGAGTTGGGATTCTGCTCGGAAAGGAAAACCGTTCTCTTGATCTTGCCCTGATACAGCGCGCGGGGCTGCTTGATCCATGCGTCGAGCACCTCCAGATTCTTGAACGTAATCTGAGGCGTGTCGTAATCGAACGTCGCCTGATCGTCGAGCCACGCTTTGGGCTCGAACAGCGACTGGGGGTAGGGGTGATGAGCGACGCCCCATTTGAAATCGCCCTCGGCCTGCGTGTAGTCCACGAGCAGCTCGAGCAACTGAGCCGACGGATAGCAGTACTCGTTGTGGCGCGACTGCCAGTAGTGCGTCAGCGTGATGAACACTTCCGGATGAGGGCTGTACTTGCGGGCCGTGTAGTAAAGCAGGCGCATCGACTTGACATAAATATCCATGAAGCGCAGCGGCGTCTTGATACCCGCGTTGGTCCACACCCAACCCGCATCGACCTCGTTGTGAGCGATCCAGTGATGCACGCGGCCGTACTTCTTGTCGGGACGGCTGTAGCGCTCGGCCAGAAAATCGATCGCGGCGGCGTACAGGTTCAGCGACTCGAGCGTCGTCATGTTCGGCATCGTGTAAATACCCGCCGGATCGAAGTCGGGATGTTCGAACAACCGTCCGGCCGCCTTGTCGGCGAACGAGCGCTCGGGAGCGATCAGAACGATCGCGTTGACGATGACGTCCCGGGCGGCCGTATACCGCAACGTCTTGTCGAAACCTTCGATCGCCTTGCGGTCGGCGTAATACGTCCGGCCGTTATAGTCGAACGGAATCGCATCGTCCGAGGGCGTCAGGCTCATGAAGCCGAGCCACATGTTGACCGTAACGCTGGTAATATCCAGGCTGTCGAGGTCGGAAGCGAAGCGATTGGCCCCGAAACCGCCGATTCCCTTCTTGCTGGCAGGAACCTCATGGGGCAGATCGTACTTCGCCTTCACGTCGTCGGCATAATGGCCGTGCGAGCAGATCAGCATGCCGTTCTGCGATTTCTGAGCCAGCACCCAGCGCGAGTACAGCCGGTCGTAGCGCTGGCCGTCCACCTCCGCATAGCGGTCGAAATCGGCCTTGAACTTCTTCGGCCCTTTCACGCGCTGAACCGTCAGGAAGTCCTTCTCGGTCAGTTCGCGGAACATCGGCACCTCGCACAGATAGACCTCGCCGGGCATCCCCTTGATGTCCCCGCTGACCTCCACGCGGTCGTCGTTCACCGTGACGCGAGACACCTCGCACGGGTAGTTTTTCTTCAGATAAACCTCGATGTCGGCATTGAGCTGTTTCTCGCGCCGCTCCCGCTCGGTCTTCAGCCGGGCCTGCTCCCGCTCTTTCTCCGTATAGGCTCTCAGCCGGGCATTGCGGATACGCATCGTCGTCGGCCGCGCCGCATTCGGAACGATCAGCAGGCTCAGATAATCGTCGGGACCCTGTAGCCTCTTCAGTTTGTCGGTCACGTCGACCGAGAAGGTGCTCCATCCTTCGGCTATCGGCAGCCGGATCATGTTCTCCTCGATCCGCGAACGGTCGTCGTTGACCATCACGACCATGAACTCCATGCCGCTGGCGCAAAAATAGTCGAAGCTGAGCACCGAAATACCCTCCGCCAAAGCACCTTTGACCGGCTCGAACCGGATGACCGCATTGCCGGGAGCGGTCGTCACCTCGTAGACGTCGCGGTCGACCTGCTTGAATGTAAATTCTTCCGATTCGGTGGGACGGACGGTCAGCGCGACCGGTTCCGGAGTCTGGGCGCCGAGCCTGCATAGACCCGACAACGCACCCGCCAGCAGCAGGCTGGCAAGAATTTTCCTTCGCATAGAATATAAAAGTTTAGGTTAAGTAATACTTGTCTCGCCTCTCGAGGCACAGCAACTCTGAAATACAATAATACGGTTTTTTCGGGAAAAGCCCGAATTTCGGCCGTTCTTTCGCGAATTTTGCGGTTGGGAACCGTCCGGACAACGCGCCGAACGTTTTTTTCTGCGACGCATGCGGCCGATTCGTTATACTGTCCTATCTTTGCACGGCAACGAAAAAGATAGCCGTTTGTAGGTATATCCGGACAAAACTCTCCCCATATGCAGGTATTCCGACCGGTATGCAGACGGATTATCTTTGTCGCCGAAAACTGACCGGAAGCTGACACGCATGGAAAAACCGATCCTATACAAACGCTTGTCCGAACTGAAGACATCCGAGCAAGCAATTATCACGAAGGTGTTCGGACACGGGTCTTTCCGAAACCGCATCACCGAAATGGGATTCGTAAGGGGCAAGGCCGTCAAGGTAATCAAGAACGCCCCGCTGCTCGACCCGATCGAATACGAAATCATGGGCTACCGCATCGCGCTTCGCAAAAGCGAGGCGGAACTCATCGAGGTCACGGTAACCGAGAACGCCTTCGAGCCCTCGAGCCGACACGGCGACGCTACGTTCCGCGACGAATCGGTCAACCGTTTTTTGCACGAGGCAGGGAAAACGATCAACGTCGCGCTCGTCGGCAATCCCAATTGCGGCAAGACCTCGCTGTTCAACATGGCCTCGGGCTCGCACGAGCGGGTAGGGAATTATAGCGGCGTCACGGTCGACGCCAAGGAGGCCCATTTCCGACAGGACGGCTACACGATCCGCCTATTCGATCTGCCGGGGACCTACTCGATCACCGAGTATACGCCCGAGGAACTGTACGTGCGTGCCCATCTGCTGAACGAAATGCCCGACGTGGTAGTCAACGTCGTCGACGCGTCGAACCTCGAACGCAACCTGTTGCTGACCACCCAGCTGATCGACATGAACCTGAAAGTGGTCATCGCGCTGAACATGTACGACGAGCTGGAACGCTCGGGTGACACGCTGAACTACCGCGATCTGGGCCGCATGATCGGCATACCCATCATCCCGACCGTCGCCAACCGGAAAGAAGGGATCGACGCCCTGTTCAAGACGGTCATCGACGTATTCGAGGACAACGAGCCCGTAGTGCGCCATATTCACATCAACTACGGAGCCGACATAGAGCAAAGCATCCGGACCCTGCAGGCCAAGATATGGGAAAACAAGGATCTGGTGGCACGTTACTCGTCTCGCTATCTGGCGATCAGATTGCTGGGCAACGACAAGAATATCCGCGAGATCCTCGCCTCTCGGGCCGCCAATTCCGACGAAATAGACGCCACGGCCGCCCGGCTCCGCGAAAAGCTCGAGCACCGCTACGGAGAATCCGCCGAAACGATCATCACGGATGCCAAGTACGGATTTATCGCCGGCGCCCTCGAGGAAACCTATCGCTCCCGAAATGCCGAGAAGAAGCACGTCCCGGCCGACCGAATCGACCGCGTGATGACGCACCGGATTTGGGGGCTGCCCATTTTCCTGCTGCTGATGTGGATCACCTTCCAGACCACGTTCTCGCTGGGAGGCATCCCGGCCGAGTGGATGGAAGCGGGCGTGCAATGGCTCGGCGACTGGGTGACCGGCCTCATGCCCGAAGGCTCCCTGCGCGAGCTGCTCGTAGGAGGGATCATCAGCGGGGTGGGAGGCGTCATCGTCTTTCTGCCGAACATATTGATTCTCTTTTTCTTCATTTCGCTGATGGAGGATACGGGCTACATGGCGCGCGCCGCCTTCATCATGGACAAGCTGATGCACAAGATCGGCCTGCACGGCAAGTCGTTCATCCCGTTGCTGATGGGCTTCGGCTGCAACGTTCCCGCCATCATGGCCACGCGGACGCTCGAAAGCAGAAAGGACCGCGTGCTGACCATGCTGATCATTCCTTTCATGTCGTGCAGCGCGCGCCTGCCCGTGTACGTGCTGCTGATCTCGACCTTTTTCCCGCATAATCAGGGACTCGTACTGTTCTCGATCTACCTGATCGGCATCCTGATCGCCGTACTTTCGTCCGTTCTGTTCAAGAAACTGCTGTTCGCCAAGCAGGAGGCTCCGTTCGTCATGGAACTTCCGCCCTACCGCATCCCGACCGCGCGCAACGTCGTAAGGCATATGTGGGACAAAGGCGCGCAGTACCTGAAGAAAATGGGAACCGTGATCCTGCTTGCCTCGATCATCATCTGGGCGCTGGGACACTACCCGCGAAACGTCGAGTACTCGACCGACTACGCAGCCGAGAAAGCTCTGGTAGCCGCCTCGGAACGAAGCGCCGAGGAGAAACAGGCGCAGATACAGCACCTCGACAACCTCCAGTACGCCGAGCATCAGGAAAAATCGTACATCGGTCGGATCGGGCATTTCATCGAACCGGCTATCCGTCCGCTCGGCTTCGACTGGCGGATCGGAGTCAGCCTGGCCAGCGGTCTGGCAGCCAAGGAAGTCGTCGTCAGCACGATGGCCGTGCTGAATAACAGCGGCGACGACGAAACCATGCTCGCGCGGAATCTGCAAAAGCAAACCTATTCATCGGGTCCCAAAGCGGGAGAGCATGTCTACACCCCACTGGTCGCCTACACGCTGATGATTTTCATCCTGCTATACTTCCCCTGCATCGCGGCCATGGCCGCGATCCGCAGGGAGGCGGGCGGACGCTGGGCACTGTTTACCCTGTTTTACACAACGGCCTTAGCATGGTTATTGTCTCTGCTCGTCTATCAGATAGGAAGTCTTTTCTAACGGGAGCGACGACATGCAGGAAATCATAACCAAAATCATTATCGGAGTTGCGGTAGTATGGGCGATCTACCGGATATTCAGATGGTTCGGTCGCCGCAGAAAATCGCAGTGCGGATGCGGATGCGGGGAGTGCGGTTGCGGAGGATGCGACGGCTGCGCGCGACGTTCGGCCTGCGAAAAGGAAAAGCAATGATGAGATCGCTGATAATCAACGGTAGCCCTCGCCGAAACGGTACGATCGGCACGATGATGAGAGTCGCTTCGGAAACTCTCGGGCCGGACGCCGAGCTGGTCCATATCGGCGACTGCCGGATCGCACCTTGCACGGCTTGCATGCGATGCCGCGAAACGGGCGAGTGCTCGCTGCCGCACGACGACGGACACGATCTGGCTGAAAAGATCCGCAACGCGGACTTGCTCGTCATCGGGTCGCCGACCCATTGGGGAGGCATGAGCGCGCCGCTGAAAAACCTGTTCGACCGAAACGTTCCCGTCTTTATGGGCGAAAGCGCGCGGGGCATTCCCGTAGCCCGTCAGAAAGGGAAGCGGGCCCTGATCGTCGCCGCCTGTACCACGCCATACCCTTTCAACATCTGGATGAAGCAAAGCAGAGGCACTGTCCGCGCCCTACGTGAGATACTCCGCACGGGCGGCTACCGAACCGCCAGCATCGAGATCGGCGGGACGAAAAGATTCGGAACGCTGCCTTCCCGATATCCCGAGCGTCTGAAAAGAAAACTATGGAAAATACTCCGAAAAACGGCGGACACCCCCCGCTAACGGTCAGTCCGGCATGACCGACCATGCGCAGCACCTGCCCCCCCAAGACTACTCTGGTCCCCGAACATAGGGGCACTTTTTTATCATGCGAGCCGTAAACGCCGCTTGCCGCGCTATCCGAATACCGGCAGGCGAATCGCCGACCGTTCCGCCCGACAGGCGTGCAACGGACAAGCGGGGAGCTCTCTGCACGCAAGAGGAACGTCACTTTCCCGCGAGCATCTCGATCGCACGGGCCAGCTGATCGGGACAGGAAGTGCCCTTGCCCCTGCAATCGATGCCCTTCAGTCTTCGGACCGCCTCGCCGGCGTCCATTCCCCGAACCAAAGAGGCGACGCCCTGCGTATTTCCGTGGCATCCGCCCGTAAAGGTGACTTCGGCGATCCGGCCGTCCTCCACCGTCACGCGGATCAACTTCGTACATACGCCCCCGACAGGAACGTATTCGATCGTTTTCATTGCCATATCCTTGCCATTTGACGAGGACAAAGATACGGAAGCCGCCCGGCCTTTCAAAACCGCAGCCAGCGAACCGGCACTTTCCCGAATGTCTCGACCGGTACGGGAACAAACGGATCGCCCTTCCGGCCGGGCTCCAGTTCCGCGCGTCGGGACAAAGCGCCCTCCGCATGCGAGCGCCGGTCGGGAGAAAAACCGTCTCGGTCGACAAAATCGGCCGATTCGTCTATTTCAATTGTCCGGAAAGCATGGTCGCCTTAAGTTTGCCTGCAAGAAAAATTGCAGACCCCATGAAACGAACAATCGGAACGGCTATGATCTGCCTGCTCGGCCTGATGCCGGCTTCGTCCGCCGCAGGGCAGACCTCCGGACAGGGCTGGACGCTCAGGCAGTGCATCGACTACGCCCGCGAGAACAACATTCAGGTACAGTCTTCGCAGGTTTCGCTGCAAAGCGCCCAGGTCGACCTGCAACAGGCCAAGGCGGACCGGACGCCCACGCTCGGATTCACGACCTCGCAGAACGTCATTCATCAGAAAAAGGAGAACGAAAACTTCAGCTCCGACGGCACCTATTCGGGCAACTACGCGCTCAATGCCGGCCTGACGCTTTACAACGGAGGCAAGCTGAAGCACTCGCTGCGCCAGCAGCAGATCGTCAACCGCAGCAGGGAATACGAGGTGGAAGTCGCCCGCAACGACATCGAAATCGCCGTCACGCAGGCCTATCTCGAAATTCTGTACGCGAACGAGACGGTCAAGACGAATGCCCAGACCGTCGAGTCGTCGGCGGCCCAGATGGAACAGTCGAAGGCGCTGCTCGAGGCAGGCTCGATCGCCCGCAGCGACTACGCGCAAATGGAGGCTCAGTACAGCAGCGACTGCTACCAGCTGACCGTCAGTGAGAACGATCTGGCGCAAGCACGGCTGCAGCTCAAGCAGCTGCTCGAGTTGGGAATCGACAGTACGTTCGACGTCGTATTTCCCGAAATAGACAGTTCGACCGTATTGGCCGAGGTGCCCCGACTGGAAGAGGTGTACCGGACGGCGCTGGAGGTCATGCCGCAAATGGAAAGCGGCCGGCTGAACATCCAGTCGGCTCTGGCCGGCGAGCGGGTAGCCAAGGCCGACGGCCTGCCTACCGTCACCGCCAGCGCGGCCATCGGGACCGGAAACACCTCGGGCACCAACTACTCGTTCTACAACCAACTGAACAACAAGCTCAACGAAAGCGCCGGCATCACCGTCAGCGTACCGATCTTCAACAACCGCCAAGCCCGCACGTCCCGCGCTAAGGCGAGACTCGAGACCCGTCAGGCCGAGTTGGACTACGCCGATGCGGATAAGAACCTGCTGACGACCGTCGAGTCGCTCTACCAGGACGCTGTCTCGGCCCAGAGCCGCTACCGGGCCGCGACGGACAAGGTCCGCTCGGCGGGCCTGAGCTACTCGCTCGTGCTCGGACAGTTCGAAGCCGGCATGAAAAACACCGTCGAGCTGCTGACCGAGAAAAACAACTACCTGGCGGCCCAGCAGGAGCAGATACAGGCCAAGTATCAGGCCGTCCTGTCGATCCGCCTGCTCGACTTCTATCGCAACGTACCCATCGAATTGTAATCAAAAAACACGCATATCGCCATGAAAAAAGGAATGAAAACCGGAATCGTCCTTCTGCTCGTAGCCGTCGCGGCCGTCGCCGCCTTCTGGCTATTACGGAAAGACTCGAAACCCAAGACGGCATACAACAGCGCGACCGTGCGCCGGGGAACGCTCGTTCACAGCGTAACCGCCACCGGCACGATCGAGCCGATCATCCAGGTCGAGGTAGGTACGCAGGTATCGGGCATCATCGACCGCATTTACGTCGACTACAACTCGATCGTCAAGAAAGGCGAGGTGATCGCGGAGATAGACCGCTCGACGCTGGAGGCCGAGCTGGAGTCGAGCACGGCCACGCTGGAATCGAACAAGACCGAATACGAGTATCAGGAGAAAAACTTCGCCCGGATCAGAGGGCTGCACGACAAGGGCATGGTCAGCGACACGGACTTCGAAACGGCGGAGTACAACTATAACAAGGCCAAGAGCGCCTACGACAAGTCGAAGGCCGATATGTTCAAGGTACGACAGAACCTGGGCTATGCGACGATCACCGCCCCGATCGACGGAGTCGTGATCGGCCGCGAGGTCGAGGAGGGTCAGACCGTGGCGGCGAGCTTCGAGACCCCGACGCTCTTCACGATTGCCAACGACCTGAGCCAGATGCGCGTGATCGCCGACGTGGACGAGGCCGACATAGGCAGCGTGCAGGACGGGCAGCGGGCAACCTTCACCGTGGACGCCTATCCGGACGACGTGTTCGAGGGAACCGTGACGCAGGTCCGGCTGCAAGCCACCACCGAGTCGAACGTCGTGACGTACGAGGTGGTCGTGAACGCTCCGAATCCCGACCTGAAGCTGAAGCCGGGTCTGACAGCCAACATCACGATCTACACGCGCCAGAAAGACGGCGTGCTGCTCGTTCCTTCGAAAGCCCTTCGCTTCACGCCCGACGGCGCGGCCGCGGCAACGTCCGACTCGTCGAGCCGCCGCTCCAAAACCCTGTGGGTCGAAACAGGCAGCGGAATCGAGCCGGTCGGCGTGACGATCGGCGAAACGGACGGCATCTATACCGAGGTGACCGGCCCGGTCAAGGAGGGGGATCGGGTCGTTACCTCGGAAAGCTTGGGAGTTCCGGAGACGGAAGGCGATATGGACGGCCAGTCCAATCCGTTCATGCCGTCTCCTCCCGGACAGAAAAAGAAAAAGTAGCGACGCGCCGACCTCCGGACGGCCGTCTTCCGCCCGGAGAGGAGCGACAGCGCTGCCGACCGTGACGTTTTTTCCGCGATCATCAGACCGGACCGGTATTGCGCCGACCGGTACTCGCTCCCAAGAGGCGATGCGCGCGTCACGACGCAACCGTACCGACGGTTCGGCCGTCAGATACGCGAAACAAAAAAATTGCGAAACCGAATCAACGCAAAATCCATGGACAATCATATCATACGGGTCGAGAATCTGCGCCGGGACTTTCAGGTCGGCGGCGAGACGGTCCACGCGCTGCGGGGCGTGACGTTCTCGATCGCGCAAGGCGAGTTCGTGACGATCATGGGCACGAGCGGCTCGGGGAAGTCGACGCTGCTGAACATTCTGGGCTGCCTCGATACGCCGACCTCGGGCGAGTACTGGCTCGACGGCGTCTCGGTCCGCGAGATGGGGCGCAACGACCGCGCGACGCTCCGCAACCGCAAAATCGGATTCGTGTTCCAGTCGTACAACCTGCTGCCCAAAACCACGGCGCTCGAGAACGTCGAGCTTCCGCTGTTCTACAATCCGGACGTATCGGCCCGCGAGCGGCGCGAGCGGGCGACCGCAGCCCTGAAAGAGGTGGGACTGTCGGACCGCATCCACCACCGCTCGAACCAGATGTCCGGCGGGCAGCAGCAGCGCGTGGCGATCGCGCGGGCCCTCGTCAACAACCCGGTGATGATTCTGGCCGACGAGGCGACCGGAAACCTCGACACGCGAACCTCGTTCGAGATTCTGACGCTGTTCCAGCGTCTGCACGCCGAGGGGAGCACGATCGTATTCGTCACGCACAACCCGGAGATCGCGCAGTTCAGCAGCCGGAATATCGTGCTGCGCGACGGGCACATTACCGACGACGTCCGTAACGGGAACATCCAGTCGGCCCAAGCGGTACTCGACACAATTCCGGTGGACAACGGCATGTAAACGACCAAGGAGATGAACTACAAGAATCTGATAAAAATCGCACTGAAAGCCCTTGCCAACAACAAGTTCAGAGGGTTCCTGACAATGCTGGGCATCATCATCGGCGTCGCCTCGGTCATCGCGATGCTGGCCATCGGCCAAGGATCGAAGCGGAGCATCCGCGAGCAGATCTCGGAAATGGGCTCGAACATGATCATGGTGCACCCCGGCAACGGCCGCTTCGGCGGAGTGCGGCAGAGCGCCAGCAGCATGCAGACGCTCAAGCTGGAGGACTACCGGACGATCGAGCGCGAAGCGTCGTACATCAGCGCCTGCTC
>CABUJP010000004.1:0-37712 GCA_902491835.1 uncultured Alistipes sp. | reverse complement strand
CCCGCTTCTGGCGCTCGCAGCCCGTCGAGCCGAACAGCGCCGCGATTCTGCCGACGCCCCTGACGAGCTATACCGTCTACAAGTCGCCCATGCGGCTCGACGGCTCGACGCTGCTCGCGCTCAAGAAGGACATGGACCGTCCGAACCGCCTGGTGTCCGTCGATCTGGCGACGGGCCGGTAACGGCGGATCGCATGGACCGGAAGCGTCAACACGCCTCCGGTGCTGGGCGACAGCGTGATCTACTGGAGCGAGTATCGCAGCAGCACGCTGTGGGAGCAGCGGGTTTTCTCGGTGGCCTGCCAGTACGATCTGCGCACCGGACGGCGCAAGACGCTGCGCAAGAGAGGAAACGCTCTCTATCCGACGCCGCTTCCGGGAGGCCGGCTGGTTACGGTCGGTTACGATTATACGGGGCAGTACCTGCTCGACCGAGGAGACGGGAGGCAATTCCTTTTTCCCCGCACGATGTCGGTACACGGTCTCGCCTACGACAGCCTGACCCGGACACTCGCCTTTATCGGGCTGGACGACGAGGGAATGTCGATCGGGGCGATCGATCCCGAGAGCGGAGCGATCCGCACGCTTCTGAAGCCTTCCTACGTCAGTATCTATAATTTGCGCGCCGGGGCGGGCCTGCTTTCGTTCAACTCGATCCAGTCGGGCAAGGACGAGATCCATCTGTACGACCTGCGCGCCGGCCGGCAGTACCGGCTCAGTCGTTCCCGCTACGGCTCGCTGTCGCCGTCGGCCCCCGAGGCCGACAGCCTGTACTATTTCACGACCTACACGCTCGACGGTTACCGGCTTTCGACCCAGCGGGCTACGGCCGACTCGCTCGTCGAGGTCGAGTATTCGGAGCTTCCGGTCGACCGGGTCAATCCGCCGCGACGCAAATGGGACGTGATGAATATCGACACGGTGGACGTGCCGTTCGAGTTTGCCGAGGGTACGTCTGTCAAGCGGTTCCGCAAGGGAACGCACCTGTTCAACGTGCACAGTTGGGCGCCGTGGGACTTCGATCCGGTCGACGTTACGAGCGAGACTCGCTTCGACGTCGGAGTCGGCGCGACCGTCATGTCGCAGGACCTGTTGAGCAGCACGACCGCTTATTTGGCTTACGGATACGTGGGAGGCGGTACGAGCCAGTTCCGGGGCGCGCTGAACTATTACGGTCTGGCGCCGAAGTTCGAGCTCGGTTTCAACTACGGCGGAGGGCGGCAGTCGCTGTACGGCTTCCTCAGCGAGGAGCAGGTGCCGAGACGGAAAAAGTATTTCGACCTGAGCCTGAAGGTCTCCCTGCCTATGACTCTGTCGTCGGGCTATCATACGCGGACGCTGACTCCCTATGCCGAGCTCCGCCACATCAACGCGCTGATTCGGGAGAACGATCGCTCGGAGACGGGCTATCAGCGCCTTGTGGCCGGGCTGCTGTTCTCCGACAACGTGCGGATGGCCACGCGCGATTTTCTGCCGCGCTGGGGCTATGCGCTGCGCTTTTCGACGGTGTCGGCTCCTTTCCGGGGCGGTTTCGGGCGCATCCTCTCGCTGTACGGCCGCGTTTACCTGCCCGGACTGATGCCGCATCACTCGCTGATGCTGCGCGGTAACCTGCAACGCCAGACCGCGTCGGATTACATGTTCTATTACAAGGAGCTCTATCCCCGGGGAGCCGGATACGACTATGTGGCGTCGCGCTACGCCTCTGTGACGGCCGACTATCAGTTCCCCGTATGGTGTCCCGACGGCGGAATCAACAGCATCGTCTACTTCACGCGTATCCGGATGAACCTCTATTTCGACTACGCTCGCTATCAGGAGAGGCGGGCGGCGATGGCGGGGCCGTACTATCCGATGCGGTCGGTCAACTCCTATGGGGGAGAAATTCTGTTCGACATGCATCCGTTGAGGATTCCTGCGAAAGAAGCCACGCTCGGCGTCTATGTCTACAAGCCGGGAGACCGCAGCGGCGTGGTGACGGGAATCCATTTCTCGCTTCCGCTCTGACAGAGGCGCTGGTCGGCGGCCGGTCGTATTCGGGCGGGGGCTTGCTTGCCGTAACGTTCCCGATACGTGCTTATGATCCTTTGCTGGGCCTGTGCTCTTTCGGGTCGGTTCGTTCCTTTGGGTCGGCGGCCGGGACCGGAAATACCGCTCCGCAAGCCGCCTTTCCATGCGTTTGCCGTCCGTTATGACTTTGTCCGGCGTAAGTTTCCTTGCGTCCGCTCCGGCCGCTGCGCGCCCGGTCGCCAAAATAAGCGGGACGGCGGATGCGTTCTTACTGGAAATAGCGATTAAAATCGTACCTTTGTTCCGTTAAGTTCGCATCGTTATGGATAAAAAGAAGATACTCGAGCGGCTTCAGACGCCGAAAGCCGTCAGGTGGTTCTGGATCATTCTGTGCGCGCCCGTCGCACTGATCCTCTTGCTGCTTCTGCTCACCCGTCTGGGGGCGTTCGGCAAATTGCCCACTTTCGAGGAACTCGAGAATCCGAAAAGCAATCTGGCCACCGAAATCTATTCCGACGACGGGGAGATGATAGGCAGCTTCTTTATCCAGAACCGCTCTTACGTCGATTACAACGAGCTTTCCCCCGCGCTGGTGGCCGCGCTGATCTCGACCGAGGACATGCGCTTCTATTCCCATTCGGGAATCGATTTCATCTCGCTGGCCCGGGTGGCCGTCAAGACGCTCGCGCTGGGCAACCGGAGACAGGGCGGAGGCAGTACGATCACGCAGCAGCTGGCCAAAAACCTGTATCCGCGCGATACGGCCGTCTATAACAATCCGATCTCGAAAGGCTCCAAACTCGTCATATCCAAGCTCAAGGAGTGGATTACGGCCGTCATGCTCGAGTATAACTATACGAAGGAGGAGATCATCACGATGTACCTCAATACGGTTCCCTACGGCAGCAATGCCTACGGGATCAAGTCCGCTGCGCGGACCTTCTTCAACAAGTTGCCCTCGGAACTGAACGTGCAGGAGGCGGCGATGCTCGTGGGCGTCGTCAACGCGCCGACGCGATACAGCCCGCGCAGCAATCCCGACCGGGCGCTCGCGAGGCGCAATACGGTCATCAGCCGCATGAAGGATAAAGGCTACCTGACCCGCGCGCAGCGCGACTCGATTCAGGCGCTTCCCATCGAGTTGGACTTCCGCCCGATTTCCCACAACGCGGGTACGGGAACCTATTTCCGCGAGATGCTACGCATGGTGATGACTTCCGGCAAGCCGTCGCGCGAGAGCTTCGGGCCGGGCGCGGCCGGCGACTGGGACTACCGTCAGGCCGTCGAGCAGTGGGAGAGCAACCCGCTTTACGGCTGGTGCGACAAGAACGTGAAGGCCAACGGACAGCCCTATGACCTGTACCGCGACGGACTGAAAATCTATACGACGGTCAACGCGACAATGCAGCGCTACGCCGAGCAAGCCGTCTGGGAACAGATGGGAGGAACCGTGCAGCCTATGATGGACCGGGTCACGAAGGCGCGGGGCACCGTTTTCTCGGATATCAGCAAGGACGAGCGCGAAGCGATCATGAGGCGCGCGAAAAAGAACTCGGACCGCTACCGGCAGATGAAGCGCGACGGAGCTACCGACGCCGAGATCGACAAGGCGTTCGCTACGCCCGTGCCGATGCGCGTGTTCAGCTACAAGGGCGACCGCGATACGACGATGTCTCCCGACGACTCGCTGATGTACTATAAAAAGTTCCTGCGGGCCTCGTTCATGGCAGTCGATCCGTCGAACGGCTATGTGAAGGCCTACGTCGGAGGAACGTCCTACCGCTACTTCAAGTACGACATGGCCAAGCAGGGCCGGCGTCAGGTCGGCTCGACGATCAAGCCGTTCGTATACACGTTCGCGATCGAGCAGCTCGATCTGACGCCTTGCACGCAGGTTCCGAACCTGCCTGTGACGATCGAGACCGACAACGAGCCCTGGTCGCCCCGCGAGGCGAGCAAGGTCGTATACGACGGCGAGTGGAAGCCGTTGCGCTGGGGGCTGGCCAACAGCCGAAACAACTATTCGGCCTGGATCATGAAGCAGGCGCGCCAGCCGCAGGCGGTGGCCGACTTTATCCATAAGTTCGGTATCCGCAGCTACATCGATCCGGTTTATGCGCTCTGCTTGGGGACTTCCGACTTCTCGCTGTTCGAACTGGTAGGGGCCTACGGTACGTTCGCGAACCGGGGCGTGCATGTCGATCCGATTTTCGTCACGCGGATCGAGGACCGCCACGGAAACGTGCTCGCGAACTTCACGTCGCCGTCGCAGGACGCTATTTCGGAGCAGTCGGCCTATACGATGCTCGGCATGCTCAAGCGTGTCGTGAACGCCGGCACGGCCGGCCGCATACGGGCTTTGGGGCTGAAGGCCGACATGGGCGGCAAGACGGGAACCTCGCAGAAGAATTCCGACGCGTGGTTCGTCGGCGTGACGCCGAAGCTCGTGGCAGGCGCCTGGGTCGGCGGCGAAGACCGAAGCATCCATCTATCGTCCGGCGGCGAGGGATCGCGGATCGCGCTGCCCATTTTCGCCAATTTCATGAAAAAGGTTTACGGCGATTCGAAGCTCGGCATAACGGAAAAGGATCAGTTCCCGATTCCGGTCAATGCCGTGTCGTACGACTGCGACGAGTCGGCTGAGCCGGCGGCGGCGCTGCCCTCGGGATCGGGGGAAGGAGACGAATTCTTCGATTGATGATGCGTCCGGTGGAATGATAAAATCTGTTTGTAAATAAACAGATTGAATAAAAATAAAACAAATTGTGTTTTTATTCTCGATTTCGATTACCTTTGTCCGAAAATAAATCCTGCCGTTTCTTCCGGCCGGTTCGGGTTCCGGACCGCTGGGGCGGGAGGGGTTCAAATTAAAAAGCTGAGTTATGAAAGTTGCGATTGTCGGAGCGAGCGGAGCCGTCGGTCAGGAGTTGCTGAAAGTGCTCGAGCAGCGGAATTTTCCTGTGGACGAGTTGTTGCTGTTCGGCTCCGAGCGGAGCGCGGGACGCGCCTATTCGTTCCGGGGAAAACAAATCGGGGTGCGCCTGCTGGCTCATAACGACGATTTCGAGGGCGTAGACGTAGCCTTCGTCTCGGCCGGGGCAGGCACTTCCAAGGAGTTCGCCGAGACGATTACGAAGCACGGCACGCTGATGATCGACAATTCGAGCGCGTTTCGTATGGACCCGAACGTTCCGTTGGTCGTGCCCGAAGTGAATCCGGAGGACGGAATCGATCCTCCGCGCCGGATCATCGCCAACCCAAACTGCACGACGATTCAGATGGTCGTTGCGCTGAAGGCTATCGAGAACCTGTCGCATATCCGCCGCGTCCGCGTTTCGACCTATCAGTCGGCGAGCGGGGCCGGAGCGGCCGCTATGGCCGAGCTGGAACGGCAGCACGCCCAGTTGGTGCGCGGCGAGGAGCCGACCGTGTCCAAGTTCGTTTACCAGCTGGCCTATAACGTGATTCCGCAGGTCGACGTGTTTACCGAGAACGGCTATACGAAGGAGGAGATGAAGATGTTCAACGAGACGCGCAAGATCATGCACTCCGACGTCCGCGTCAGCGCTACGTGCGTCCGGGTTCCGGTCATGCGCGCCCATTCCGAGGCGGTTTGGGTCGAGACCGAGCGTCCCGTATCGGTCGAGGAGGCGCGCGAGGCTTTCGCATCGGCGGAAGGGGTCGTGCTGATGGACGAGCCTGCCGAGAAAAGCTATCCGATGCCGCTGCCTTTGGCCGGAGTCGACGCCGTATACGTGGGTCGTATCCGTAGCGATCTGGCCGATCCGAACTCGCTGACGTTCTGGTGCGTCAGCGACCAGATCCGCAAGGGGGCCGCGCTGAATGCCGTGCAGATCGCCGAGTATCTGCTCCGAAGCGGACATTTGGGCTGATCGTTCCGTCCGATCGATATCGAAGGCCGTCTGACGTATGCAGGCGGCCTTTTCGTTGCCTGCTTGCCAAAGCGGATTCCGTATCGCGCTGGTTGGCGGACGGACGGAAACAGGGCTTTTTGTCGTATCGGCCTGCCTTTTCGGGGTATTTTCCTGTTGATTTTGTCCTGAAAATAAAATATATTTGTCATAAAGGCGGATTGCGGAAACGAAGCGTTATTCCAGAATATAAATAGGGCGTCGAATATATTTTCCTCAGGAGAGGGTCTTGCAGATGCCGGGTTTCCGATCGTTTCCGTCGGTCGGTTCGGCGTGGCACCGGCCTCTCCGCATCGGACCGCGTAAGGCAGGGCGAATGCTTATCGGAACGGGTGCGGACGTCTCGATCTCGAACGAAGCGGCCGTGTCCGAAATACGGGGCAGCGCTTGTTTGTCTATTTCGGAGTAACGGGCGTGAGCGATATGTAAATTACGTACAATCAAATCATCAATCCCAATCGATATGAAAAAGATTCTGTTTCTTCCGCTTCTCTTTCTGATGACCGTCTCGCTTTCCGATCTGGCGGCTCAGCGTTCCCGCTATCAGGGCGAAATTCAGGTAGGTTTCGGCGCTGGTGTGGGAAGCAATCCCTTTCTGAGCCTGAACCGTGTAACGGTGGACGTGGTGAACGGAATACGCGTCAATTCCTATTTCTCGATAGGTCTGGGACTCGGCTACCATACTTATCTGGGCCGGACGATCGAAGGTATCGATTTCACGGACGAGCATATTGTGCCGGTCTATGCGAACCTGAAAGGCTATATGCCTGCCGGCCGTAGCATATTCCGTGGATTCGTGTCGCTGGATGCGGGTTACGGATTCTCGATGGAGTCCGATATGGGAGGTTTCCTGATCACGCCGGCGCTGGGTGCCTGCATCGGGCGAAATGTCACTTTTTCGGTCGGCTATCAGTCGCAAAACATTTCTTCCGGGGGACTGTCTGTGTCTTTCGGCGCCGTACTGATGCGCATAGGCGTGATGTTCTGACGTTCTTTTGCCCCGGGCGGCGTCGCTATCCGGCTCTTTTTGCTCGTGCGGCAGCGGATAGCCGCTCCCGCTGTCCGGATCGAGGAGTGCATGCGGGCGAAAGATGGAGTCCGGTCGCGTTTGTCGGAAAATCCGACTCGCGGTCGGTTCGGGGTACGGCATAGGGCGTGAGACGACGGAAGCCCCGTACGCCTACCCATGTCTCTTGCGGCACGGTTTTGTCCGTGCGCGGAACAACGGGAAACGGCGGCGGGAGCGGCTTTCTTTCCAAGGGATGTCCGTCCGGAGTCTCCTGAAAACGGCAGGCGGCAAGGGATCGTGTAGGGCGCAAGACAAAAGCGCGAATGCCGGTGTCGTCCTTCGTGTCGGTTTAGGGGTCACGGACCCGAGATCCGGCCGGAATGTGATCGCGTTTTCGGTCCGGAGCGTAAGAGGGACGTTTTTTCACGCTCCGAAAACGGCGCGGGCCATTTCCTCGATCTTGTTGACGTACACGATCCGGATGCCTCCGGGCGGCTTCGGCAGGCTTTTGCGCAGATAGCCCGATACGACGATACGACCGAATCCGAGCCGGGCCGCCTCGCTGATGCGCTGCTCGCTGCGCGGCGCGGGCCGGATTTCGCCCGACAGGCCGATCTCGCCGGCGAAACAGGTGTCTTCTCCGACCGGGCGGTCGAAATAGGACGACAGCACGGCGGCCACGACGCTCAGGTCGAGGCCGGTGTCGCTGATGCGGAATCCGCCCGCGAAGTTCAGGAAAACGTCCTTCTGGTACATTTTCAACCCGGCCCTCTTTTCGAGCACGGCCAGCAGCATGTTGAGCCGCCGCGAGTCGAATCCGGTGGCCGAGCGCTGGGGCGTGCCGTAGGCGGCCGTACTGACGAGCGCCTGCGTCTCGATCAGGTACGAGCGCGCGCCGTCGACGGCCGCGCCGACAGCGATGCCGCTCAGCGGCTCGTCGTAGTGCGACAGCAGGATTTCGGACGGGTTGTCCACCTCGACCAGCCCTTCGGCCCGCATTTCGAACACGCCGATCTCGAACGTCGCGCCGAAGCGGTTCTTGATGCTGCGCAGCAGGCGGTACACGTTGTTGCTGTCGCCTTCGAACTGGAGCACGACGTCCACGATGTGCTCCAGAATCTTCGGTCCGGCGATCACGCCGTCTTTGGTGATATGGCCGATCACGACGACCGAGGTGTCGGTCTGCTTGGCGTATTTCTGCAACAGGGCGGCGCACTCGCGGATCTGCGAGACGCTGCCCGGCGACGAGTCGATCGTGTCGGTGTAGATCGTCTGGATCGAGTCGATAACGACCAGGTCGGGAGCTTGCTCGTCGATCTGGCGCAGGATGTTCTCCATGTTCGTCTCGCTGTATATGTAGCACTCGTCGTTGCCGACGCCGAGCCGCTCCGCCCGCATCTTGATCTGCTGGGGCGATTCCTCGCCCGAAACGTACAGCGTTTTCAGGCCGCTTGCGCGCAGCGCGATCTGCAGGCTCAACGTCGACTTGCCGATGCCCGGCTCGCCACCCAGCAGGATCATCGAGCCCCGGATCAGTCCCCCGCCGAGCCCCCGGTTCACCTCGGTGCTGGAGAGGTCGAACCGCCTTTGCTCGCTTTGCTCTATTTCCCGGACGCGCTGGGGTTTCGACCGGGGCCTGTTGCCGGCCAGAGCGGTCACGGGCGAGGCGCTCTCGCGGGCGATCACTTCCTCCGTGAAAGAGTTCCACGCTCCGCACGACGGGCAGTGCCCGAGCCATTTCGGAGCCTCGAATCCGCACTCCTTGCAGAAATATGCCTTTTTGATCTTGGCCATGTCGTTTCAGTTGTCGGTTAAAGATAGCGATTCTCGGGGAATCGTCCCGCCGAAGGCGAAATTCTTTCTTTCTCCGGTTCGGTTCCGTGCGGTTGCATGGCGACTCGTTCGGGACGGACCGGCCGATCGTTTGCCGGTTCGTGCGCCGGACTGCACCCGGTCCGTCTCCGAGGCAGGATGCGTCCGGTATCCGGGATGTGTCCTGCATGGATCGTCCGCAAACCGTGCGTATCTCCGCGCGCGGCCCTCAGGTTCGCGGTTAGCCATGCTCAGAAGACTCGCGGAGTCTCCGGCGCCCGGCTATTTGATGAAAAACCGGTAAATGTCGTTCCCGTTGGCGAAGATCAGCAGCGCGAGCAGGATCATCAGGCCCGCCATTTGGGCCCGCTCGAGGAACTTGTCGCTCGGCCGGCGTCCGGTGACGACCTCGACGAGCAGGAACAACACGTGTCCGCCGTCGAGCGCCGGGATCGGCAGGATATTCATGATCGCCAGCACGATCGACAGAAAGGCCGTGATGTGCCAGAACTGAATCCAGCTCCAGTGGTCGGGGAATATGCTACCGATCGCGATCAGTCCTCCCAGCGACTTGTAGGCTTCGGTTTCGGGCGTGAACATCAGCTTGATCTGCTTGGCGTAGCTGCCGATTTCCTCGCCGGTGCGCCTCACTCCGGCGGGTATCGCCTGCCAGAACGTATAGTTGCGGGTGCTCAGGCTGAGCAGACGGTCCGGCGGAGTCAGCTCCACGCCGATCAGGCCGTCGTCGGAAACTCGTACGGGCAATGTCAGCAGCTTCGTGATTCCTGCCGAGTCGCGCATGACGCTTACATGGACGGTATCGCCTTTGAACTGGCCGAACGCGCGGCGGTACTGGTCGAAGTACCGCATCGGCTCTCCGTTCAGCGAAACGAGCGTGTCGCCCGCCGTGAAGCCGGCCTTGGCCGCCTCTCCGCCCTCGACCGCCCGGCCTACGACGAACGGGATGCGGGGCTCGGCGAAGTCGGCGCAGTTGAGCAGCTCGGCCATCGCCTCGGCGGGAATCCCGATCCGCTCCTGTTTCCCGTTGCGCTCGACGGTCACGTATTCCGCCTGATCGAAAACGATCGTCGGGAGCAGCTTGGCCGCGTCGTCGAGCGGTTTGCCGTTTATGTCCACGATCCGGTCGCCGTCGCGGAACCCGATCCGCTTGGCCAGATCGCCGTAGGCGTAGCCGTATTTGACATCCTCGTTGTCGAGGTAGGTCTTGCCCCACGCCCAGCTCATGCCGATGTATATCAGCAGGGCGAGCACGATATTCATCACGACGCCTCCGACCATAATCAGCAGCCGCTGCCAGGCCGGCTTGGCCCGGAACTCGTAGGGTTGTACGGGCTGCTTCATCTGGTCGGTGTCCATCGATTCGTCGATCATGCCCGATATTTTGACGTATCCGCCGAACGGAATCCAGCCGACGCCGTACTCGGTCTCTCCCTTGCGGAACTTGAACAGCGAGAACCACGGGTTGAAGAACAGGTAGAACTTTTCGACCCGCGTCTTGAAAATCCGGGCGAACAGGAAATGTCCGAACTCGTGGACGATGACCAGCAGGGAAAGGCTGAGAATGAATTGGAGAAGTTTGATCAGGATATCCATCGGTGTTTTGTTTTTTCGTTTGTCAGATCAGCGAGAGCGCCGTCTCGCGTGCCGCAGCGTCCGTCTCGCGGTACTGTTCGAGCGTCGAGCACCGTCCTTGAGGCATTCTCGAGAGCGTCTGCTCGTTGATGCGGGCGATGTCCGTGAAGCGGATCTTTCCGTCCAAAAAGGCCGCTACGCCGACCTCGTTGGCCGCGTTGAGCACCGCGCCCGCATGGCCTCCCCGACGCAGGCATTCGTAAGCGAGCGCCAGGTTCGGGAAGCGGTCCGTGTCGGGGCGGCGGAACTCGAGCGTCCCGAGCTCGCAAAAGTCGAGCCGCCTGCCTTCGAGCGGCAGGCGCTGCGGGTAGGTGAGCGCATACTGGATCGGCAGGTGCATGTCGGGCGTACCGATCTGGGCCTTGACGGCTCCGTCCCGGAACTGGACCATCGAATGCACGACCGAACCGGGATGGATCACCACGTCGATCCGGCCGGCATCCACCCCGAACAGCCAGCGCGCCTCGATCACTTCGAAACCCTTGTTCATCAGCGAGGCCGAGTCGATGGTCACTTTGGCTCCCATGCACCAGCTCGGGTGAGCCAGCGCCTCGGCGACCGTCACGTGGCGGAGCTCGTCGGCCGAGCGGTTCAGAAAAGGTCCGCCCGATGCGGTCAGGATCACTTTCTCGACCTCCGCCCGCTCGCCGCTCAGGCACTGGAAAATGGCCGAGTGCTCCGAATCCACCGGGATGATCGGAGCCCGGTAGCGTTCCGACAGCTCGGTAATCAGCTCTCCGGCCACGACCAGGCACTCCTTGTTCGCCAGCGCGACCTTTTTGCCGCAGCGGAGCGCGCTGGCCGTCGGGAACAGTCCGCTGTAGCCGACGAGCGCCATGACGACCGTATCGACCTGCTCGGAGCGGACGACCTGCTCCAGCGCGTCGTTTCCGGCGTAAACCTTGACGGGACGGTCTGCGAGCGCATCGCGCACGGCCGGATAGTACGTCTCGTCGGCGATCACCACGTTGTCGGGCGAGAATTCGATCGCCTGAGCCACCAGCGCTTCCCACCGGGTGCGAGCCGTCAGTGTAGTCACTTCGAACAGGTCGCCGTACCGGCGAACGATATCGAGAGTCTGGGTGCCGATCGATCCGGTGGAACCGAGGATCGCCAGCCGCTGTTTCTTGTGTGTCATATTCGTTTCACGGCGGTAAGCGTTATCCGCCGGCTGTCGTGTTTTCGCGGGTTAGAGTAATTCAGAAAACGATATATCCTTGCGGATCGACGGGGGCGCCGTTGTGCCACAGCTCGAACTCGAACAGGTTCTTGTCTTGGCCCGGCGCGTTTTCGCCGCCGGTGTAGCCGATGATCTCGCCGCTCGAAACCCGGTCTCCCGCTTTTTTCAGCACGCTGACGTTGTGGCGGTAGACCGAAACCATATTGTTGGCGTGCTGCACGTACAGCACGAACCCGTCCTCGGGAGTCCATGGCGCCGAGATGACCGTTCCGTCCATTACGGCCATCACCTGCTGGTTGGACGTCGTGGCCAGCGATACGCCGAACCGGTTGTCGATCGGGCTGAACCGGGTTGTCACGACGCCTTTGACCGGTGCGAAGAGCTCCATGGCGCTGCGCAGGTTCTTTCGGGCCGCGTCGGGATCGTACAGGCTGTACGGACTGCCGGGGGTTTCCATTTGCGCCCTGAGCAGCGAGTCCTCGGCGATGGCGGCCACCGTGGCGCCTTTTTTCGCCGAGAGCGAGTCGGCAGCCTGCATGTCGTTGCGCGTGACCGGGTTGCGCCCGGCCATGATCAGCGCGATATTCTCGCTGTATACCTGCATGTTGCGGAGCTCTTGCTCGAGCGAGTCGAGGCGCATGATATTCTCGACGAGCATCGTCCGCGACTTCTTGCCGGGGTAACCCGGAAGCAGGTCCAGCACGGGAGTATAGGCCACCGTGGAGGCGATGAAGATGAACAGGATCAGCACCAAAGCCAGCAGTCCGGCCAACAGGTTCAGCGGGCTGATATGCATGTACCAGATTTCCCTGTCGGTATGCTGGTTGCGGACGCTGAGCCGGTGCTTCTCGCGCAGGTGGCGTATGAAGTAGGCTATGTTCTGACGGAAATTCATAGGTTTCAGCGCTGCTTTTAACTGACAAAAGTAACAATTTCCCCGTGCCGATCGCAAAAACGGCGAATATTTCCCGCGAAATATTTCGCGACGTTTTATCCGATCGCGTTTTGAAAATGAGTTATAAAGTGTAAATTTGCGTAACGCTTCCGGAATATAAACGCGCTTCGGTCCCGTTTTATTCTGCGGGTATTGCCGCGTCGCGCGGTCTCTTTAGGAGGCGGTCGCAAGGCGAGTCCCAGCCGGACAGCGAACGGATAAAATCATGATGACAAAACCGACACTTTTGGTATTGGCAGCGGGCATGGGTTCCCGCTACGGATCGCTCAAGCAGATGGACGGCGTGGGGCCGAACGGCGAGGCGATCATCGACTACTCGATCTACGACGCGATCCGGGCCGGGTTCGGCCGCGTGGTATTCGTGATCAGGCATCTGTTCGAGAAGGAGTTCCGCGAAATTTTCACGCCCGAGCGCTTCGGAGGGAAAATAGCCGTCGATTTCGTTTTTCAGGAACTGGACAAGCTGCCCGCGGGGTTCGAGGTTCCGGCCGACCGGACGAAGCCTTGGGGAACGAACCATGCCGTGATGATGGCTTCCGGCACGATCCGCGAGGAGCCGTTCGCGGTCATCAATGCCGACGACTTCTACGGAGAGGACGCCTACCGGACGATCGCCGACTATCTGCGCAGCGTGGCCGGCCAGAAAAACCACTATTGCATGGTCGGCTACGAAATCCGCAATACGCTGTCGGATTTCGGCGCCGTTTCGCGGGGCGTGTGCGGCGTGGACCACAGCGGCAATCTGACCTCGATGGTCGAGCGCACGCGCATCGAGCGGCGCATGGGCCGCATTGTCTATGAGGACGACCGGGGAGGATTGGTGGAGCTGGCCGAGGATACGCCCGTATCGATGAACATGTTCGGCTTCACGCCCGACTATTTCAAGTATTCGGAAGATTATTTCGCCACTTATCTGAAAGACAATATCGACAATCCGAAGTCGGAGTTCTACATACCGACGATGGTCAACAAGCTGGTGGCCGAGGGACGCGCCCAGCTCCGCGTGCTGCGCAGCTCGGCCCAGTGGTTTGGCGTGACCTACAAGGAGGACCGCCCCGCTGTCGTCGAGCGGATACGCAAGCTGATCGACGACGGCGTGTATCCCGCTGAGCTTTGGCCTTAGGCGACCGCGTTGCGGCGGGCCTGTCCGGGCCCGCCGTCGGGAGGCGCCCGGAGCAGGGAACTGCAAACCGTCGCAACCGGCGATTCGGCGGGGCGAAACTGGCTGCAGTCCCAGAAAAAACGGCCCGGGAAGCCGCGGGGCCGTATGAGATGAATTAACGATGCGAAGATGGACATAGAGCAGAACATTTGGGGATTCACGCCCGAAGGCGAGGCCGTGATCCTCTATACGATGACCAATAGCGCGGGGGCGCAGGTGCGGTTGAGCAATATCGGCGCCGGGATCGTTTCGATCGTCGTGCCCGACCGCGAGGGGCGCATGGCCGACGTGGCGCTCGGATACGACGATTTCAGAAGCTATTTCAACGACGGACCCTGCATGGGCAAGACGCCCGGCCGGTTCGCGAACCGTATCGGTTTCGCCCGCTTTACGCTCGACGGCAAGGAGTATCGCCTGACGCGGAACTGCAACGGGCGACACCATCTGCACGGCGGAGACGCCGGCTTTGCCAACAAGCTGTGGGACAGCCGGGTCGAAACCGACAGGGTCGTCTTCTCGCTGCTGAGCCCCGATGGCGACCAAGGCTACCCGGGCGATCTGGACGCCGAGGTCGTTTACGACTGGAACGACGACTGCGAGCTCGAAATCACGCTTTATGCCCGCACGTCCGCCCCGACGGTGGTCAACCTGACCAACCATGCCTATTTCAACCTACGCGGCGAGGCCGAGGGCGGCGCTCTCGAGAACGTGCTGAAACTCAACGCATCGTGCTTTCTGGAGACCGATGCGGACCAGATCACGACCGGTCGCAGGACGCCGGTCGAGGGGACTCCGATGGATTTCCGCGAGCCGAAGCCGCTCGGACGCGATATAAACGCCGACTACGAGCCGCTACGATTCGGCTACGGGTACGATCATTGTTGGGCGATCGACGGGTGGGAACCCGGCCGGCTGACCGATTTCGGGTTTCTGTACGATCCGCAGAGCGGCCGGCGGATGACGATCCGCTCGACTCAGCCCGGAGTGCAGATATACACCGGGAACTGGCTCGAGGGCTGTCCGAGAAGCGTCAGCGGGCACGAGTACCGGAACCGCGACGGCGTGGCGATCGAGTGCCAGGCCTTTCCCGACAGTCCGAACAAGCCCGAGTTTCCGTCGGTCGTGCTCCGTCCCGGGGAGATTTACGAGCAGAGGATCGTCTATCGCTTCGATACGTTGTAGCGCGCCGGACGGGACTCCGATGCCGGAGCGTAACGGAAGGGCCGGTGGCCGGAGGACGCATGCCGGACGGCGGCTCCGGAAGGGTCCGGGCGCGGCCGATTCGGCAAGCGAAGACGGGAACCTACGATTATGCATGTACTCAAACCAAATAACCTAAAAAAACGAACTATGACCAACTCAAAGAGACCGAACTACACGTTCGCGTTGACCGTCATGGTCGTGCTGATGTTCCTGCTGGGATTCATCACGACGATGAACAACTCGATGATCGCCTTTTGCAACAAGGCGTTCAGCCCGCTCGACGACGTCGAGCTGCAATTGATCAACACGGCTTTCTACGGAGCGTACATCCTGTCGATTCCGATCGCATGGCTGCTAGGCAAGATCGGATACAAGACGGCGCTGGTTACGGGCGTGATCGTGATCGGACTCGGCATGGCGCTGAACTATCTCGGTGTCGAGGCCGGTTTCTACGGTTTCCTCGGCTGCATGTTCCTCGTGGCCGTCGGCATCGTACTGCTTCAGGTGGCGTTGAATCCGTACGTGTTGGTGCTCGGACCGCCCGAGACGGCCGCGACGCGCCTGACGGTCAACCAGACGTTCAACTCGCTGGCCACGTTCATCGCGCCGCTGTTCGTGTCGATGATCATCGTATCGAACGGTACTTACAACGTTTCGCAAATTCAGGTTCCCTTCCTCGGACTGGGCGTATTCGCGATCATCCTCGGCGTGATCGTCATGCTGCTCAAGCTGCCGGCGATCAAGGACGAAGAGCCTGCGGGCGATCAGGTAGCCGAGGACGGAAAAAGCTACAAGTCGAGCGCATTCAAGTATCCGCACGTGATGCTCGGCGCGCTGGCGATTTTTACCTATTTGGGCGTCGAAGTGGGCATTCCGAGCTTTTTCCCTGCCAAGTTCGAGTCGTTGGGGCTCAGTGCGACCGATCCGACGTCGCTGTTGTCGCTCTATTGGGGCGGGCTGCTCGTGGGGCGTGCCTTCGGTTCGGCCATTCTGCGTAAGTTCAGCGCCCGCAAGGTGCTCTCGGGCGCTCTGCTGCTGTCGTCGTTCTGCCTGCTGCTTTCGTTGCTGACCTCGGGCTGGACGTCGCTCTACCTCTATATCGGGACCGGTCTGTTCCACTCGATCATGTGGAGCTGCATCTTCTCGCTGGCTACGGTCGATCTGGGACCCAACATCAAGCAGGCTTCGGGCATCATCTGCACCGGCGTGATCGGAGCGGCCGTGCTGATGCCGGTCATGGGAGGCGTGCAGGAAGGGTTCGGGCTCGTTCCGGCCCTGTGCTGTCTGTTCGTGTTCTACGCTTACATGGGCTGGTTCGCGCTGAAGGGATCGAAAATCCGCACGGCTTAGGCTCGTGTCGCAGTCTTGTCGCGGCGGCCGTCTCGCAGGAGGCGGCCTCCGTCGTTGTGTCTTTTCCGGGGGATGTTTCGGAACAGTTCTTGCGTAGAAAGGGCGTATCAATACGCAAGCGACATGAGAAAAAGAATACTGGTTACCGGCGGGGCCGGCTTCATCGGCAGTCACCTGTGCGAGCGCCTGCTCGCCGACGGGAACGAGGTGATCGCGCTGGACAACTACTACTCGGGCGACAAGCGCAACGTGGAGCATCTGACGGCCAATCCGCTGTTCCGGCTCGTGCGTCACGACGTCACGTTTCCGTATTTCGAGGAGGTGGACCAGATTTACAATCTGGCCTGTCCGTCGGCGCCGGCCGACTACATGCACGATCCGGTGATGACGCTCAAGACATCGCTGATCGGAGCGGTCAACATGCTCGAGGTGGCCCGGCGTATGGGAGCGCGCATTTTGCAGGCCTCGTCGGGGAAGGTCTACGGTAAGGCGCAAGTGCCGTCGATTCCCGAGCAGTATCGCGGAAACGTCAGCCCGGTCGGCGAGCGAAGCGCCTACGAGGAGGGAAAGCGGGCCGCCGAGTCGATTTTTACCGCCTATCATCATCAGTACGGGGTCGATATCCGTATCCCGAGACTGTTCAATGTCTACGGACCGCGCATGCCGCTGGGGAACGGACGCGTGATCTCCGGCTTCATCAAGAGCGCGCTTTCGGGAGAGAGCATATCGATCCGGGGCAACGGGATGCAGACTCGCTGCTTTCTCTATATCGACGATGCGATCGAGGCGCTCGTGCGCATGATGAATTCGACCGGCAAGCTGTCCGAACCGGTCAATATCGGAGGCGTGGACCCGGTTCGGATCGATGCCTTGGCCGAGGATGTGGTTCATTTGACGGGCAGTCCGTCGAGAATCGTGCTGCTGAACCTGCCTACGGACAGCTCGCAGAACACGGTGCCCGACATCGAGCTGGCTCGCCGCAAGCTCGACTGGGAGCCTCAGATCCCGATCGAGGAAGGGCTCACGCGCACGCTCCGCTATTTCGAGGAGCGGATGCGCATGGAGAACCGCGCCTATCCGTTCATGAGCTGGGTCGAAATTATGTAAAGCGCGAATCCGACCGGCTTGGCTCGGACGGCGGTCGCGGGACGATCGTCTGCCGGCGTGCTCGGCCGAGGCGGGATTTTTCTCAGGAAGGCTGTCTGTTCGGAGTTTGCGGTTCGCATGAGGCGTGCGTCTGCATGCAACCGGATGACGCGCGCGAAAATTCCGGATTCCGTATCGTCAATGGCTTGCGCTGCGGACGATGCGAGCCGTACGGCGTGTTTTCTGGACCAGAAAGACCCCTTCCGCCTCGGCATACCGGTCATAGGTTGTCTGATCGTAGCCCCGGATCGTCAGCAATTCCATGTCGCGGTTGTAGACGACGCGGAACTCGGTTTGGAGAGCATCGACGACGCGCTCCAGATAGCGCGAGTCGTCGACGCACAGGCTCAGGTTGACGGCCGAGCTCTGGATCAGGTTGATTTTCTGCCGGTACTGGCCGAATATCGAGAAAATATCGGCGAGCCGTTCCTCCAGCACGAACGAAAAATCCTTGGGACGGATCGAGATCAGAACCTGACGGCCCTTGAGAATGCGGACGGGCACGCCCGGCGGGACCGGGGGCGACGCGCAGATCGCGCTGCCCGGCTTCGTCGGATCGCCGAACGGACGAACGTAGAGCGGAATATTCTTGTTCTGGAGCGGCTTGATCGTTTTCGGGTGGATCACCTGCGCCCCGGCGTAGGCCAGCTCGATCGCGTCGAGATACGACAGCTCGGGGAGCAGCGTCGTGTCCGCGAACAGCCGGGGGTCGGCGCTCAGGATACCGTCGACGTCCTTCCAGATCGTTACGCTCCCGGCGTCGAGCAGATAGCCGGCCATGGCGGCCGAGTAGTCCGATCCCTCGCGGCCGAGCGTCGTCGGGTGGCCCGCCGGCGTCGCGCCGATGAATCCCTGTCCGACCAATACGCGCTCGGGCGCTTCGTCGACAGCCCGACGCAGAGCCCGAGCCGACCGATCGACATTGATAGTCGCCTCGCGATAGCGGCTGTCGGTCACGAAAAGCCCGCGCATGTCGAGCCACCGGTTCGGCGTGCCTTGGGCGGCGAGATATTCCGAGACGATGACGGTCGAGAGCAGTTCGCCGTAGCTTACGATCCGGTCGTACCAGCGATCGTAATCCTCCCGGCAGGTTTCGCTGCGAAGCAGTTCCCGAACCTCCGAGGCGAGTTTTTCGGTGCGTGCCTCAACGGAAGAGGGATCGGCGAACAGCGAGCGGACGATCTGCCGATGGTATCGTTCGATCTCCGCGAACCGCTCGATCGCCTTGTCCGAGCGGTTGCGCATGAACCGGTCGAGCACTTCCTCCAGCGCATTGGTCGTCTTGCCCATAGCCGAAACGATAACCAGTAGTCGCACGGGCTCGGCGGCGACGATTCGCGCCAGATTCTCGACTCCTTCAGCCGAGCGGACCGAGGCGCCTCCGAACTTGTATATTTTGATGGGCGGCATGTCTTTCGTGTTTTCGTTTTCCGTGCGGAACGCTTGCTGCCGGTCCGTTACCCGTTTCGGACGGAGCCGGATTTTCCGCTTCGCCCGGTTTTGTCGTCCGGCAGAGGTATACAAAGCGGATTGTCCGGCGCAAGGAGAAGGAACGAGCGACGGATGCCGCCGTCCCTGTCCGGTTCCTGCTGGAAGCGGGAGCCGGGGGAGAAGCATCGCTTCGAAGGATTTTTGGCAGAAAATCTCCGTAAAGGCGATGCGGATATGGACCGGTGCGGCGTCGTCACCCGGAAACGTGGTCGTCCGAAATTACGGTTACCCGGAATTCAGGACAAAGCAGTGCCGGTCTTCCTTTCGCTCATCGGCCGAGCAGGGCTCCGGACCGATGCCGGAGCTCGCCGTATGGCCTTCGTTCTTCATTTATTCCACTTCCGTACCGGTGTTCCATAGCATGAACGACAGCACGTCGGTCATTTCGTCGATACGCTTCGACGTCGGCTTGCCGGCTCCGTGACCCGCTTTCGTCTCGATGCGGATCAGCACCGGGTTGTCGCAGCCCTGAGCGGCCTGGAGCGTCGCGGCGAACTTGAACGAGTGGGCCGGGACGACGCGGTCGTCGTGGTCGGCCGTCGTGACGAGCGTGGCCGGATAACAGGCGCCCGCGCGGATGTTGTGCAGGGGCGAGTATTTATAGATGTAGCCGAACTGCTCCTCGTTGTCGCTGCTGCCGTACTCCACGGCCCAGCCCCAGCCGCAGGTGAACAGGTGATAGCGCAGCATGTCCATCACGCCGACGGCCGGCAATGCTACCGCGTACAGGTCGGGCCGCTGGGTCATGCAGGCCCCGACGAGCAGGCCGCCGTTCGATCCGCCGGCGATCGCCAGCTTCTCCTTCGACGTGTATTTGTTGTCGATCAGGTACTCGGCCGCCGCGATGAAGTCGTCGAATACGTTCTGCTTGTTGGCGAGCATGCCGGCCCGGTGCCACTTTTCGCCGTATTCGCCGCCACCCCGAAGGTTCACCATGGCATAGATGCCGCCCTGTTCCATCAACAGCACGCTCAGCGGCGTGAAGCCAGGCGTCAGGCTGATGTTGAATCCGCCGTAGCCGTACAGGTAGGTCGGATTGTTGCCGTCGAGCTTCAGATCCTTGCGGTGTACCAGAAACATCGAGACGGGCGTGCCGTCCTTGCTGTCGAAAAAGACCTGTTCGGCTGTGAACCGGTCAGGATCGAACTTCAGGTCGGGGGTTTTGAATACGCTCGATTCGCCCGTAGCGATGTCGTACCGGTAGATCGATGCCGGACGAGTGAACTCCGAGAACGAGTAGAATGTGAACGGCTCCCGGTCGTTGTCCGCGAATCCGGTCGCCGCGCCGATTCCCGGCAGCTTCAAATCGCGCAGCTTCTTGCCCGAGAGGTCGTATTGCGATACGGCGCTCTGGGCCTTGTCGAGGTAGAGCGCGAACAGCGATCCGCCGGCCACCGACGCCCCCTCGAGCAGCAGCTCCGACTCGGGCAGCAGCTCGCTCAGGACCGGTTCGGCTCCGTTGAGGTCCGCCTGCACCAGCCGGTAGCGAGGAGCGCCCTCGTTCGTGTAGAAGACGGCGCGGCCGTCGCGCGCGTGAACCAGTGCATAGTCGTTAGCGAAGCCGGGGAACAGCACCTCGAATTCGGGTGCGCCCTTCGACAGGTCGGCCCACAGTACCTCGTTGCCGCTCGTGCCCTCGGTCGCGAAAACGAACAGATGCCGGTCGTCCTTGCTGACCTCGGCACTCACGTATCGCAGCGGATGGGCGCGGTCCTCGTAGATCAGGCGGTCGGCGCTCTGCTCGGTCCCGAGCTTGTGGAAAAAGATTTTCTGGAAGCGGTTCTGCGCGACGAGCGCCTCGGATTGCTTCGGCTCGTCGTAGCCGCTGTAATAGAAACCGTCCCGGGTCCAGACGGCGCCCGAGAACTTGACCCAGCGGATCACGTCGGGCAGCAGCTCGCGCGTGGCTACGTCCATCACGCGGATCTCGACCCAGTCCGAGCCGGACGAGGCGACCGCATAGGCGCAATACTTGCCGTCCTTCGAGAACGATACGTCGCTCAGCGCGACCGTACCGTCGTCCGACAGCTTGTTCGGGTCGAGGAATACCTCGGCCGGACCGTCAAGGCTTTTCTGGCGATAGAGCACGCTCTGGTTCTGCAGTCCGTCGTTCTCGAAAAAGAAAAAGTAGTCGCCGTGCTTGCTCGGCACTCCGTATTTCGGGTAGTTCCAGAGCTCGGTCAGCCGGTCGCGGATCTTGTCGCGGAACGGGATCTGCGACAGGTAGTTCTGCGTGACTTCGTTCTCAGCCGTCACCCAGGCGGCCGTCTCGGCCGAGTTGTCGTCCTCCAGCCAGCGGTACGGATCGGGCACTTTCGTTCCGAAGTAGTCGTCGACCGTGCTGTCCATGCGGGCGACGGGATAAGGCAGTGTCGAGATTTTCATTTTCGTTTTACAGTTCGTGCACAAAACGCCTGCCGCGATCAGCAGTGCGGCGGGAAGCAAAGCATGTTTCATGGGTCTATCGATTTTATGTGTTTTCATATCTGCTGCAAGTCTTTCCTGCCTTTCTCCGCATGTCGTCGGAGAGGCTTTTCGCAGGAAGTTCCGCCCCGCCGGACGATTTTTCTGCTTCGTGCGCGCCGGAGACGCTTCCTGCTGCGGAGCCTGAGAGTCCGGTTAAATCTCGTTCTTTCACAGGGCTTTCCCGTGAAAATTTCCGCAAGGTACGAAAGTCCGCGCTGTTTCTCAAATAATTCCGGCATAAATTTCGTAACTTCGCCGGTGTAAAACCATGAAAAATAGCTTTATGTACGAGAATCTGAAAACGACCGTCGAGCGGGCGTGGGACGACCGCGAGCTGCTCCGCGACGAGGCGGTCAAGAGCGCGATACGCGAGACGGTCGATCTGCTCGACCGGGGAGAGCTCCGCACGGCCGAGCCGCTGGGCGACAGCCGCTGGCAGGTCAACGAATGGGTCAAGAAGGCCGTGATCCTCTATTTCCCCATTTGCGGGATGCGGGTGACCGAAGCCGGTCCGATGGAGTTTTACGACAAGCTGGACCTGAAGACCGGGTACGAGAAGCTCGGTGTCCGCGTCGTGCCGCACGCTGCGGCCCGTTACGGCGCCTATCTGGCTCCGGGCGTGATCCTGATGCCGTCTTATGTGAACATCGGCGCCTATGTCGATGAGGGGACGATGGTCGACACCTGGGCGACGGTCGGCTCGTGCGCCCAGATCGGCAAGCACGTCCATTTGAGCGGAGGCGTCGGCATAGGCGGCGTGCTCGAGCCGGTACAGGCGGCGCCGGTGATCGTCGAGGACGGCTGCTTCGTCGGGAGCCGGTGCATCGTCGTCGAGGGAGCGCACGTCTGCCGCGAGGCGGTGCTCGGCGCCGGGACGGTCATCACCGGCTCGACGAGGATCATCGACGTGTCGGGGCCGGAGCCCAAGGAGTACAAGGGATACGTGCCGCCCCGCTCGGTCGTGATACCCGGCTCGCGCGCGAAGCGGTTCCCGGCCGGTGAGTATCAGGTTCCCTGCGCACTGATCATCGGGCAGCGTAAGGCTTCGACCGATACGAAAACGTCGCTGAACGACGCGCTGCGCGAATTCGATGTGCCGGTATAGGCGTCTTGCGAAAATTATCCCTAATTTTGGCGGAGCGCCTCCGGCTACTGCGGCCGGGGGCGCTCCGCCGAGTCGTTCAGTGAAATCTAAGTACGCGTAGTGGATACCGCCGCCCTCATAGTCACGGTTCTCGGATCAGTCTGCCTGTTCCTTTTCGGCATGAAATGGATGGGCTCGGCCTTGCAGCGGCTTTCCGGCGGCCCGTTGCGGCGGGCGCTCCGCTCGATGACGCTTTCGCCCGGCCGGAGCGTGCTGTCGGGCACGCTGATTACGGCCGTCGTACAGTCGTCGAGCGTCGTGACGGTCATGATCGTGAGTTTCGTTCATGCCCGGCTGCTGGGGTTGCGTCAGGCCGTCGCGATGATTCTGGGGGCTAACGTGGGTACGACGGTAACGGCTTGGCTCGTCGTGTTGCTGGGGTTCGGATTCGATTCGACGTCGGTCGCCATGGCTTTGCTGATTCCCGCTTTTGGGATGTCGGCACTGGGGCAGAAACGCACGCGGGATGCGGGGCGTATGCTCTGCGGCCTGGCGCTGCTGTTGCTTGCGATCGGGATTTTCGGCAGCAACGTGGCCTCGCTGACCGGTCGTCCTGCCGTGACCGACTGGCTGGCCGGTCTGAGCGGCCGGGGCGCGGGGACGGCTCTGCTGTTCGCCTTGGCCGGCGCTCTGCTGACGGCCCTCGTGCAGTCGTCGAGCGCCATGACCGCTTTCACGATCGTGTTGTGCGGCGGCGGGCTGATCCCGTTCGAGTGCGCGCTGGCCATGGTGCTGGGCGAGAACGTAGGCACGACGGCGACGGCCAATCTGGCTGCGGTCGTCACGTCGGCCGATGCGCGCCGGGCGGCCCTTTCCCATTTTCTGATCAATCTGTTCGGCGTGCTGTGGGCTCTGCCTCTGCTACCGTGGCTTGCGCTCGGCGTAGCGGACCTGATCGTCTGGGCGGGCGGGGCCTCTCCGCTGGCGTCGGCCGTTTCCCAGCCCGTGGGACTCGCGCTTTTCCATACGCTGTTCAATGCGGTCAATGCGACGCTGCTGTTTCCGCTGGTTCCTCGGCTTGCCGGACTGACACGCCGAATGATTCGGGGGAAAGGGCGCGCGCGTCAGGTCGGTTCGGGGACGGTCCGCGTTCCTCGGATTCCCGAGGGCGAGTTGTCGGCCTATCCGCTGAGGGTTTTGCTGGCGAAGCGTGTCCGCGCGGTGTACGGGATGTTTTCGGATGTTCGCAGTTATTTCAGGGAGACCGATCCGCAACGGGCCGGAGAGTGTGAGCGTAATTTCGAGAAGCATGAGCGGCAAAGCGCGGAAGCGCGTCGGGAGGCCGAGGGGTTGCTGTCCGCTTTCGGGGAGCCGGGCAAAGCGCTGGCCGGGGCTTTCGGTGCGGTCGATGCCTGTGCCGCCGCTTGCGGCGACGTGCTGGATGTGCTCCGCTCCAAACGGTCGGAAGGGATATGGTTCGCACCCGGTCAGCGGTCAGCGGCGCAGGTGAGGATGGAGCGCATCGATCGGGCGCTTTTACGTGCCGTTCGGCGGTCGGAGCGGTTGGCCGATCCGATCGCCGAGCCTGAGGAAGAGCAGACGGCCGGTATTCCGGTCGAGCCGTCCGAGGCACGGCCGGTTTGGGAAGAGGAGGAGGCTCCGCCCCGGTCCGAGGCCGTTCTGGAGGAACTGCTCGCCCGGACGGAACGCTTATCCGAGGCTGCGGTCCGGCTTCTTGCGGACTTGGACGGTATCGGCATCTGAATGAGTTGAGGTATGAATGACGGGAATCAGAAAGGAATCGTGAAACGACGATTGGAGGAATTTGCGGATCGGACGGGCTTTGCCTTGGGCTTTTTCGATGAGCTCGCTTCGACGAACGACGAGGCGCGCGACGCGCGCTACACGAACGGGGCGGTCGTGATCGCCGAGCGGCAGAGCCGCGGACGCGGACAACGGGGCAATTCGTGGAGCAGCGCGGAAGGGATGAATCTGACCTTTTCGGCTGTGCTCTGCCCTGCCGGCTTGCGGGCCGAGAGCCAGTTCTATCTGTCGAAAGCCGTCGCGCTGTCCGTTTCGGATACGGTCTGCTCGTTCGGAATCGAGCCGAGGATCAAGTGGCCGAACGACATTTATGTCGGAGACGGCAAGGTGGCCGGCATTCTGATCGAGAACGACCTGATGGGCGCCTGCGTGTCGCGCTCGATCGCCGGAATCGGGCTCAACGTCAACCAGACTGCGTTCGATCCGGCCCTGCCCAATCCGACTTCGCTGGCCTGGCAGAAGGGCGCGGCGCTCGACCGGGCCGAGGTTTTCGAGCGTTTCTACGGTTTTCTGAGGGTGCGTTGCAGTCAATTGGACGGCGGCGATTACGGAAGGTTGGACGGGGATTATATCGCCCGGTTGTACCGCTTCGGAGAGCGGCATCCTTTCGTCGACGGTCTGACCGGCGAGCGTTTCCGGGGAACGATCCGGGACGTGCTGTACGGAGGGGAGCTGCGAGTCGAGAAGGAAACGGGGGAGATTTGCGATTATCTGTTCAAGGAGATCGAGTACGTGCACGATCGGGACGGGGAAGTTTCGGCAAAATGATGTAACTTTACGCCTGTATTGCACGTTATAGTGTCAAATCCCGGACTTAATGACCGTCGCCGAGTACGATAAATGTGTCAGTCAGTATTCCGATAACCTTTACCGTTTCGCCCTGAAGTCGCTTCGAAGCGACGACGAGGCGAAGGACATCGTGCAGGAGAGCTTTCTGAGGCTGTGGGAGAACCGGGAGGCCGTGCTCAGCGGTAAGGAAAAATCGTACCTGTTTACGGTGGCTTACCGGCTGATCGTGGATAGGGTTCGCATGGGGAAGCGCTATGCGGAGGACGAGTCGGCGCTGCGTACGAGTCCGGCTCCGGGGCGACCTGACTACAACGGTATTTCGGAGCTGATAGACCGTTTTTTGGATGAGCTGCCCCCGTTGCAGAAGTCGCTGATCATGCTGAGGGACTACGAGGGTTACTCGTATCGCGAAATGGCCGAAATGACGCGGTTGTCGGAGACTCAGGTGAAAGTGTACATATTCAGGGCGCGAACCGCGCTCAGAAGGGTAATAGGGGATATAAACAACATACTGTGATGAAAATCAGTATAGAGGATTACGAATCGCGGGCTCTCGACTACCTCGAGGGAAACCTGCCGGCGGACGAGCTCCCGGCTTTCGAGGCTTTCCTGTCCGAGCATCCCGACTTGGAGCGGGAGATCCGTTCGATGCGCGGGAGCGTGCCGGTGCTCCCGGCGGAGAAGTGGGTCTATCCCGACAAGAAAGCGCTGCTGCGGGGCGGCATGGGAATGTCGGTGTGGCTGAACAGGGCCGGGTCGTTTCTGGGCGGCATGGCGGCGGCCTGCCTGTTGATCGGGGTGTTCGTGCTGGTCGACCGGCACGACTCGTCGCGCGACGACACGCTGCTGGCCCGGGGTATTCCGGCCGAACGGCCGGACGTCGAGCGGCGGCAGGAAAGTGCTTCGGCCTTGGCCTCGAAAGAGCCCGTTGAGGCTGACGTAACGGAACGGGCCGTGTCGCAAAAGCCGTCCGTGCATGTCCGCGTTGCGTCGGCTTCGCCCGCACGAGTCCCTTCCGTTCTGGAAAACGTCGCCATGCGTGACGCATTCGTCCACGAGCGGATCGACCCGGTGCTCTCGGGAGAAATGGCCCGCGCCTGCCGGGAACGAGTCGCTTCGGCCGACCTGAAGGACAAGCCGATTGCCGAGACGATCCGCAGCGTTTCCGTTACGCACGGAAGCCGCGATCCGCAGCCGGACTTATGGCGGCATGACGATTCCCGTTCGATGCCCGTCGCCTCGTTTCGCGACGGGAGGGCTTCGGAGGAGACCGTTACGGGAGGGATGCGCGTCCTGACGTCGATTCTGGCTCCGCTCGACCGCATCATACCGATCAAAACTTACCGCACCGAAGACGAAAGCGGCGTAGAGATCATCTCGCTGATCCGCATAGGCAACAAGAATCCGAAAAACAGTCAATAGAGTCAAAATGAAAAAAATCCTGTCGATCCTCCTGCTTTTGCCGCTCGTCGCGTCCGCCCGGGCCCAGTCGCTTTCCGATACCGCCGCGCAGAAGCGCGAGGTCTTCGTCGAGGACCGTTACCGCGATCCGCACCGGCGTGCCGGAGGCGAGAATCAGAGCAAGTTCGTGCTGCGCATCAACGATTTCTCGAAAAAGCGCGACGGAGAACGCCACAACAAGCTTTTCTGGAACGACGGACACTGGGCCGGCATAGGAATCCATTACAGCGGGCTGATTACGAACCTCGGCAAGCTGAAGCTGCCCGACCATCTGCAATGTCTCTCGCAGAGCGCCAAGTCGATCGGCGTTACGCTGAATCCGGTCGATCTGACGCTGCTCAAGAGCCGCCGTTTCGGTCTGATCACGGGTTTGGGCTTCGAGTTCAACAATTTCCGGTTCGAGAACAACATCGCGCTGAAATACGAGCACGGCGTGACGGTGCCCGACTTTCAGTACGAGGAGCAGCAGATCCGGCTGCAGAAGTCGAAACTATTCACCTGCTATCTGAACGTGCCGCTTCTGGTCGAGTTCCAGATGGGGCGGCACAATCTGTTCTATGTCAATGCGGGCGTCGTCGGCGGGTGGCGCATGGGCTCCCATACGAAAATCAAGGCGAACGATCCGAACCTCAACGGCAAGTTCAAGGAGCATGGCAGCATGGGGCTGCGAAATTTTCACTACGGCTATACGATCAACATCGGCTACGACCATTTCGCCCTCTCGGCGACCTACTACCGGCCTACGATATTCAAGGAAAAGCACGGCCCGCAGGTCCAGCAGATAAATATCGGCCTGACGCTAATGCTTTAGCTGAGGGCTGCCGGATGCGCGGCCGATGCGGGGCGGGTGCGGAAAGGCATCCGCTCCGCGTCGTTTTATGCGATTATTTTGCGGCGCGGCGCGGGAACGACCTCTAAATTGACTATATTTGCAGGGAAACCCTTTCGTTAAATCCCGTCGGCTATGGAATACAGCAATACCCTGACCAAATTCGGAGCCGCTCCCGCGGATGCCGAGATACGAGCGATTCTGGCGGACGTGCAGACGCGCCTGCAGGCGAACGGCAACGAAGAGGTTTACCGGCGGTGTTTCCGCAGCATCGACCTGACTTCGCTCGGGGCGACCGACTCGCACGAGCATATCGAGCGGTTCGTGGCCAAGGCCGTTCATTTTCCCGAGTATTATCCGGACATAGAGAACGTGGCCTCGGTATGCGTCTATCCCGTTTTCGTCGAGACGGCGGGGTTGGTCATCGCCGACAGCGGTATGACGATTACGAGCGTAGCGGGCGGTTTCCCGTCTTCGCAGACCTATTTGGAGGTGAAGATGCTCGAGACGGCGATGGCCGTCGAGAACGGCGCGGACGAGATCGACGTGGTCATCAGCCTCGGCGAGATGCTCAGCGGGGAGTACGACCTGATGGGAAACGAGATCGAGACGCTCCGTAACGAAGTGGGCGACGACGTCGTGCTGAAAGTGATTCTCGAATCGGGCGTGCTGGCCCGGCCCGAGCTGATTCACCGGGCGGCCGTGATCGCAATGGAGGCCGGAGCCGATTTCATCAAGACCTCGACCGGCAAGGCGGCCGTGTCGGCGACGCCCGAGGCGGCCGTCGTGATGTGCCTGGCGATCCGCGAGTTCGCCGAGCGGACGGGACGGCGGGTCGGGTTCAAGGCGGCCGGAGGCATTTCGACGCCTCGGGACGCCGTGCTTTATTATACGCTCGTCGAGCGGATTCTCGGCCCGCAATGGCTGACTCCCGCTCTTTTCCGCATCGGAGCGAGCTCGCTGGCTGGCAATCTGCTAAATGCGATCGTCGGCCGCGAGGAGAACTATTTCTGATTTCCGCTTTTATCCGCAAGCCGTTGGCGTCGGAATCCGGAACTGCAAAGCGCCGGAGGGTCCGTTGTCCGAGGCGATGACATAAATAGTTGAAACGAAATAATGAAGAAGATCGAAGTGGACGGATCGGGCAGGCTGAGCGTGCCCGATACGGTGGAGATTCCCTTTATCGAGGGAGACGGAGTCGGCGCCGAAATTACGCCGGTCATGCAGAGTGTCGTGGACGCGGCGGTGGGGAAAGCCTATGGCGGCCGCCGGCAGATCGAGTGGAAAGAGGTGCTGGCCGGCGAGAAAGCCCACAAGATAACGGGCAGTTGGCTGCCGGAGGAGACGATGCAGGCTTTCAGAGACTATCGGGTCGGCATCAAAGGGCCGCTGACCACGCCCGTCGGAGGCGGTATCCGCTCGCTGAACGTCGCGCTGCGGCAGGAGTTGGACTTGTACGTTTGCCTGCGTCCGGTGCGCTGGTTCCGGGGAGTGGTCTCTCCGGTCAAGGAGCCGCAGAAAGTCGATATGCATATTTTCCGCGAGAATACCGAGGATATTTATGCGGGCATCGAATGGATGGCCGGTACGCCCGAGGCGGAGAAATTCCTGAAATTCCTGACCGAACAGATGGGCGTGACGAAGGTGCGTTTCCCGGAGAGCTCGTCGTTCGGCGTGAAGCCCGTCTCGAGGGAGGGATCGCAGCGGCTGGTACGCTCTGCCATCGAGTATGCGCTCGAGCGGAAATTGCCTTCGGTGACGCTCGTTCATAAGGGCAATATCATGAAGTTTACGGAAGGTGGATTCAAGAACTGGGGCTACGACGTGGCCGAAAGCGAGTTCGGCGACCGGACCTTTACGATGCGCGCGTACGAGACGATCAAGAAGGAGAGCGGAGCCGGTGCTGCCAACGAGGCGCTGAGCTCGGCCGTGGCGGCCGGGCGGCTGATCGTCAAGGACGTGATCGCCGACGCCTTTCTGCAGAATACGCTGCTCGTGCCGCAGGAGTATTCGGTCATCGCGACGCTGAACCTGAATGGCGACTATATTTCCGATCAATTGGCCGCCATGGTCGGCGGAATCGGCATCGCGCCCGGAGCCAACATCAATTTCCGGACGGGGCACGCCATTTTCGAGGCGACGCACGGCACGGCGCCGAACATTGCCGGGCGCAATGTCGTGAATCCGTCCTCGATCCTGCTGTCGGCCGTCATGATGCTCGAGTACATGGGGTGGACCGAGGCGGCCGCGATGATAACCGCCGCGATGGAGCGTGCGTTCGAGAGCGGACGCGCGACAGGCGATCTGGCTCGCTTCATGGAGCGTGGAACGCCGCTCGGCACGGTCGAGTTCGGCCGGGAAGTGACAGGCAATTTATAACATTTTGTAAAAAATCGCAAAGTTTTGTATATTGCGCTGTCGCAAAGTTAAAATAGGAGGAAAGATGAAGAGAGAGTACATCATTTACAAGTTGTCGGAGTCGATCAAGTCGACGAGCCATATCGAGGCGGATCTTTTCGTGAAATACAACGTCAAGCGAGGATTGCGCAACGAGGACCACTCCGGCGTGCTGGTCGGGCTGACGCAGATCGGCAACGTCGTCGGATACGAGCGGCAGCCCGAGGGCCAGATGAAGGCGATTCCGGGCAAGCTGATCTACCGGGGTATCAGCGTCGAGGACTTGGTAAGGGGTATTCAGGCCGAGAAACGGTTCGGTTTCGAGGAGACCGTCTTCCTTCTTTTATCGGGCTACCTGCCCGACCGGGAGGAGCTGACGGCCTTCTGCTCGCTGATTCACGATTTCATGCCGCTGCATCACAAGACGAAGATGAACATTCTCGACATGGAGGGACAGAACGTCATGAATATTCTGGCCCGCAGCGTGCTCGGCATGTACACCTTCGACAATAACCCGGACGATACCTCGCGCGATAATCTGATGCGGCAGTCGATCGATCTGATCGCGAAGTTTCCCACGATCATCGCCTATGCGTACAACATCGTGCGCCACAGCAATCAGGGGCGCTCGCTACATATCCGCTTCCCGAAGGAGGAACTTTCGATAGCGGAGAATTTCCTCTATATGCTCAAGGGCAGCTACACGGAGCTCGACGCGCGCACGCTCGATCTGGCGCTGATGTTGCATGCCGAGCACGGCGGCGGCAACAACTCGACGTTCACGGTCCGCGTGACCAGCTCGTCGGGAACCGACACCTACTCGTCGATCGCGGCGGGAATAGGATCGCTCAAGGGACCGCTTCACGGCGGAGCCAATCTGGCCGTCGTCGACCAGTTCGAGCATCTCAAGGAGAACATACGCGACTGGACCAGCAAGGAGGAGATCGATTCCTACCTGATCAGAATGCTGCGTAAGGAGGTGTATGACAAGTGCGGGCTGATCTACGGTATCGGACATGCGGTCTATACGATTTCCGACCCGCGGACCGTGCTGCTGCGCGAAATGGCCCGCGATCTGGCCAAGGAGAAAGGACGCGAGCGGGAGTTCGCCTTTCTAGAGTTGCTCGAAGAGCGGGCCGTGGAGACGTTCATGAACTTCAAGGGCAACAAGGTCAACAAGCGGGTCTGCGCGAACGTGGACTTCTATTCGGGATTCGTGTACGATCTGATCGGACTGCCCCGCGAGGTGTTCACGCCGCTGTTCGCGATGAGCCGCATCGCCGGATGGACGGCCCACCGGATCGAGGAGCTGAATTTCGACAGCAAGCGGATCATCCGCCCCGCCTACCGGAACGTGTCGGGCGAGAAGGAGTTCGTTCCGCTCGACCAGCGAATCAAGTAAAGCGGGCTGCACCGGATTCCGGCGGGGGCTGAAAAGGAAAACCGACGGAATGCGAAAACTCGCAGTGCCGGGAGACCGGAAAACCGGCGGAGCGGTCGCTTCGGCCGGCTTTTTATTTCTCGTGTGCGGCAGGGCCGAGGCTTTTTCGCAGGATGGACCGCCGTTTGCAGGGTCTTTTCATTCCTGCGTTCTGTGCCGTTCGTTTCGGAAACGGCCGCGGGCAGGACGCTTTACCCGATATAATTTATTAATTTCGCCCCGGTACAGATACGAAAAACATGGACGAGCAACGCAATTATACGGGCAGCGCCTTCTGGATCACGCTGATCGTCGTCGCCATGACGGTCGGCATGTCGCTGATACCCGGCTTTCAGGTGGGCCGGGCGAGCGTGAAGAGGGTCAATATCCTGTCCGACCTGATCCGGCAGGAGGAGCATCCCCGGCTGGAGGAGGCCGATCTCTATTTCGATACTACGTTTTTGGCCGAAGGCCGGGCGATCGAGGCGGCTGCCGCTGCCGATTCGCTGGCAGCCGACTCGGCCGGAAAGCGGCGAGCCGCCGAGCCGGAAATACGGGAACTGGTATGGGATCTGCCGGGTTACCGGCCGATGCCCGGGCGCGATCGCTCCGGGGACGAGGGAACGGGGATCGATTCGGCGGCACTCGTCGCGATCGAGGATTTCGGCGGCGAGGTTCCGGCCATGGAGCATTTCTACCGTGCGATGCTCGAGAAGGACCGCCGGCGTCCCGTCCGGATCGCCGTTCTCGGCGACTCGTTCATCGAGGGCGATATCGTGACGGCCGATGTGCGCGAGCGGATGCAGGATCTGTACGGCGGCTGCGGCGTCGGTTTCGTACCTTTCTCGTCTCCGATCGCGCTGTACAGGGCTACGGTGCGGCATACGTTCGACGGTTGGAAAACCTACGACGTCAAGGCGTTCCGGAAAGTGCCCGAGGACGTACGGGACAAGTTTTTCGTGTCGGGCAACGTCTGCATTCCCCAGCAGGGCGCGACGGCGCGCATGGAGGGCGTGGCCTTCCGCAAGCATATCGACGCGGCGCGCGTGGCGCGGATTCTGTTTGTCAACCGGGGCAACACGTCGTTGCGCGTCGTGGTCAACGACTCGCTCGAGCGCGATTTCCGGCCCGACCCGAGTCCTCTGGCGCAGCAGATCGTGATCAACGGCCCGGTCCGCACGATCGCCGTCACGCTGAGCGATCCCGAGGGATTCGTCGGGTATGGAATCGAGCTGGAGTGTCCGGACGGCGTGACGGTCGACAATTTCTCGATCCGGGGCAACAGCGGGCTGGCGCTGTTCGGGACCAATCCCGGAGTCAATGCGAGGATCGGCGAGCTGCTCGGCTACGATCTGGTCGTATTGCAGTACGGGCTGAACGTGATGTCTCCCGAGGTGATGCGCTATGGCTCCTATGCGAAGAATTTCGTCCGGGTAATCAACTACATGAAACAATGCTTTCCCGGAAGCAGCGTGCTGGTGATGGGCATATGCGACCGCAGCATGCAGCGAGACGGGGAGTTCGAGACGATGCCCTCGGTTCCGGGCATGATCGCCGCGCAGCGTTCGGCCGCCGAGCAGGCGGGCGTAGCGTTCTGGAATACGTTCGACGCGATGGGAGGACATAACAGCATGGTCCGCTTCGTCGAGAGACGCTGGGCGGCCAAGGACTACACGCATATCAGCTATACGGGCGGCAAGTATGTGGCCGACCGTCTCGTCGATGCGTTGGTAACCGGCATAGACAGCATGCGGCGCGAAATCGAGTTGCGCGAGCGGATCGATCGATTGCTGAAGTACGACTCGGCTGCGATCGATTTCAGGGTTCCCGACACGGCTTTGCCCCTGCAGCCTTCCCTTTGACAGGAAGCCCGATACTCGGATCGCCTTTTGCCGGTCGATGGCATGTCTCGGAAACGGGATCGGATCGGCCGAAACGATTCGCGCGCTTCGTCCGCATAGAAAAGATGCGCCGGAAAAGAAACTCCGTATGAGGCAGTCTGCCCGTAGCGGTTTCGTCCTGCTTATTACGTTCACGGAGTCTGAGCCGACCCCGATCCGATCTGGACCGGAACAGCCGCGAGACGCTTTGTCCGGATCGGAACGGGCCGCCGAGCCGGTCGGCCGTACTCCGATTTTCTGGGACTTGAAGCTGCGTCCGCGTATGTTAATATCCGGTAGCGAAAGTATCGACAGCGGAAGGGCGAGCCGCTGCACGAGGACGGAACGGGGCGGCTCGCCGGTACTGTCCGGTACCTAAGGGGACGAGCGGCGTAGCGGTCGGCCGGCGAGAGATGAGCGTTCGTGCGGAACGCGCAAATGCGTCGCCGGTATTTTTTATTTTCAGGAATTTTCGTACCTTGCGGCACGTTTGGATTCCCCGAGGCGCGAGTCCGCCGGAGGGAGGCAGTCAAGGAAAAGTGTCCGAGCGGTCGAAGGAGCACGCCTGGAAAGTGTGTATACCTCAAAAGGGTATCGCGGGTTCGAATCCCGCCTTTTCCGCCAGATGTCCGAGCGATCCGTTAAAAGCCCCGCCGAATTTCGGTGGGGCTTTTCGTTTGTATGCGTCTGGCGAACGGAGTGAATCCTCGCAGGCTGTGTATCGTGCGGCGCGAATCTTACGGTCGCCGCGCCGGGCCGCGGAGAGATCCGGCCGCACGCGGTTCGGTCCGGCCGATCCCGGATCATACGTCGGCCGCCGGTCCGGCAGCGGAAACCCGCGTCGAATCGATCCGTACATTCTTTCGATTTGCCTTTCAGGTCTTCCTGAGGACGGGAGCTGACCGCGTCCGCCCGGAACCGTTCGTGCCGGACGATCGGTCCGAGTCCCCGTTTTCCCGATACGTGCAGAAAAAGGAATTTTCTCCTGCCGCGCGTTTTACAAGATTCAGGCTCAATATTTGAATGTTTCCGCAACGGACCGGGAAAAAATATCCCGAGACTTTCGGCGAAAGCTCCGGGCGGCGTGTAAGTGTCGCGTTATGACGGATTTGTGATATAAAAGGGACAAGATGCCGCGCTTCCGGCCGGTCCCGGAGGCTCCGGCCCGGATGTTGCATGGACGCAATTTCCGTGACGGAAACAAGAATAGATCGAGAACGAAGTGAAAAAAGGCATCCTAACCCGTATTTTCGGCGGCGGCCGGCTGGCTGTGCCGCTCGCGCTCGCCGCCGTGTCGTCGGCTGCGCAGACTCCGCTCGAGCGGGAGCTGCTCTCGTCGGGATTCGAGAATGTCAGGCAGTTGAAGGGCGAGACCGGGAGCTATGTTTTTCTCGAACCGGTCCCTTTCCGGTCCATGCGGGACGCCGTCGATGCGGTAACGGGACGGATCGGGGCGACCGGAGACTCGGCGGGCAGACCGATGACCGTCGTATGGACGGAGGACCGCATTCCGAGGTTCGTGCTCGAGACCGGAGGCTCTCCCGATTCGGCGCGGTGGCGGCTGGATTTCGATACGCGGGATGCGCGAGAGGCATGGAAACGTTCTTTGACAAGTCGTCCGGGTGCGAGAAGGTTCCTGAGAAGTTCGGCCGGGAGGGTCGATCTGATTCTGTTTCCCCAGTTTCGGTTCCGCAACTCGCGGCTCGACGTGATGTACGAGGTGCAGATCAATCTGAACCCGACGCTGGAAGTTAACCTTTGGAGAGGCTCCAAGCTGACGGCGCAACTGATCGTCCCGATCCTGAACGAGTTCTACAAGGAGGAAAGCCGGGTGAGGCCGGGCTACCTGACGCTGTCCCAGCTGTTCCGTCTGCCCGCGAACGTGCTGGCGAAGGCTACCTTCGGGAATTTCAGCATGAACCGTTGGGGAGCCGACCTGAAGCTGTTCAAGCCTGTCGGCCGGCATTTCGGAATCTATGCCGAGGCCGGGCTGACGGGGATTTCGTATCTCTACTTCGACGGTTGGTCGTATGCTCCGATGAGCAAATGGACCTGGATGGCGGGCGGCAATTACCTGTGGAACCGGTTCGATCTGATGTTCGATGTAAGTGCGGCCCGGTATTTGGGGGACGACATCGGTGCGACGGCCAAGGTAACCCGGTACTTCCGCAGGGCCGCCGTGGGATTTTACGTGCAGAAGACGCAGAAGGTCGACTATAACGGCGGATTTTATTTCGCTTTGGCGCTCCCTCCGTACAGGGTCAAGCGCCGCCGGCCTGTGCGGGTCGCGCCGTCGAGGTATTTCGAAATGGTATATAACGCCAAAGCCTATCTGCATTACGGCCGGAGCTACGAGACCTCGCCCGACGACAATTGCGCGGAGAATTTTTTTAATACGATGCGATACAACCAGATAATTAACAATTATACCAATCATTAATTCAATCGTTATGGAAAAGAATCAACCCCGTATCGCCAAACTGTTCAAAACGGCTTTGCTCGGTTTGGCAACAGTTGTTCTGGCTACCGCCTGCAACAAGACGACCGAACCTCCCATTCCCCCCGACGAGACCGCGAAGTACAACATTTCGGGTCAGGTGCTGGGCAATAATCTGGAGAATTCCGATCTGGCCGCTTTGGCCGGCGTGACCGTTTCGTACAAGTTCGGCTCGGTTTCGGACGAGACGACGACCGACGCGAACGGCTACTTCTCGTTCGAGGGGCTCGTTTCGGCAGGGCGCTACGATCTGACGTTCTCGCTGGGCGGGTACAACACGACCTATTACAGCCTCGAGTTCCCGACGCTGCGCGGCACGATCATCGATTATCAGCTCAAGATCACGATGGTCAAGCTTCCGGCGGGCATGACGACCGTCGACCCGGCGGCCGGCGGTACGGTTCCCGTGACCGGCGCGGTGACGGCTCAGCTGACGGTCAATCCGAGCACGACGGTCAAGGATGCGTCGGGCAAGGACATCGCAGGGGAAATCAATATCACGGCCACTCCCGTGAACGACATCGTAACCGGGCAGGCCGAATCGACGACCGGACTGGCCGTGCTGCAATTCCTGCCGGAAGGCTACCGGTTCTCGCCGGCCCTGAATCTGGCGGTTCAGAATCCGATGACGAACCACTATTTCGGCAACACGTTCCTGCAGTATTACGATGCCGGAACCGGCATGTGGAATACGATGTCGCAACCCGTGACGTTCGCCAACGGCGCGTATAACACGACGATCGACCACTTCTCGATCTACAAGATCGGCTTCGCCAACGGCCGCAGCGAGGTGGCCAGCGAGTCGCGCAGCATCGACGTGATCGACGGCGTGATCGACAATACCGGCAAGCTCGAGCCCGTTCCGGTGATCTTCGCCAAGGTTCAGCGCCTGACCGGCTACGTCTATACGACTCCGATCGCCGATGCGCTTCAGGCCGCAGGCATCACGAGCGACGTGGACGAGCTGACCGCCGAGATACAGAAGGTGATCAAGGCCTCCAACCAAGGCGTGGACGCTGTCGACCAGATGACTACGGTCGAGTCGGAAATTCCTGTGAATATTTCGGTTCCGGCCAACACGAAGCTGACGATGACCGCCCAGCAGGTAGTGACGACCGTGGCCTATACGTTCAACATCATGAGCACGTCCGGCTCTTCGTACAGCGTGGTTGTCAATACGCTCGTCCCGGCCAACTCGGTATCGGTCACGACCGACTTCACGCCCGGCGATACGCATACGATTCCCGGCGGCGACGGCACGGGCGGCGGCGGAAGCAACTGATCGAGAACGACCGTAACCCGACTACGAACCCGATAGTTTCGACCGCATGATGATTAGGCCCGAATGGATTGTACGGAGTGCCGTATCGATCGTCCTGCTCGGATGCATGTCCGTTGCGTCGAGACTGTCGGCGCAGTCGACGCTGGGTGTCACCGGCTTGCTGAACAGTCCGTCGGCGGAAATGGCCGCCGACGGCACTGTCCGCATCGGGGCCAATTTCCTCAACGACCGTTTGACGCCGGCTACCTTCGACTACCACACGTTCAATTACTATCTGAACGTAACGTTCCTGCCTTTTCTGGAAGTCGCCCTGACCTCGACGGCGTTCATGAACGAGCGTCGCACGGCCTTCGTCAACGAGGACCGTTCGGTTTCGGTCCGCGTGCGGCTGCTCAGGGAACGCAGGGTGTGGCCGGCGATCGCGGTGGGTTCGAACGACCTCTTCACGTCGTCGGACGGCGGACGGTTCTCGACCTCCGGCAGCGAGGGAAACCAGTATTTCGGTTCGACCTACGTTGCGCTCTCCAAGCATTTCGGCTTTTCGGGCCACTGTCTCGGAGCGCATCTGGCGTACAACGTGTCGATGAACGACCGGTTTCGGATCGACAGTCCCGTTTCGGGCGGCGTCTCGTTCTCGCCTCGCTTCTGCAGGCAGATGAACCTGATCGCCGAGTACGACACGCGCTGTTTCAATCTCGGGGCCAACGCTTTGATAGCAAGGCATGTTTTCGTTCAGGTCTTGCTTCAGAAGCTCCGCTACCCGTCCTGCGGACTGTGTTTCGAGTTCGGGTTGTGGGGAGACCGGAAGAACAGGCCGGAACCGCAGGGGTCGTAGCTTAGCCGAAAAAGTTTCGGGCAGGTCGGCAGGCGAAGGTCCTTTG
>CABUJP010000003.1:0-42022 GCA_902491835.1 uncultured Alistipes sp. | reverse complement strand
CGACGGCATTCCGCAGCAGATATTCGGGGGACGCAAGGCCGACATGGTCATCACATCCCCTCCGTACGGCGACAGCAAGACGACAGTGGCTTACGGCCAGTTCTCACGCTGGACCAACGAGTGGTTCCAGTTCGAGAATGCGCAAAAGATCGACTCGCTGTTGATGGGCGGCCAGCTCAAGACGGAATTTTCCTTCCGCACGGAAACGATCGCCCGCGAGCTTGAGCAGATCAAGGAAGTCGACCGGCGCAGATACGTGGAGGTCATGACCTTTCTGGACGACTACCACCGCTCCATCGCCCATGTGTCGAGCATCGTGCGCAGCGGCGGCAGAGTCTGCTATGTCGTCGGGAACCGTACCGTCAAAGGAATACAGATCCCTTTGGACTATTTCACGGCCGAAATGTTCGAGCAGAACGGCTTCCGGCACGAGCACACCTACGTCCGGTCGATCACCGGCAAGCGGATGCCGAGCGTCACGAGCCCCTCGAACAAGAAAGGCGCCAACATGAACACGATGCACAGCGAGTACATCGTCATTCTGAAAAAAGAGTAGCGCGCTTTTCCCCTGCATATCCGACACATCGAACGGCCCGCTCGGGCCGCGTTTCGTTTTATTCCGGCGACCTTTCCCTGGAAATATTTCATTCGCCCGAAACATCAAGGCGACCTCGGGTCGCCCGACTTCCTCCGACGGATTGCCTTTCCCGACGCGCGCTCCATGACAACAGATCCAAAGCCGGGTATTTTCCCGCAGGCAGAACGAAGATTTTTGCCGAACGTTGCATAACTCACAGACATTTCATATCTTTACTATTGCAATGCAATCGCTTCCACCCAAGGCGATTGCGGCGGGTCGGTCCGATCCGCGCATTAACCTAACCAAACCCTATTTTTATGAAACCGAAAAAATTATGGCCGAGCCTGTGCGCGGGAGCGCTATTGCTCGGCGGAACGGCTCCGGCCCAGACGGTCGGCAGCGACTCGTGGGCCGCGACGGACGCGCTCGGCCGCAAGGTGCGCGACTACAAGGAAGCAGGTGCCAAAAAGCCCGACAAGTTCGTCGCCATGTTCTACTGGACATGGCATCAGGGGAACGACGACACGACCTACCGTGTCAAAAACATCACCGAAATCGTCCGACAGTATCCCGAGGCGATGAAAGACTACCATCATCCGGCGTGGGGCACGAAGCAACCCGGCTTTTTCTTTTGGGAGCAACCCCTGCTGGGATACTACAAGACGACCGACCCGTGGGTGCTTCGCAAGCACGCCGAAATGCTGGCCGACGCAGGCGTCGACGCCGTGTTCTTCGACTGTACGAACGGGAGCCTGACATGGCAGGACTCCTACGAGGCGCTGCTCAAAACATGGGATCAGGCGCAGAAAGACGGGGTGAACGTTCCGAAAATAGCCTTCATGCTCCCGTTCAGCCCGGCTCCGCACTCGCTCGTCTCCTTGCGGCAGCTCTATAACGACCTGTACAAGCCCGGACGCTACGAGAATTTGTGGTTCGTCTGGAAAGGCAAACCCTGTATCATGGCCTATCCCGACAACCTGACCGACTCGCCCACCGACCGGGCGATCGCCGACTTCTTCACGTTCCGTCCCGGCCAGCCCGATTATGTCGACGGCCCGACGCGCAACGACCAGTGGGGCTGGCTCGAGGTCTATCCGCAGCACGGATATGTCGAAAGCCCGGACGGCGGTTTCGAGCAGGTGGCCGTCGGCATCGCGCAGAACACGTCGCCCGACAAGAAGGGACACTGCGGAGCGTTCAACGTTAAGGATGCCTACGGCCGCAACTTCAGCGTGCGCAACGGCTTCGATCCGCGCGTGGACGGGTACCTGTACGGCTGGAATTTCGACGAGCAGTGGGAACGCGCCTACGAGCTCGATCCGGAGCTGGTCTTCGTGACGGGCTGGAACGAGTTCATCGCCGGACAATGGCTACCCAAGGATAGCTGGAACGGCGATCCGTTCTCGTTCGTCGATCAGTACAACTGGAACTGCAGCCGCGACATCGAGCCCAATGCCGGCTGGGGTGACCGAGGCGACGTATACTATCTGCAGCTCGTCGACAAGGTCCGGAAGTTCAAGGGCATGGACGCGCCGGAAAAGCCCTCGACTCCGAAAACGATCCGCATCGGCCGCGCCGACGGCTGGGACGACGTAGCGCCCTACTATCGTCACTACCGGGGCAACACGATGCACCGCGACCACCGGGGCCGGTACAGCGAATATTACGTGAACAACACGGGCCGCAACGATATCGTCGGAGCGAAAGTGGCGCGCGATGACGACAACCTCTACTTCTACGTCGAGACGGCCGACCGGCTCACGCCCAGCACCGACCGCAACTGGATGATGCTGCTGATCGACACGGACCGCGACCGCTCGACAGGCTGGAACGGATACGACGTGATCGTCAACCGCCTGTCGCCGGACGGACGCAAGGCGATCGTCGAGCGCAACGTCGGCGGGCGCTGGGAATGGGAGAAAGCTGGAGAGGCGGCCATGGCCGTCAGCGGCGACAAGCTCGAGCTGGCGATCGCCCGGAGCATTCTCGGGCTGACAGACGATCAGGTCGATATCGAGTTCAAGTGGAATGACAACATGCAGGAGAACGGCAACATCATGGACTTCTACGTCAACGGCGACACCGCTCCCGGCGGACGCTTCAACTTCGTCTACTCCACGCTGTAGCTCCGGGGAAAATGTCTCTCCTGACGAACGGCACGGCCGGCCGGGCACCCGCCCGAGCCGGCCGCATCGTCCGCGCTATCCGAATCGAGGCCCGAAAAACGACCGCGCCGAGAAAATAGTTGCGAAAAACGGCACGGATCGCCGGCAAAGTTTGTTCGGGCGGACTAAAATGCTTATTTTTACGCTCGGGATGATGCGTACCGGCCTTCGATGACCTGAGCGCGTTTCGGCGGCAGAGATGTTTGCGAGCCCCTTGAACAACGGAACCAAAACACAACCTAAATACCATTTAAAAACCCATGAAGAAAATCGCAAAACTTTCGCTTTGCGCACTGGCGGGAGCCGCGTTGGCCTCCTGCTGTACCGACAAGGCGGCAAGCCCGGGCTACGTATCCCGCGAAGCACTGGCTTCGGGATTCGTCACCCCGCCCGACTCGATCCAGACAAGCGTTTACTGGTACTGGATATCGAACAACATCTCGAAGGAAGGCGTCGTCAAGGACCTCGAGTCGATGAAAAAGGCCGGTATCAACCGGGCGTTCATCGGCAACATCGGTCAGGACGACGTACCTTACGGCAGCGTCAAGATGCTCAGCGACGAGTGGTGGGACGTTCTCCACACCGCGCTGAAAAAGGCGACCGAGCTGGACATCGAGATCGGCATATTCAACTCCCCCGGCTGGAGCCAGTCGGGAGGCCCGTGGGTAAAGCCCGAGCAGGCGATGCGCTATCTGGCCTCGTCGGAAACCCGCGTAAAAGGACCCCAGAAAGTCAGCCTCAAGCTCGATAAGCCGGTCGATCAGTTTCAGGACGTCCGGGTGATCGCGTATCCCGCGCCGAAAGGCGACGGAGTTACGCTGAACGCGTCGAACGCATCGGTCGCATCGGCGCCTCAAGTCGCAGGCATAGCCAAGGTAATCGACGGCGACCCGAAAACGAGCGTCGACCTCCCGAAAGACGGCCGACTCACGATCGACCTGAAAGCCAAGGCCCCGTTCACGGCGCGCAGCCTGACCGTACGCCCCGCCGAGCGCTCGATGTCGATGCAGGGCGAGTTGCAAGTCAAGGAGAACGACGCTTACCGCACGCTCTCCAAGTTCACGCTGGACCGGCTGAATACCGCGCTGAACGTCGGATTCGACCAGTATGCCCCGGTGATCGTATCGATCCCCGCGACGACCGGTACCGATTTCCGCCTCGTTTTCACCGGAGCGACCGGCAGCGCCGGACTGGCTGAGGTAACCCTGTCGGAGGCTCCGCGCGTCGAGCGATACAAGGAAAAGACGCTGGCCAAGATGCACCCGACCCCGCTGCCTTACTGGAAAGACTACCAGTGGCCGGCACAGCCCGTCGTGGACGACCCGGAGACCGTCGTCGACCCGGCCAGCGTGCAGGACATTTCGCAGTACATGGCCGAGGACGGAACCCTGACGTGGGACGCGCCCGAGGGCGAATGGGTGGTCCTGCGCATGGGCATGACCCCGACCGGCACGACGAATGCGCCCGCCTCGCCCGAGGCTACCGGATATGAGACCGACAAGATGAGCCGCGAGCACATCGCCGCCCATTTCGACGCCCACATGGGCGAGATTCTGCGCCGCATTCCGGCCGAGGACCGCAAGACGTTCCGCGTGGTCGTTCAGGACAGCTACGAGACCGGCGGACAGAACTTCACCGACGGTATGATCGAAGAGTTCAAAACCCGCTACGGCTACGATCCGACGCCTTACCTGCCCGTATACGAGGGCGTGGTGGTCGGCAGCCAAGAAGCGTCGGACCGCTTCCTGTGGGACGTGCGCCGCATGGTGGCTGACAAGGTAGCCTATGACTACGTGGGTGGCCTGCGCGACGTCAGCCACGAGCACGGGCTGCATACATGGCTCGAGAACTATGGACACTGGGGCTTCCCCGGCGAGTTCCTGATGTACGGCGGACAGTCCGACGAGATCGGGGGCGAGTTCTGGAGCGAGGGCGAACTGGGCGACATCGAGAACCGCGCCGCCTCGTCGTGCGGACATATCTACGGCAAGCGTAAGATTTCGGCCGAATCGAATACGGCCGCAGCCGCTCCGTTCACACGCTATCCGCGCATGATGAAGCAGCGCAGCGACCGCTTCTTCGCCGAGGGTATCAACAACACGCTGCTGCACGTCTACATCTCGCAGCCCGACGACCGCGAGCCGGGCATCAACGCGTGGTTCAGCAACGAGTTCAACCGCCACAACACTTGGTTCTCCCAGATGGATGTCTTCACGGCCTACCTCAAGCGGGTGAACTTCATGCTCCAGCAGGGACTGAACGTGGCCGACGCGGCTTACTTCATCGGCGAGGACGCCCCGAAGATGACGGGCGTGACCGATCCGGCTCTGCCCGCAGGCTACCAATTCGACTACATGAACGCCGAGGTGATCGAGAAGTACATGACCGTACAGGACGGCAAGATTACGCTGCCGCACGGCACGCAATACCGCATACTGGTGCTTCCGCAACTCGAAACGATGCGTCCCGAACTGCTCGCGAAGATCAAGCAGCTGATCGAGCAGGGAGCCGTGGTGATGGGACCGCAGCCCAGCCGCTCGCCGAGCTTGCAGAACCAGCCCGAGGCCGACGAGCAAGTCCGGCAGATGGCTGCCGAAATCTGGGGCGACGTGGACGGCGTGAACGTCAAGTCGCGGAAAGTCGGCAAGGGTATGATCCTCAACGGCATGACGATGGAGGAAGCCTTGGCGCTGATCGACTGCATCCCCGACTGCCGGATTCCGGACGGAGCACCCGTTCATTACGGCCACCGCACGCTCGAGAACGGCGACATCTACTTCATCTCGAACCAGAGCGACCAGACGATCGAAGTGACGCCCGAGTTCCGCGTGACCGGCAAGCAGCCCGAGCTGTGGAGCGCCGCGACGGGCGATATCCGCAAACTGCCCGCCTTCGAGCAGAAATCCGGAGCGACGGCCGTGCCGATGAAGCTCGCGCCGTATGAGAGCGCCTTCGTCGTGTTCTTCGACGCAGCGGGACAACCGTCGGACGGCGGCGTGGAAGCCAACTACCCGACTCCGGTACAGATCGCCCGGCTCGACGGCCCGTGGACCGTCGACTTCCTCGACAAGGTACGCGGTCCGAAGGAACCCGTCGTATTCGAAGCGCTGACCGACTGGACGACGAACTCCGACGACCTGATCAAATACTACTCGGGCACGGCCGTCTACAAGAGCTCGTTCAAGCTCGACGCGGCTCCGGACGGTAATCACATTCTGATCGACTTGGGCGATTTCGTCGCCATGGCGCGCGTCAAGGTGAACGGTCAGGATGCCGGCGGCCTGTGGACAGCGCCCTACACGCTCGACATCACCGATCTGGTGAAGGCCGGCGACAACGAGGTCGAGATCGAAGTGGTCAACACATGGCTTAACCGCCTGATCGGCGACCTGAACCTGCCGGAAGCCAAACGCACGACGTGGGCGGCGATCAACTCGTGGAAAGCCGACTCTCCGCTGCAAAAGGCAGGATTGTTCGGCCCCGTCGTGATCGAAAGCGTCGACTACGCCGAATAGTGATCCGGCCCGGGCCCGAAGCCCGACGCAATCCCCAAAAAGCGGATACCTCTTTCGAGGTATCCGCTTTTTCGTTCGGCACAAACAACCGTCCGGACCCGACGATCGCTCTCTCTATCCGCATTGTGCCTTATCGCCATTCAATGCCTTTCATCTAACGCCCTCCTCACGCAACGCCCTCCTCACGCACGGCCGAACTTTGCCACCTGCATAGTAACTCGTATCGTGTCTAATTTTTCCCGTCCAATCACAGTTGTCAAATCACAACTCAGATCAGTCTTTCCCATTCTTGAGAATCAGCCGACCGGTTCCCCAGCCTAATTATCTTATTGTTCTCAGTCTGTATCTTCAGACCATAATCATTGCCATTTTCTTTCCTTTCAAGGATGTCAAAAAGAATTTGACGCTCATGCCGTTTCTTCCGTCCCGCCGGGCAAATTCCCTGACACATCGGTCAGGGACCAAGTCAATCCGCAACTCGCACAGAACTGTTATTTTATTCATGACTTTACCATCTCCACATCAATTCAAAACGCTATTCATCTTCTCCATTCAACCACCTTCTTCGGAACCCTTCACCATTTCCCAGCCTTTCAGAACATATCTTCTTCTCTATCTTCTTTTTCCCTTTTCACCCTCTCTACTGGTGATTCTTCGTTCGAGATCATACTTATTACCTATGAGAAATATTATAAGTCATACAGCAAAGGATATAACAAACAATATAAATCGTATCACAGAGTTCTGCTTTTCAGCCCAGTCCTCCCATCATCCATCCAATCTTTCTCACCCATGTTCGTATTCCTATCAAGCTCTACTGCAAACACAACAATCAAACACTATCGGAAGGACAGGTCCTTGTCTTTTATCTGCCCTATGTATTTCCCGTTCCTGTCGTAGAGCCTGATAACCCCTTTTTGCTTCTTCCCTCTCATTTTCAACCGGCCCTGCTCGTCGTACACACGGATATTGTCCCGCTCTATTTCCACTCGTCCGACATTTCTCCCGTCCCTATAAACGGTCTGTTTTTGTATGGCCGGCGGTGCAGCCAGCCACATTAATGCAATCATTAGAATCGTTTTCATGTTTCGTCGCTTTAATCGTTCTTATGCTAACCGCCCGATAACCGTTTTCTATTCATTGACAGTATTGACGTACCGTGCCGTTCTCTACTTCTGTAGATTCCAAATATACTGAATCTAATATGATCATTGTCTTAATGATATGCAAGTCATCTCCAATACGGAACCGGGAACGACGAAAGGACGTTACATTTCAGGAAAAGTTCGTCCCTTTTCTCTTCGTCCCAAGTAGCGGCAATCCGAAAAGGTCCGGAATCAAGGCGACGACCTCCACGCACTCGTCGGCCGGGCATCGGGTCGGTCCCATGTTCTGCAAGTCTTGCGGCGTGAACTATCCGATGCAGCATCCCGCCCCTTTATAACGCGGGACCGGACATGGCGACCGAACAGCAGGAAGGCTATCGGCAACGACAAAACCTTCCGCCTACAAACGGATAACGTCCGCCCGATAAATGCCGACCGTTTAGCATCCGAGTCCGGCAGTTTTGCAACAAAAAAGCGGGAAAAAGCCCGCAGCCCTTTCCCGCCATAACGATCGGAATATCCGGAAATCCACTCAGCGCTTTTTCCCGAACCGGAACGAATCGACCGTGAAAAGCTCCCCGGCCTCCTTATCGCCCAGAAAGCGGAGAGTTACCGCGCGCACTCCGTCGACCGGACGGACCGGAATCGTCAGCGTCACGCTGCGAGGCGCGCCCTCGGCGGTAGGCACCTCGACCGTCCCGACCGGAGCGCTCCACAGATTGTCGGTCAGCACCTCGATCCGTCCGCCGGCATGCGGAGTCACCGTTACGCTGAACGTGTCGGCCCCATCCCCGAAATCGAGATACTTGAACGTAGCGTAATCCTCGTTGCGGATACCGCCCAGTTCCTCCCGATCCGCGGCACAGGTACGAACGCGCGTATTCCCCCACAGCAGGCAGGCGCGTCTCGCCTCGACCTCCGCGAACGCGTCGAGCGGATCGCCCGCGCCCTGCGAGGTCATCTCCACCTCATCGATGCTCCCGTCTTCGTTGAACTCGATCGGCTCGATGCAAACCTTCCGCAGCGAGCGGGTTCCGTTCGTCGTCCGGTGATACAGCACGTACCACCGGCCGTCGAACTCGCAGATCGAGCCGTGATTGTTCCACGACTCGGGATCGCAACCCGCATTGTCGACGATCACCCCGCCGTACTCGAACGGGCCGAGCGGTGAGCGCGACGTCGCGTATCCGATGCAGGTCGGACGCCCCTTGCGCAGTTGGGAGTAGACCATGTAGTAGATTCCGTTGCGCTTGCGCATGCTGCTGCCCTCGTGGAAGAAGTGTTCCTGCTCAGTCACGAGCCCGTCGACGATCGTCGTCGTGTCGACCTCGAGCATATTGTCCTTCAGCTTGGCCCCCTTGGCCGAGAACTGTCCCCAATAGAGATAGGCCTGCCCGTCGTCGTCGATGAAAACGGCCGGGTCGATCTGAGAGATTCCCTCAACGGGTCGGCCGTCACGGAACGGACCGGCCGGAGCGTCGGCCACGGCCACGCCCTCGTCGATCGCATCGCGCATACTGTAATAGAGGTAGTACTTGCCGTCCTTGTAAGCGGCGTCCGACGCGTACAGCTCGCCGTCGCTGTAAGGCACCTCGTCGTTCGGCCCTTTCGACGCGAAAGCGTCGCGATGGATCGTCCAGTTCCTCAGGTCGTCCGTCGACAGCAGATCGTACCTCCACGAGCAATAGAAGTCGGGGCTTTCGTCTCTCGAGACGTAAAGATAAAGCCTTCCGTCCTTCCATTGGTGTCCTTCCGGATCGGCGGCGAACACACCGGGCGGCACGATCGGATTCTGAGCGCACAGGGAGCCGCCGAACAAGGCGACAACCGCAAGCCATTTCTTTCTTATCATCTTATAATAGGTTTTTGGTTAGGTTCATTCCTGTCGGGAACCGTCCTCCCGTCAAAGCCCGGGCTTCCGCTGCGGCTCGGACGAGGGTCCGTCGGTCCTCAGCGCCCCGTCCCCGTCGAAAAAGAGGCGGTCCATGCACACGACCCGGTCGAACGACGGCTTACTGCCATGCGGATCGGCATGTCGGTGGTAAAAGAAATACGACTCCCCGTCCGGCAGATCGACGACGCAGCCGTGTCCCGGCGAGGAGACTCCGCGCGCGAGATCGGTCGTCATCAGCGGATTGTCCTCGCTCTTGGTCCACGGACCGAGCGGATGCGGAGCCGTGGCAACGCCGACCCCGTAATCCGAATAGCCCGTGTCGTTGGCCGAATAGGTCATATAGTAAACGCCTGCGCGCTTGAAAACGAAAGCTCCCTCGTTGCAGCGGTTCCGCTCCCGGTTCACGAGCTCCCACGGCTGAGAGGCCCGCGAAACGAGACGAGGCTCCCCGTCGAATCCGGAGAGGTCTTTCTTCAGCCTTACGACCCAGTTCTCGCCGAAAGCGTACCCGTCGCGGTTTCCGTTCTTGCTGAAATAGAGGTAGGGCGTATGCTGCGGATCGTCGTCGACGAAAATGTCGCAGTCGATCGCCGAGAAACCCAGATCGAACCAGGGCGTGTAGAGTTCCTCGAACGGTCCCTCCGGCCGATCGCTGACGGCCAGGCACGAAAGCAGCACGCCGCGCTCGGGCTCCAGGCAACTGTATGTCATATAGAAGCGGCCTTCGTAGCGCTCGACCTCCGGCGCCCAGAAAGCTCCGGCGCCGAAATGGGCCGGGGACCTGCGGAACAGGGGACCGCCGTACTCCCATGTCACCAGATCGGGCGACACGTAGTAGTCGAAGCCCGACGTCTCGGCCGAGACGGTCGTGCCCGTCATGTAATAAAGTCCGTCGCTTTCGTAGACGAAAGGATCGGCCAAGCGCACCGTGTCGCCGGCCGACGTTCTCAGCGGATTGTCGTAGACCGGTTCCTCGCCCGTCGTGCAGGACGTTCCTGCGAGCGAAAGGCAGCAGAGGCATCCCGCCGCGTATGCAGCCATACGCATTTTCATTGTCTTCATCGCATTCATCGTTCTCATCGCTTTTATGGTTTTGTCGTTCGGCCCCGGATTTTCCGAGCCGGGAAACGCGGCAAAAGGCCCGGCATATGAGACATACGCCGGACCCAACCTAACTTAACCCAACTTACCTAATCGAGAAAGACCAACCAACCGGCCCGTTCCCGCCTCGTTTTCAGAGACACGGGTATTTCTCTGAGATAAAATCCGTTTCTTTTTACAATATTACGCTTTTCTCGTCCGATTTCCTATCGCGAACGGACCATTTTCTTGCGCAGGTGTTCCGTTTCGCGAGCCGTACTGTCCGACACGGATATTTTACAAAATCGGACCGTCCGCTGAATTATTCGGAAAATACTCGTAACTTTGATTCCGGAACCGGCCCGCGGCCGCCGGGCAAGGAACGGGAGAGTCCCTTCCCGCTGCCCCGGCGATCCCGGCCGAACGCTCCGGAACGGACAGAAAGCCGACCGCACGACAACGGGCGAGGGCCGGGTCCGTCACACGGCAAACCGACGACCGATGAAAAAAAGAACGCGACTGTTATACGGACTGCTTCTGCTGTGCGCCCCGCTGGCCGGATGCCTGAAAGAGGACGACGGCTCGCAATTCTATTCCGACGTGTACTGGTTCCCGCTCGCCAAGCAGACATTCTCCGTCGATACATGGGAGCCGGAACCGGTCGATACGGTCGTGTTGGTCTTCCGCGCCCGAAACTTCGTCTACGACAGCGACACGGTGAATTTCGCCGTCATGCCCGACTCGACGACGGCCGTGGCCGGGACGGACTACGAGATCACGACTCCGGTCGTCCGCTTCGGAAAGGACGACTACTACGACAACCTGCTGCGGGGCGAGATCGGACTGAGGATTTATCCGACGCTGAGCGATACGCTGACGCTCGCCCTGAAGCTGATCTACACCCACCCGGCCAACGAGGAGCGATTCCGCCTGCACGACCGGACCGTGCTGACGTTCAGCCCGGTCTTCCCTTCCGAGTAAACCGGCGCGACGGACCGGAAACGGACGACCGGCAGGCGAACCGACCGAACGGACGCTCTACCGCGCGGTAGTCGCCCGGAGCAGCGGACGGGGCATGCTCGCTCCGACCGGCCGATCGTCCGAGGGAGAAACGCCGCGGCAAGCGAAGGATACCCGTCCTCTTTCGACGGACCGCGCCCGGGGGTATCATTCTTGAAACCGGCTTCCGAAACGGCCCGCACGGCGGAGAACGGGCGAATCCGGCGACCGTAAGCGCGTATCACAAAACAAAAATGCGCGCGAAATCATAACCGGCCGTCCAATCCTCCCGTCCGAAAATAGGAAATCCGAACTTTTTCGACTATCTTAGGCATGCCGGACGCGCGGCGAGCGCCCGCGCCGGCCCAAAACCTGTCCAATCGCCAAACTACTAAGCCATGAACGGAAAGAACCCGCTTTGCATCGCCTTGTGCGTCGCCGTTTCGACGGCCTCTTTCGCGCAGACCGGAAAGAAATATCCGGAGCCCGCGCCGATGACCCACGACATGTCCGAATTCTGGGAGCCTCAGCCCCGGATCGTCACGCCGGCCGATATGGACCGGGCAGTGCCGCCTCCCTCCGACGCCGTCGTCCTGTTGGGACTGGACGCCGACGACACGCCCGAGTGGATCGGCTGCGACGGAAAGCCCGTCGCATGGAGCATCGAGGACGGCGTTATGACCGTCACTCCGAACTCGGGCAACATCCGGACTCGCCGCGACTTCGGCGACTACCAGCTGCACCTCGAATGGAGCGCACCGACGGAGATCGTCGGCGAAAGTCAGGGCCGGGGCAACAGCGGAGTCTTCATGCAAGGTCGCTACGAAGTGCAGATACTCGACAACTACGGCAACGAGACATACGCCAACGGCCAGGCCGGCAGCATCTACAAGCAGTCGGCCCCGCTGGTCAACGCCTGCCAGAAACCGGGCAAATGGAACACCTACGACATCATCTACACGGCGCCCCGGTTCAAAGACGACGGCACGCTGCACTCGCACGGGCGGATCACCGTGCTGCACAACGGCGTGCTGATCCAGAACAACACGCTGATCCTCGGCACGACGGAATTCATCGGCTTCCCGAAAACGGTCGCCCACGGCCGCGGCCCGATCGTGCTGCAGGACCACCTGAACCCGGTCCGCTTCCGCAATATCTGGATCAGGGAACTGTAAGGCGAAACGCCGGAGCGCGGATACCGGCCGGCCACAGCGGCGATTCGCGCTTCGGCATTTTGGCAATACATGGCATGGAGACGTTCTCACCGTAGCGAACTGACGGAGTGCCCGCTTTCTTCCGTTTATTCCGTCCGGCATCGACCGGCCGGCGACCGTAATCCGCAAACCATGAAACGACACGACCTACGCGCCGCGATTACCGGCAGAATCCTGCCGGCTTTCATCGCATTGGCCCTGCTCACGACCTGCCGAAACGGCGGACACCCGAACCGTACAGAAACCCGAGCGATGCCGGAATCCACAAACGGAAACGGCCGGACGACCGCGAGCGGGAATTCTCCGGCTGCGAAGAAAAAAGCCATTGTCCGCGCGGATGAAAACGACGAAGGCTACGGACCCGATATTATTATTGGAATAGAGGATTTCCCGGCTTCCGATTTTGAAAAACCCGAGGAAGACACCGTCTACTATGCACCCCATCGCATGCCTTCTTTCCCGGGCGGGTACGACAGCCTGACGGCTTTCATCCGCCGAAACGCCCGTTATCCGGGCAAAGCCGAACAGGAGAACATCCGAGGAGTGACTTACATCAAATTCGTTGTCGATAAAAAAGGGAACGTCGTCCGGCCCGAGGTTTTGGTCTCGTTATCCCCCGAATGCGACCGAGAAGCGCTGCGCGTCGTCCGAAGCATGCCAAAGTGGGAACCGGGCATGATCGATACAGAACCGGATACCGCTGCAAAAGAACCTGTCCATTGCCACCATACGATCCCGGTTTATTTTCCGCCTTCGGACAACTGACCGAAAACCGAATCGACCATAAGCCAACGCATTTTCTCAAGACAATCGGAGCCGCATAGCCGCACCGGTCCCCAAGCAACGCACACAAATCCGAACGGTCCCGGCCCTCGGGACGCAAGAAGATCGCCGACAAGCACAACCGGAACGAAAAAACCGGCCGGTCGCTCTCTTTGAAATTACCGAATCCGGTCGAGCGAGCGGACCAGCCGCTCGTCCTTGGAGATTCCCCGCATGGCCAGCAGTGTCAGGATCAGCGATACGACGGGAAAGACCGAGGCGATGGAAAGGCTCCATGCGGAAAGCGGAGCGGCGAAGCTGCCCAGACACCAGCCCAGCAGCCCGCAGACGACGAGCAGCAGAACGACCTGCGCGATGCACAACTTTTTTTGCAGCGGACGGTTCCGAAACCCGAAGATCGTGACCAAAGCGAGCGCGAGCACGAGCACCGACAAGCCCCCCGCGATCCAATGGACAGCTCCGGAGCTCAGCGAGTCTGCCGAGGCAGGGTCGGTCCAGCCCCAAAGCGTAGCCCGGACCGGACCGCCGGAAACGGTTACCCCGACGGCCAACGGCAAAAAAAGCAACAGGGCCGTAAACAAGGCCGACAAAAACAGATACACGGTCTGAATGCGCTGTATCATAATCAAGTCAATCAAAACGGGGACATCCCCGAAACATTACGTTATACTTATTCTGCGGACACACCGCGAAAGTTTCCTATCGAATCGTCCGTTTCCTCCCGGCAGGTCCCGTCAACATCCACCCGGTCGCCTTCCGTACTCTATGGTCGTCCGAACCTCCGCAAAACACCTGCCGGCCTCATTTCGGCCCGGTTCGGGCATTGGCTTTCCGGCCATCGCTCAGATCCGCTCGTCGATCAGGTAGCGGTTCCGGTCGCCCGAGTTACGGCCGATCAGCTCGCCGAGGAAACCCGCCAGAAAGAACTGTACGCCGGCGAGCGCTGCCGCCAGCGCGATGTAGAACAGCGGTTGATCCGTCACACCCCGCACGAGCAGGCCATGAGCCTGCTTGTACAGTTTCTCGGCGATCAGGTAAACGGCCGTAGCGCCCCCCAGTAGAAACATCAGCGTACCCAGACCGCCGAAAAAATACATCGGGCTCTTGCCGAAACGGGTCATGAACATGACGGTAATCAGATCCAAATACCCCTTGATCATCCGCTCCCAACCGAACTTGGAAACCCCGTACTTGCGGGCCCGATGACGGACGACCTTCTCGCCGATCCGCCGGAAACCGGCCTGCTTGGCCAGCACCGGTATGAAACGGTGCATCTCGCCGTATACCTCGATGCTTTTGACGACCTTCCGCCGGTATGCCTTCAGGCCGCAGTTGAAGTCGTGCAGCCGGATGCCCGACGCCAGACGGGCCGTCGCATTGAAAAATTTGCTCGGCAACGTCTTGCCCAGCGGATCGTACCGCTTCTTCTTCCACCCGCTGACCAGATCGTATCCCTGCTCGGCGACCATCCGGTAGAGCTCCGGAATCTCATCGGGCGAATCCTGCAAATCGGCGTCCATCGTAATCACGACTTCCCCCCGGGCGGCCTCGAAACCGCAATAGAGCGCGGCCGACTTGCCGTAGTTGCGGCGAAACCGGATGCCCCGCACATGCGGATCGCGGACCTTCAGCCGGCAGACCGCCTCCCACGATCCGTCGCTGCTGCCGTCATCGACGAACACGATCTCGTACGAAAAACCGTTCTCGCCCATGACGCGCACGATCCACTCCTGCAGCTCGGCAAGCGACTCTTCCTCGTTGTAAAGGGGAACCACGACGGATATGTCGATTCGGCTGTTGTCTTCCATTGTTCGCTATCGTTACTTACACATTCCGACGCCGGGCGCCGCCCCCGAAACAGGCCGACGGCCTTTTCGTCCGGACGTCCCGTACTCTCGCTATTCGGCGAACGTTCCGCCTCCGAACGGATCGGCGGGACGCCGGACAAAAATCGAGATCAACAAACCGAGCAGACCGCCGTAAATCAACATGCTGAAGATCCCGCTGAACACCGCGAACAGCGGATTGCGCATCAGTTTGAGTCCGAGCGACCCGGCCATTTCGGCCTCTTTCTCGCCCATGCCGCCGCCCGCCATGTTGGCGACCATCAGATCGAACTGCTCGCGGAATCCCTCGGGATCGATCCAGTTGACCAGAACGAACTGACCGACGCCGGCCAAAACGCCCGCGAAAAGCGACATCTTCAGTACGAAAAGCAGGCTCCGCCCGTAGGAAAACCCGTCGCCGCCCGCATAGGCGGCCATGCACCGGGCGTAAAAATAGAGAAATCCGGCGAACGAGAAAAAGCTCACCGCGTTGAGAATCGTCACGAGACCCGGCATCGAGCGACTCGCATGCGCCGCAATCGTCAGCAAGGCATAGGCCAGTCCGGCATACAGGCCACCCGTCGCGGCTTCGCGCCATTCCGTCCGGCTCAAATTTTTTTCCATATTCTTCGTCATAATCCTTGTCAGGCTAACTCTCCGACCCCTTCCCTCAGCACGACGATGTCGCTCTCGTCCGTGCAATCCACGACCGTCGTCGGCACACAGAGACCGTAACCGCCGTCGATCACCGCATCCACCGCCGAGCCGTAGCGCTCCTCGATCAGCGACGGATCGGTCGTATACTCCTCCTCCGAATCCTTGACCGAGGCGGTCACGAGCGGATGTCCGAGCGCCTCGACGATCGCCAGCGCGACGGTGTGGTAGGGAATCCGCACGCCGACAGTCTTTCGCTTCTCCAAAAACTTGTCGGGGACCTTGCCCGACGCATTCAGCACGAACGTGAACGGTCCCGGCAGATTGCGCTTGAGCACCTTGAACACCGCATTGTCCACGCGCGCGTAGGCGGAAATCGTACTCAGATCGGGACAAACGATCGAAAACTCGTCGCCCTTCTTGCCGCTCAGCGCGCGCAGGCGCTCGATGGCTTTCGGGCTCCTGATCGAGCAGCCGAACGCATAGACGCTGTCGGTCGGATAGACGATCACCCCGTCCGAGCGAAGCACGTCCGCCACGCGGGCGACGGCCTTCTCGTTGGGATTCTGAGCATATATCTTGATCATCGCGTCAAACGGCTGTTAATTCGATTCCGGGGAAAACGCTCGCGGAGAAACGGAATAAAAAATGGGTAAGCTACTTATATCGCACCGCTACAACCACCTACCCTTGCCGTCTTCCGACTCTGGGGGATTCAGCAGGAGCTGGTCGTATAAGACTTACCCGGGACAAAATTAAACAAATTCGCTATATTTGCAAAAATTATTCCCGGATGAAGCATAAAAAGGGCTGGTACGCAGCCGGCGCCGTCGTGCTCGCGCTGATCGCTGGCGCGTTTTTCGTCGCGCGCCTATACCTCGGACAGGCCGTCGCGCGCGACGCCGTCGTGCTGGTCCCGACCGGCAGCGACTACGGCCGACTGGCCGACTCGCTGCGATCCGGCGGGGCAATTCCCGATTTCCGACGGTTCGATCTGACGGCCCGGGCGATGGGACTCGACCGCGCGGTCCGTCCGGGACGCTACGCGCTGAAAGAAGGAATGATCTACCGCGAAGTCATCAACCGCCTCAAGGCGGGGCTGCAGGCGCCCGCGCGGGTTACGTTCAACAACGTCCGCACGCTCGACCGGCTCGCCGGCAGCATCTCGCGCAGGCTCGAGCTCGACTCGGCCTCGCTGGCCGGACTGCTGCTCGCCGACTCGACCGCCGCCCGATACGGATACACGCCGCAGACATTCTTGGCGATGTTCATTCCGAATACCTACGAACTGTATTGGAATTGTTCGTCCGACGAATTTCTGTCGCGGATGCAAAGGGAAAACGAGCGCTTCTGGCAGAGGCGCGAACAGAAGCTCGCCCGCACGGGACTGAACCGCATCGAAGCTTATACGCTGGCATCGATCGTCTACGAGGAAACCAAACGCACGGACGAAATGCCGCGCGTGGCGGGTGTCTACATCAACCGGCTGAAAAGGGGCATGCCGCTTCAGGCCGATCCGACGGTCCGTTTCGCGCTCGGCGACTTTTCGATCCGGCGGGTGTTGAACAAGCATCTCGAAGTCGATTCCCCTTACAACACCTACCGGCACCGGGGTCTGCCGCCCGGCCCGATCTGCATGCCGTCGATCGCTGCGATCGATGCCGTGCTCGATTACGAAAACCACGACTATCTCTATTTCTGCGCCAAGGACGACCTATCGGGCTCCCACGCTTTCGCGCGATCGCTCGCCGAGCATAACCGCAACGCGCAAGCATACGCCCGGGCGTTGAACCGGCGGGGAATCAAGTAGCCTCGACGCCGGTCCGCTCGAGCGCCTGCGGCAAGAAAACATATCTTTCTAAAATACCTTCTCGAATCGGAAGGCAACGGGAAAATCGGTCGCTTTCATCTCCCGACGACTGTACGAGCCTGCCGTCTGCCTGCCGCGCGGCACCGGCGAAGGGGCTTCCGCAAGCGGCCCGTCAGCGGAAATCGATCACCTCAACCCCCGGATGCTTCCGCGGATCGAACGTGAAATCGGAATCCTTCACCGGCACGTTCGGCACGAGCCGGTCGATCCGTATCCGCAGCGGAGCGGCCGCCCCATCCACGCGATAGACAACCTGAACGGGCATACCGTCCGCCGGATCGACTCCTATCTCGATCGAGCGATAGCCGGCATCGGGACTTTTCGGCGTCAGTTCCAACCGGTCGAGACTACGCCCTCCGGCATCTTCCCGGCCTTCGTAAGCCGCCTCGAAATCGTCGCCCTCGAGGCGGAAAAAGCGAGGAGGATTCGACAGCAGCGAGCGGTCGGCCGGGTCGGGACGCTCGATCGTCACCTCGTCCTCGTCGGCACGGAACGTATAGAGGAGCTTGCCGTCGCAATAGAGCTCGGAGCCGTTCACCTCGACGCGGTATCGGTCTCCGCTCACTACGATACGCCCCTGCACGCCGTCGAACTCTCCGTCCATATCGGCCGTGAACAACACCTCGTAGGAAGCGTAGGAGGCGATCTTGGCCGACAGGCTCCGGATCAGCGCCCGGCCCCGGTCGTCAGCCCGGAGCGGCAGGACCGCCCAAGCGGCCAGCAGCGTACAGAACAATACTCGTATCATCGACATTCGCTTTTCCATTCCTAATTATCTTACCGTCGCGGCCCGAGCTCCCAATCCGCCCCGGCGACCGGCGTCAGCCGGCAAGACGAGGACCGCTCCGGCACAGGAAACCGAAACCCGGCAGACTCCAGCCATTCCGAAAGCCTTACGCTTTTTATCTGTCAGCGGGCTTACCCGCAGAGAAAAACAACTTCCCCGGAATTCCCGGTCCCCGCGCGTATCGCCCTCTCATCGATTCTTCAATCCGACTTCCGCCTTATCTCCCGCCGTATCCGTCCTTTCCGCCACTCGCTCCGCTTCCGGTCACGACGACGCCCCGTTCCGCGACGCCCTCCCCGGAGCCCGGCCCCGGCAAAGCGCCCGCTACAACTCGTCGAGCGACGAAAGTATCTTTTCGAGCGACATCATGTCGGCGATCAGCACCTCGCGCGGCTTGCTGCCCTCGGCCTTGCCGACGACGCCGGCCATTTCGAGCTGATCCATAATGCGGCCGGCCCGGTTATACCCGATCGAGAAGCGGCGCTGGATAGACGAGGTCGATCCCTGCTGGTTCTGCACGACGAAGCGGGCCACTTCCTCGAACATTGAGTCGAGCTGCGAGAGATCGTTCGTCTTGTTGCCGGCGGCCCCCTCGCCTCCGCCCTCGGGCGTATACTCGGGAAGCTCGTAGGCTCCTACATATCCGCGCTGCGAAGCGATGAACTCGGTGATGCGCTCGATCTCGGGCGTATCGACGAACGCGCACTGCACGCGGATCAGATCGTTGCCCGTCGATACGAGCATATCGCCGCGACCGATCAGCTGGTTCGCTCCCGGCTGGTCGATGATCGTGCGCGAGTCGACCATCGACGTGACGCGGAACGCGATGCGGGCCGGGAAATTGGCCTTGATAACGCCGGTGATGATGTTCGTCGTCGGGCGCTGCGTCGCAATGACGAGGTGAATACCGACGGCACGCGCCAGCTGGGCGATTCGTGCGATCGGCGTCTCGATCTCGCGCCCGGCCGTCATGATCAGGTCAGCGAACTCGTCGATAATCACGACGATGTAAGGCAGATAGCGGTGTCCTTTCTGCGGATTCAGCCGGCGATGGATGAACTTGTCGTTGTACTCGGTAATCTTGCGCACCTCGGCCGCGCGCAGCAGATTGTAGCGGGCGTCCATTTCGATGCAGAGCGAGTTCAGCGTATAGATCACCTTGTGCGTATCGGTGATGATCGCGTCGTCCTCGCCCGGCATCTTGGCCAGAAAATGGCGCTCGAGCTTCGAGTAGAGCGTCAGCTCGACCTTCTTCGGATCGACCAGCACGAGCTTCAGCTCCGAAGGATGCTTTTTGTAGAGCAGCGACGTGATGATCGCGTTCAGGCCGACCGACTTGCCCTGTCCGGTCGCCCCGGCTACGAGCAGGTGCGGCATCTTGGCCAGATCGATTACGAACGTCTCGTCCTGAATCGTCTTGCCCAGCACGACCGGAATGTCGTATTTCGACTCCTGAAATTTCACCGACTTGATGACCGAGTACATCGACACGATCTTCTTGTCCTTGTTCGGCACCTCGATGCCGATCGTACCCTTGCCCGGTATCGGAGCGATGATCCGGATACCGAGGGCCGACAGGCTCAACGCGATGTCGTCCTCCAGATTCTTGATCTTGGAAATGCGCACGCCCGGCGACGGCACGATCTCGTACAGCGTCACGGTCGGGCCGATCGTCGCCTTGATTTTCTCGATGCGGATACCGAAGTTCTCGAGCGTTTCCTTGATCCGGTTCTTGTTCTCGACGATCTCCTCGCTCGTCACGCTGACCTCGACGCTGTGATCCTCGAGCAGTTCGACCGGCGGGCGCTGGTAGGACGACAGATCGAGCGTCGGATCGTACAGCGTGCTCTCGATCTCGTCCTCCGAGAGCGTCTCGTCCTGAGGCAGGCGCTCGACGGCCATGTCGTCGCGCTCCTCGATCGCCGCGTCGCCCGGTACGCTGGCCACGAAACGGTCGTCCTCCGAAACGGCGGCTCCCGCCTGCGGTACACCGGCCGCGCCCCGGTCTTCCGGGAAAGCCGTGACGGAAGGCGTCTCGGCCGCTCCTGTCTCTTGTCCGACCGTACCGTCCGCCGCTTCCGAGGCGGTGCCGACAGCCAGACCGGTCCCGGCGAGTTCCCGCCATCCGGTCGGTACGGAATCGCCGGTTTCACGCGCAGACTCCTGCAGCGTCTCCCCGTCCCCGCTGGCATACTGGATCGTGAATCCGTCCTCGTCGACCTCGGTACGGAGCGGCTCCTCGACGGTCAGGTCCGTCACGACGAAGCCGTCGTCGTCGATCTCGGTGCGACCGGCCGGAGCGCTCTCCTCTTTCGGCACGATCGGAGGCCGCGACAGCCCCGAGCGATCGACCACTACGAAACCGTCGTCGTCGATCAGCTCGCCCGGATAGAACGGCGTGTCGTTCCGCTCCGACGCATCGCGCACGGTAAACACATCGTCGTCCTCGCCGCCAGCCGGCTCCGTCGCCGTATTCTCGGCGAGGCTCTCCGCCGGCTCCGCCGCCGCACTCGCAGCGACTTTCTTATTGCCGCCCCTAAGCTCGTGCCGGATCATGTCGGTAGCCGTCGACGTCACGGCGCCGCCCACCTTTTTGCCGTTATCGACGATCTCCTTGCCTACGCGGTTGAGCAGTGAGATCGTATTGCGGTTGACATAGATCGCATACAGGATGATCGACAGCAGCAGCAGCAGCCCGGCCCCGACGCGCCCGAGCACCGACACGAGCCAGCGCGACACCTCGATGCCCTGCTGGCCGCCGAGCCCCGAGCCGAACACGGTCCAGCTGTCGCCGAACAGGTAGCCGAGCGTCAGCGAGCCGAGAATCATCAGGATCAGCGTCAGCCGCACCGACTTGCGCAGCATGGCCGGCCGGAAGCGCATGATCCGAAGCGACAGGATCACCAGCACGACCGGAACGCAGAACCCGAACAGCCCGAACCAGTCGCCCACGATATAGTTGGCAAGTACCGCGCCGAGCTTGCCGCCCCAGTTCATCACCGGCTGCTCGCCCGCAGCCAGCACGCGGCTCCACAGCGCGACGTTCTGATCGTCGCGCCAGTATATGAAGTACGACACGACGGCCACGCCGACGAACAGCGCGAAAAACAGCAGCACGAAGCCGTAAATCCACCGCTTCGTGTCGCTCAGTCCCCTGACCTCGGGCTGGGAAGCCCCCGTCGTTTTTTTCTTCGTTGCCATATTCCTGCGACCGCCCGGAGCGGTCATTTTTCATGTTTTCATATCTGCCTCGGTGTGCGGCGACCGACGACAACGTTTTTCGGTCCGGCGGCCTCCCGCCGACTCGCCGGTATCTTACCTCGTCCTTGCCAACGCCCCGGACGCTTGCGATCCGCATCGAGCGACGGCTTCTCCCCGGATCTCGCGTTCCCTGCATCCCTGTTTCCCTTTCCAGCACGAATCCCGCATTCGGGAAATTTCCGAAGCCGAAGCACGGAACGAACCCGGCCTCCGTTCCGAAACAGGAAACGGTCTTGCACCGCCGTCCGGCCGCCACCTCCCCGCATTCCGCCCCGGACGACCTCCGACGCCGCAGCTCTCCCGCCTACTCGAAACGCATCGTCCTCGCCTCCTCGCTCTTGGCGGCCAGCCGCTGCCGGTAAGCTTCGTCGGCACTGGTCATAAACTCGTATACGGGCCGACTGCCTCCGGAAGCCTCGATTCCCCCCTCGCGCAGCAGAGCCTCGGTCCGCTGCTCGACGGCCGCCGCCGGATTGACCAGACGGACGTCGCGGTCGCCGATCACGCGGTGCATCGCCTCGCCCAGAAAGGGATAGTGCGTGCAGCCGAGCACGATCCGGTCGGCCCCGGCCTCAATCATCGGCGTAAGCAGACGTTCCACCCGACGATAGGCCTCCTCGGTCCGTTCGCGGTTCTGCTCGACCAGTTCGACGAAGCCCTCGCCGACCCGGGCGATGATCCGCACCCGGTCCTCGTAGCGGCGCGACGTCTCGCGGAACAGCCTGCCGCGCAGCGTCGCCGCCGTCGCCAGAATTCCGATCACGCCGCTGCGCGACGAGAGCGCGGCCGGCTTGACGGCCGGCTCGAGCCCGACGAACGGAATCGGATAGGCGGCTCTCAGGTGATCGATCGCCATGGCCGTCGCGGCATTGCAGGCCACGACGATCAGCTTGACTCCGCGGTCGACGAGCCTTCGCACGGCGAAATCGACGGCCTCGGTCACCTGCTCGCGGGTCTTGTCCCCGTACGGACAATTCTTGCCGTCGCCGTAGTACAGCAGCGACTCGCGGGGCAAGCGGCGGCGCAGCTCGCTCCATACGGTCAGCCCGCCCAGCCCCGAGTCGAAAACTCCTATCGGCGCGTCGTTCATCGCTACTTTTTCGTTTTATCCTCGATCCAGCGGCGGGCGCTGACGAAAGCCTCAATCCACGGAGTCACCTCATCTCCTGTCCGGTCCTCGGGATAGCAGGCCCAGTTCCACGGCCGGATTGCGCGCTCCAAGTGAGGCATGATGGCCAGATGGCGACCGTCTTCCGAACAGAGGGCCGCCGCGTTGTAGTCGCTCCCGTTCGGATTGGCCGGATACTGGTCGTACGAGTAGCGGACCGGAATGCGGTAGCGGCTCTCCTCGTACGGTAGACTGAAACGGCCCTCGCCGTGAGCGACCCAGATGCCCAGCTCGCAGCCGGCGAGCGAGCGCAGCATGACCGATTCGTTCGGCTCGATGCGGACGCCCAAGAAAGCCGACTCGAACTTATGGCTCTCGTTGTGCAGCATGCGCGGCTTACGCTCGTGGCCGGGCGTGACGAGCCCGAGCTCGATCATCAGCTGGCAGCCGTTGCAGACGCCCAGCGACAACGTGTCGGGACGGGCGTAGAACCGGTCGAGCGCCAGCTTGGCTTTCTCGTTATAAAGAAATGCCCCGGCCCATCCCTTGGCCGACCCGAGCACGTCCGAATTGGAGAATCCGCCGGGGAAGACGATCATGTTCACGTCCTCGAGCGTCTCGCGGCCCTCGATCAGGTCGGTCATGTGCACGTCCTTGACGTCCATACCGGCCAGGTACATGAACCACGCCATTTCGCGGTCGCCGTTGATGCCCTTCTCGCGGATGATCGCCGCACGGACGCCCGTCGGACAGCGGCGACTCGTTTCGAGCCCCCATTGCGACAGTTTGCCGGTGAACGTCTCCGGGAAGCGGAAGCGGAGCTCCTGATTCTTATAGTTGGCAAAGCGCTCCGACGCCTTCTGCGCCCCGCTCTGACGGCGGTCGAGCAGGTAAGAAGTCTTGAACCACGTATCGCGCAGCTCGTCGATAAGCAAATCCATTTCCAGACCGTCGTGCGCGAAACGGAAGCGGCGCTCGAAATTCACGTCGCCGATCACATAGGCATCCACCCCGGCGAATTTCAGCTCCTCGCAGGTCCGCACCCCGTCCTCGACCTGCAGCACCAAAGCGGGCTTCTCGCTGAAAAGCAGCCGGACGATGTCGCGCTCGCCGAGCGCGGCGAAGCTCAGGTCCATGCCGCTGCGGTTGTCGGCGAACGTCATCTCGAGCAGCGCCGTCACGAGACCGCCGGCCGACACGTCGTGCCCGGCGAGCACCTTCCCGTCGCCGACGAGGCCCTGTACGGCGCCGAACGCCCGGGCGAAATAGTCGGCCGACTCGACCGCAGGCACTTCCGATCCGACGCCTCCGAGGCTCTGGAAAAAGCTGCTGCCGCCCAGCGCGAACGGCGAGCGGCTCATATCGACGTAAACGATCTGGCTCGGACGGTGCTTCAAGGCCGGAGAGACCGTCTTCTTGACGTCCGAGACCTCGGCCGCCGAGGTGATGATGACCGTGCCCGGCGCGTAGACGAGCTCTCCGTCGCGGTACTTCTGCGTCATCGACAGCGAGTCCTTGCCGGTCGGTATGTTGATTCCGAGGGCCACCGCGTAGTCGCTGGCCGCCTGTACGGCCGCGTAGAGCCGCGCGTCCTCGCCCTCGTTCTTGCAGGGCCACATCCAGTTGGCGCTCAGCGAGACGGAACGCAAGCCGCCGTCGATCGGGGCGAAGACGATATTCGTCAGCGCCTCGGTAATGGCCAGCTCCGATCCCCTGCGCGGATCGGCCATCGCGACGCCCACCGCATGTCCGAGCGCCGTAGCAATGCCGTGCGTGCCCTGATAGTCAAGCGCGACGACGGCGCAGTCGTTCAGCGGAAGCTGTACCTCTCCGGCGGTCTGCTGCATGGCGACCTTGCCCGTCACCGAGCGGTCGACCTTGTTCGTCAGCCAATCCTTGCAGGCGACGGCCTCCATCTGGAGCACGTTCTCGATGTAGCGGTTCAGACTGCCGGCCGTATAGCGGGGCTCGGCGAACCGCTCCTCGACCGTCCGGTCCGTGAGCACCGTGCGCGGCGCTTTCCCGAACATGTCCTCGAGCTTCAGGTCGATCGGCTTCTCGCCCGTGCGGTTGTCGACGAAGGTGAACTGCATGTCGCCCGTCGCCTCGCCGATCACGTAGAACGGCGACCGCTCGCGCTCGGCGATACGCCGCAGCTTGTCTATGTTCTTCTCGTCGATGACGAGCCCCATGCGCTCCTGCGACTCGTTGCCGACGATCTCCTTCGCGCTGAGCGTCGGGTCGCCGATAGGCAGCTTGTCCATGTCGATCCGGCCGCCCGTCGCCTCGACGAGCTCGCTCAGACAGTTCAAGTGTCCGCCCGCGCCATGGTCGTGGATCGAGATGATCGGATTGACACCCTCCTCCGAAATGGCGCGGATCGCATTGTAGGCCCGCTTCTGCATTTCGGGATTCGAGCGCTGCACGGCATTGAGCTCGATGGCCCCTGCATACTCGCCGGTAGCCACCGATGAGACGGCGCCCCCGCCCATGCCGATGCGGTAGTTGTCGCCTCCGAGCAGCACGACGCGGTCGCCCGCCTCCGGCTCGTCCTTGATGCTGTCGCGCTTACGGCCGTAACCGATACCGCCGGCCTGCATGATGACCTTGTCGAAGCCGTATTTTTTGCCGTTCTCGAAATGCTCGAACGTCTGCAAACTGCCGCAGATCAGCGGCTGACCGAACTTGTTACCGAAATCGGAAGCCCCGTTCGACGCCTTGATCAGGATGTCCTCGGGCGTCTGGTAGAGCCACTCGCGCGGCTCGGTCGCCTTCTCCCACTCGCGTCCTCCGTCCAAACGCGGATAAGCGGTCATATAAACGGCCGTACCGGCCACCGGGAACGCGCCCTTGCCGCCGGCGATGCGGTCGCGTATCTCGCCGCCCGTACCCGTCGCCGCGCCGTTGAACGGCTCGACGGTCGTCGGGAAGTTGTGCGTCTCGGCCTTGACCGAGATCACGCTCTCGAACTCCTCGATTTGGAAGTAGTCCGACGTGTCGTGCGCCGCGGGCGAAAACTGCTCGACGGCAGGCCCTTGCAAGAAAGCGCAGTTATCTTTATAAGCCGACACGACGCGGCCCGGATGCTCCTTGGTCGTGCGCTTGATCAGGCCGAACAGCGTCGAGGGCATCGCCTCGCCGTCGATGACGAACTGACCGTTGAATATCTTGTGGCGGCAGTGCTCCGAGTTGACCTGCGAGAAGCCGAACACCTCGCTGTCGGTCAGCTTGCGTCCGATGCGGCGGCTGACGCTTTCCAGATAGGCGATCTCCTCGTCGCTCAGGGCCAATCCCTCCTGCCGGTTGTACGCCGCCATGTCGTCGATATAGACGATCGGATCGGGCTTTTTGCTGATCGTGAAGACCTGTTGGTCAATCGTACGGTACTTGCGCTGCAGCATCGCGTCGAACGGGACGTCCTCGCTCTCCGCCTCGACAAACTGCTCGATGCGGCGGATGCCCGGCAACCCCATGTTTTGAGTGATTTCGACAGCATTCGTGCTCCAAGGCGTGATCATCTCGCGCCGGGGGCCGATGAAAACTCCGTCGAGCGTCTGCTGCGCGAGCAGGTCCGCGCCGCCCAAAAGCCACCGCAGACGGTCCGTCTGCTCGGCAGAAAGTGCCGCGTCGGCCTGCACGGCGTACACGGTACGGTCTTTCCTGAAAAATAGTATCATCCTGACTGTGTATGTTCGTTATATCGATCGTCTCTGCTGCCGCCCGCTCCGGCAAATCCTTTCCTTCCAGCGCCCCTGCGGCTCCGGTCTGCACCGGAAGCGCTTCGGCCGCCGGCTCGGCCTGCCGGGTTCGCGAACTCATCCCCCCTGCTTCCGTCTGCGCCAGCGGTCCCGAAAGGCATTTTCCGCATCTTCGGCGGAACATGGTGCAAAGTTACGCTATCGCGCCGAACAAACAAAGCGCAAGCGCAAAGTTCCGGACCCGGAATCGGGTTCCCCAGCCGACGAAGCCGCCACCGGTCTCCGGAACCCCACCGCTATTCGCCGGGGAAAATAGCCCCGCTGCGACAGCCCGGAAAAACCGAACTATCCCGCAGACCGTGCCGCGATTCGACCCTCGCTTTTCTCCGCGCGGCAGAACAGCCTATGCAGCCATCCGGCAGCCGGTGTCCCGCACACATCTCGGGCATCAGCGGTCCCGGCGCGCGGCCTCGTCGGCCTCGCAATGCTCCAAGTACAGCACGACGTGGCTCACCACGTAGTCGTCGCTCACGCCGTCGCAACCGATCACGAGCCGGGCCTGCGAATAGAACGGTTCCCGCCTGCGGATATTCTCGCGGATATATTCGACCAGTTCGTCCTCGCTCTTGTCGCGCAGCAGCGGGCGCTTGGCGCGGCCGTGCTCCAGACGGGCCGCCAGTTTCTCGGCACTCATCTGGAAATAGATCGTCCGGCCCGCGCGGTTCATCGCCTCCATGTTGTCGAAAAAACAAGGCGTTCCCCCTCCGGTCGCAACCACCGCATCGTCGTAGGACGAAATCACTTCGGCGAGCGTATCGCGCTCCATGCGCCGGAATCCGTCCTCGCCGAGTGTTTCGAAAATCTCGCCGACACGCTTGCCGCAATGCTCCTCGATCAGCGCGTCCATATCCAAAAGCGGCTTGCCGAGCCGGCGGGCCAAAGCCCGCCCGATCGTGCTCTTGCCGCACCCCATGTATCCTACCAGAAATATCAGCATGCCCCTAAACCTCTCCGACGGGCCGCCCGGACGGCCCTTGCATAACATTCGTCGAACGGCAGCCTTTTCCGGAAAGACGGTCTGCCGCCGCCCGCGAGCCTCACGCTCAAAACAGTTCCATCTGTCGTCCGTCGCCGCTCTCCTCTTCGCCGGCCACGTCGAACTCGACCGTATCGCCCGCCACGTAATTCTTGGGCTCGGGCTTTTTCGCCGCCGAGCTCTCCTTTTCGGAAGCGCCGGCCGATGCCGTGTCCGTTCCGGCCCCTTCGCCGGAAGCACCGTTCCCCGGCTCGTTCTCTCCGGACGGTTCCTCGGGACGAGGCTCCCGCTCGATCGGATCGGTAAAGACGATCCGGCCGACTTCGAGCGTCGTCACGCGCTTGCCTTTGGCCCGGTGACTCTTGACGCCGATGAACTCGTCCACGTCGATCGTATCGTCGGGCCGGCCGGCATTATGTCCCGCATAGCCGACCAGCAGCCGGGGGTAGCGGTCGCCGCTGATCGCCACGAGCGACGCTCCGGCCGCCTCGTCGACGAAATTCTGCATCCGGTCGCTCGGCTCGGCCGTGAAGCGCTTGACGTAATAGTAGTTCTGCTCGCCGTCGAAGTAGACGACCGAGTAGATGCGCCCCGGATCGTACTTCTCGACGCGGATCGTATCCTCCGGGAAGTGAACGCCCAGATCGTAGCCCGTCGTATAGTAAAGGCCCTTGCCCGTCATCACGATCAGCCTGTCGTCGCCCGAGAACTCGCCCAGCAACTCGCCCCGGCCGTCCGTATTGAGCCGCCGGATCTCGTCGTCGTACCACACGCTGATGCCGCCGAGCGTCGACGCGCCGCGCTCCTTGAGCACGATCTTGTGAATCGCATAGCGCGTGAACAGATTGCCCTGCGACTGCCGGCCCTTGATGGCCAGCTCGCCGAAATTCAGATCGACGATCAGCTTCTTGAGCCTCGGCCTCGGCTTGAAGTAGACTTTCAGCACCTCGGCCTCGCCGTTCGGATTGACGCTCATGTAGAGAATCTCGCTGCGCGGCGTGCCTTTGGTCAGGTCGTACTCGCGGTCGCGCGTAATGCCCTTGATCGCGCAGCGCTTCATCATCAGCGGGCCGCCGCAGCCGTCGCGGTAGAGCACGTTATAGATCGTCCGCTCGTCGTTGCGCTTGAAAATGCCTATATAGTAGATATTCTTCGCAAAGAACGCCTTTTCGCTCACTTTCGTAATGACGTACTTGCCCTCCTTGGTCACGACGATCACGTCGTCGATGTCCGAACAGTCGCATACGAACTCGTCCTTGCGCATGGCCGGCCCGATACCGAAAAAGCCCTCGGCCCGGTCGACGTACAGCTTGGCATTCGCCACGACGACCTTCGTCGCTTCGATCGAGTCGAACTCGCGCAGCTCGGTCCTCCGCTCGCGGCCCCGGCCGTACTTTTCCTTGATCCGGCGGAAGTAGGCGATCGTGAAGTCGGTCAGCGTCGCCAGATGCCGTTTCACCTGCGCGATCTCCTGCTCGACGCTCTTCTCATGCTCGTCGGCTTTGAAAGAGTCGTAGCGCGAAATGCGGATCATGCGCAGCTCGGTCAGCTTCACGACGTCGTCGAGCGTGATCTCGCGGCGCAGCAGATGCGCGAAAGGTTTCAGTCCTTCGTCGACGACGGCATAGGCCGCCTCGCGCGAAGTCGCCTCCTCCATACGTTGGTAAATCCTGTTCTCGATGAAAATCTTTTCCAGAGACGACATATGCCAGTCCTGCTCCAACTCCTCGAGCCGGATTTCCAGCTCGCGGCGCAGCAACTCGCGCGTACGGTCGGTGCAGCGGCGCAGAATCTCGTGCACGCCCATGAAGTGCGGCTTGTCGTCCATGATGACGCACGAATTCGGCGATATGGAGACTTCGCAGTCGGTGAAGGCGTACAGCGCGTCGATCGTCCGGTCCGACGACTCGTCGTTGCTGACGTGGATGATGATTTCGACCTGATCCGAAGTGTTGTCGTCGACTTTCTTGATCTTGATCTTACCCTTGTCGTTGGCTTTGATGATCGATTCCTTGATCGACTCGGTCGTCGTGCCGTAGGGTATCTCGGTGATCGCGAGCGTCCGCTTGTCGATCTTGTTGATCCGCGCGCGGACCTTGACCGCCCCGCCGCGCAATCCGTCGTTGTACCGCGTCACGTCGCACAGTCCGCCCGACGGGAAATCGGGGTAGAGCTCGAACGGCTCGCCGCGCAAATAGGCGATCGACGCGTCGATCAGCTCGTTGAAATTGTGCGGCAGGATTTTCGACGCCAGTCCGACGGCGATTCCCTCGACGCCCTGCGCGAGCAGCAGCGGGAACTTGACCGGAAGCGTCACGGGCTCCTGATTGCGACCGTCGTAGGAGAGCATCCACTCGGTGGTCTTCGGATTGAACACGACGTCGAGCGCGAACTTCGACAGCCGCGCCTCGATGTACCGCGGCGCAGCGGCGCCGTCGCCCGTCAGGATGTTTCCCCAGTTGCCCTGACAGTCGATCAGCATATCCTTCTGACCGAGCTGTACGAGCGCGTCGCCGATCGAGGCGTCGCCGTGCGGATGATACTGCATCGTCGAGCCGATGATATTGGCGACCTTATTGTAGCGGCCGTCGTCGAGCTTGCGCATCGCGTGCAGAATACGCCGCTGCACCGGCTTCAGTCCGTCGTCGACGTGAGGCACGGCACGCTCCAGAATCACATACGAGGCATAGTCCAGAAACCAGTCCTTGTACATACCCGTCAGCTTTCGCCGGTCGGCCCCGTCGCCCGTCAGCCGGCCGAACTTGGCCGGACGGCCCGTCTCGGATGCTTCCGCAACGGCCTCCGCATCATCCGCAGCCACAGCTTTCACCCCGCCGTCGTCCGGCACAGCGCTCTCCGCGACGGTTCCCTCCCGAACGCCTGCGCCGTCGTCGCCCGCGCCGGGCTCCCGCAATCCGAGGTCCTCGGGATTCGCGGACAGTTCCTTTTCGTTGTCTTTATCGCTCATGTTCGTCGTTTGCTCTTGGAAGTCGTCAAATCAAATCCTCGACATAGTCGGCCTCGATGCGCAGGTTACCGATGATGAAACCCTGCCTCTCAGCGCTGTTCTTGCCCATGTAGAACTCGAGCAGATCGCAGATCGGATCGTCCTTGGTCATCCGTACCTTGTCCAGCCGCATGTCCTCGCCGATGAAGTTCTTGAACTCGTCGGCCGAGATTTCCCCGAGGCCCTTGAAGCGCGTGATCTCGGGGTTCGGCCCGAGCTGGCTCACGGCCCGCAGGCGCTCCTCCTCGCTATAGCAGTAGCGCGTCTCTTTCTTGTTGCGTACGCGGAACAGCGGCGTCTGCAAGATATAAAGGTGTCCCGAGCGGATCACGTCGGGAAAGAACTGCAGGAAAAACGTCAGCAGCAGCAGCCGGATGTGCATTCCGTCCACATCGGCATCCGTCGCTACGATGATCTTGTTGTAGCGCAGGTTGTCCATGTCCTCCTCGATGTTCAGCGCGGCCTGCAGCAGGTTGAACTCCTCGTTTTCGTAAACGATCTTCTTGGTCAGCCCGTAACTGTTGAGCGGCTTGCCGCGCAGGCTGAACACGGCCTGCGTGTTCACGTCGCGCGACTTGGTGATCGACCCGCTCGCGGAATTTCCCTCGGTGATGAAGATCATCGACTCCTCGGCCCGCTCGTTCTTGTCGGTGAGGTGGATACGGCAGTCGCGCAGCTTTTTGTTGTTGAGGCTCACCTTCTTGGCCATCTCGCGCGCCTTCTTCTGGATGCCGGAGATCGCCTTGCGCTCTTTCTCGCTTTCCTGAATCTTCCGCAGCAGCACGTCGGCCGTCTCGGAATGCTTGTGCAGATAGTTGTCGAGCTCGGTCTTCAGAAAATCGACGACGAAGTTGCGCACCGTCGGCCCGTCGGGTCCCATATCCTTCGATCCGAGCTTCGTCTTGGTCTGCGACTCGAACATCGGCTCCTCGACCTTGACGCTGATCGCCGCGATGACCGACGTGCGGATGTCCGCCGCATCGAAATCCTTGCGGTAGAACTCCTTGATCGTCTTGGCGATCGCCTCCCGGAACGCGGCCTGATGCGTCCCGCCCTGCGTCGTGTGCTGTCCGTTGACGAACGAATAGTACGTCTCGCCGTAGCCGTGCCCGTGCGTGATCGCCACCTCGATGTCGGTCCCCGTCAGGTGAATCGGCGGATAGAGCGGCTCCTCGCCCAGATTCTCGTTGAGCAGATCCAGCAAGCCGTTGCGCGACACGAAGGCCTGCCCGTTGACGCGGATCGTCAGCCCGGCGTTCAGGTAGGTGTAGTTGCGGATCATCGTCTCGACGTACTCCATGTGGTAGGCGTACTCGCCGAATACGCTCCGGTCGGCCACGAACGACACGCTCGTGCCGTTGCGGTCGCCGACGCCGCTCTCGGACGTGTCCGATATCTCCTCGCCGGCCTCGAAGCGCACGGTGCGCGCCTCGCCGTCGCGGACGCTGCGGATCGTGAACTCGCTCGACAGCGCGTTGACGGCCTTGATACCGACGCCGTTCAGGCCGACGGACTTCTTGAAGGCCTTCGAGTCGTACTTGGCTCCGGTGTTCATCTTCGAGGCAACGTCCACGAGCTTACCGAGCGGAATGCCGCGCCCGTAGTCGCGCACCGACACGCGGCCGTCGTCCCCGACCGTGATGTCGATCGCCTTGCCGAAACCCATCATGTACTCGTCAATCGAGTTGTCGAGCACCTCCTTGATCAGGATGTATATGCCGTCGTCGGCCGACGTGCCGTCGCCGAGCTTTCCGATGTACATGCCCGGGCGCCGGCGGATATGCTCCTTCCAGTCGAGCGTCCGGATATGCTCGTCGCCGTAGTCTGCTGCTGCGTTCATGTTCGTTCCTTTCTTCGGATGCGGGACCTTCCCGCGTTATGACGATTCCTCAAAATATTCTATTTCCCTTCGGAAAGCATCCGTCCGTGCGCCTCCTTCATCAGCGCCTCGGTCCGTCCGGCCAATTCCCGGGCCTCCGACGAAGCGACCAGTTCGGGCGGAATCGGATCGAGTACCCGCACGCGGAACGTGTGCGGCATCCGCACGCGCCAGCCTTTCATCAGGCTCCACGTGCCGTCGATCACGACAGGCTGTATGCCGACGCCCGCACTCTTCGCCACCAGAAAAGCTCCGTCCTTGAAGCGGCCGATCTCGCCGGTCCGCGTCCGCGTCCCTTCCGGGAACACGATGACCGAAGTGCCTCTCGACAGGCGCTCGACGCAGCGTTCCATCATCCGCTTGGCGCTGCGGCGCGATCCGCGCTCGACCGGGATATCGCCGTGCATCCACAGCACCCAGCCGAAGATCGGCATCTTCTGCACCTCTTTTTTCGACACCCACTTGAAGTTGAGCGGCAGCACGTACATCAGCGGAATGTCGAGCATCGACTGATGATTCGTCACGATGACCCACGGACGGCTCCGATCGATCTTCTCCCGGCCTTCGACCCGCAGCTTCCATAGCGGGCACAGCCGGAAGATCCCGTACGACCAAACGCGCGACGCCCAATGCAGCGCCACCCGTTCCCTATCGAAAAAAACGGTCAGCGCGAAAAGAACGGCGAACGGGACGAAACAGATCACCGTGAAGAACGACAGAAGCAGATAGTAGATCGCAGAGGCCATATCGGCGCAGATTTTCCCATGTTAACCCTGCAAGTTTAGCACATTTTTTCGGTTTTTCCGATGCTGTGGCCGCGCAGTTATCAACATTTAATCAAGTCCGGAGGGCTGCCCGAACCGCTTCGCGCCGACGCAAAACAGCAAATAAAGCATTGATTACAAACATATTTCACATCGCAATCCGGTTGCCGGTCTGGCGACGCTCCTCCTACGGTCCGCGACAAACCGCTTCCGGATCCGCGATCTCGCGGGTCCGCTCGCCGCCGCCGTCCGGCCGAAGCCCCTCAAAAAGCGCGGCAAAGTTGGCCGTTTCAAAAAAATCTCAGATATTTGCATGTCATGGAAAACGCACCGAAGATCACGCTGGAACAAATCCAGGCCCCCATAGCCGACCGGATACGCAGCTACGAGCGGTACATCGCGTCGATCCTGCACAGCGACAATGCCTATGTCGGCTCGATCAGCGACTACATTCTCGGCAACCGGGGCAAGCAGCTCCGCCCGCTGCTCGTGCTGCTGTCGGCCGCCCTGCACGGCGAGATCGGCCAGCGCAGCTACATGGGCGCGTCGCTGGTCGAAATGATCCATACGGCCTCGCTGATCCATGACGACGTCGTCGACGAGGCTTACGTCCGGCGCGGCAAGCCGTCCGTCAACGCGCTGTGGCACGCCCGGACGGCCGTTCTGATCGGCGACTACATCTTCGCGCGCACCTACCACGTCTGCCTGCAGAACAAGGGCTGGGACATGCTGACCGAGGTCACGCGCTCGATCCACGAGGTGAGCGAGGGAGAACTGATCCAGACCGAGCAGACCGAGAAGCTGGCGATGACGCGCGAAATCTACTACGACATCATCTACAAGAAAACCGCCGCGCTGCTCGGCGCCTGCGGAGCCACCGGAGCGATCTCGGTCGGGGCGGACGAAGGGCACGTAAACCGGATGCGCGAGTTCGGCAACCACCTGGGCGTCGCCTTCCAGATCAAAGACGACATACTGGATTATTCGCCTATGGAAGTGACCGGCAAGCCCACCGGCGGCGACATGCGCGAGCGCAAGATCACGTTGCCGCTGCTCTACGTGCTCGAGCGAAGCACGCCGGCCGAACACGACCTGCTGCTCGCCAAGCTGAGCGATGTACGTAACAGCCCGGATAATGTCGAATACCTGTGCCGCGCAGTCGAGCAGAAAGGCGGGCTGGACCACGCCCGGCAGTGCATGACCGAGTACCGCGACAAGGCCCTCGCCTTTTTGGAAGGATATCCCGACTCGGACGTGCTGCGCTCGCTGCGCCTGTTCGCCGACTTCGTTCTCGCGCGGGACAAATAGCCGCTCCTGCGCCAGGCTATCCTGCATACCGTCGCGCCGAGGCGCGGGCAAGGACCGGATAAGCGCCCCAGAAACAAAACCGACATGGAAACCCTGCTCCGATATTTTCCCGACCTGACCGCCGCGCAGCGCGAGCGCTTCGCCGTGCTCGACGAGGCGTACCGGACATGGAACGAACGCATCAACGTCATCTCGCGCAAGGACATCGATCTGCTCTACCCGCGCCATGTGCTGCACTCGCTCGCCATCGCGAAAGTCTGCGCGCTGCGCCCCGGCGCGCGCGTGATGGACGTAGGCTGCGGCGGGGGCTTTCCCGGCATCCCGCTGGCCATACTTTTCCCGGAGGCGCGGTTCACGCTGGTCGACTCGATTGGCAAGAAAATACGCGTCGTCGACGAGGTGATCCGCGCTACGGGCCTGAGCAACGTCCGTACCGTACACGGTCGGGCCGAGCAGGTCGGCGGCCGCTTCGATTTCGTCGTCAGCCGGGCCGTCACCGAAATGAAGACGTTCATCGGCTGGGTATGGGACAAGATCGACCGCGGCGAGGCGGCCGGCACGCTGCCCAACGGCATCCTGTACCTGAAGGGGGGCGACCTGAGAGACGAGCTGCAAGCCGCCAGCAAGCCGTACAGAACATACGAAATCGCCGATTTCTTCGACGGGGAATTTTTCGAGACCAAAAAGGTCGTCTATTTCGGCCGGTGAGCTACCGCGCTGAAACTGTGCGGGAAGTGTCCTGCGAAAAATCGCGGAAAAGTTTTTTTATAAACAAAAATGTTTTTACCTTTGCACTCCGCCGTGCCTTACGGCGCTCGGCAGCGCGTCTTTCGAGCTGCGGGCAGGGACAGGGGCGGCCGACGATTACGGGAATAAAATATAAATCATAACCGCGATGAAAAGGACTTTTCAACCTTCACAGAGAAAAAAGATCAACAAGCACGGCTTCCGTGAAAGAATGTCGACCGCCAACGGCCGCAAGGTGCTTGCCGCCCGCCGCGCGAAAGGCCGCAAGAGACTGACCGTATCCGACGACACCCGCTGGAAATAGTCTCGGGCCGCAACGAATGCGAGGGCTGCTCAAAAGGCAGCCTTTTGTCTGTCCCGAATCCCGACTCATGTTCGACTTAACCGACCCGCTGAAAGAAATCGCCGCCGAAATCGACGCAGGCCGACGCATCTCGCCGGACGAGGCGCTCGCGCTCGCGAAGCAGGCTCCGCTGGCCCTGCTGGGACTGCTGGCCGTGCGCGCCAAGGAGCGCAAAAGCGGCCGAAAAGTCTACTACAACCGGAATTTTCATATCGAGCCGACGAACGTCTGCGTGTTCAACTGCCGCTTCTGCTCGTATCGCCGGCCGGCCGGCTCGCCCGAGGCTTGGGACTACGACGAGCGGGAAATACTCTCCCAAGTCGAGGCGCATCGCTACAGCGGCGCGACCGAGGTCCATATCGTCGGAGGCGTGCATCCGCGCAACGACCTTTATTATTACGCCGACCTGATCCGGAAGATCAAGCGTATCATGCCTCAGGCGTCGATCAAGGCGTTCACGGCGATCGAGCTCGCGTACATGATCCGTCAGGCGGGCCTCGCTCCCCGCGACGGACTGCTGCTGCTCAAGCAATCGGGCATGGAGGCGATTCCGGGCGGAGGAGCCGAAATCTTCGCCGAGCCTATCCGCTCGCGCATCTGCCCTGAGAAAGGCACGGCCGACGAGTGGCTCTCGATGCACCGCGAGGCGCACCGGATCGGCATCCCGACCAACGCGACGATCCTGTACGGACACGTCGAGAGCTGGGAAGACCGCATCGACCACCTCGACCGGCTGCGCTCGCTGCAGGACGAGACGGGCGGATTCAATGCTTTCATTCCGCTCAAGTACCGCAGTCGCAACAATTCGATGTCCGGAATCGGCGAAGTCAGCGTTGTCGAAGACATGCGGATGACGGCTTTGGCGCGCGTCTATCTCGACAACTTTCCGCACATCAAGGCCTACTGGCCGATGTTCGGCAAGACGACCGCCCAGATCGCGCTCGCTTTCGGAGCCGACGACATGGACGGTACGATCGACGACAGCACGAAAATCTACTCGATGGCCGGGGCTGAGGACCAGTCCCCGAGCATGACGACCGCCGAGATGGAGCGGACGATCCGCTCGGCAGGCTACGAGCCGGTCGAGCGCGACACGTTCTACCGTCCGGTCCGGAGAACGACCGATTGACCCGACGGCTGCCAGGCACGGTCGCCGGTATCCCGCCGGCCGCAGCCGCGACGAACCCGAGGTTCCGGGACGGCATATCCGAAAAAATATAGTATATTTACGCCGGACTCCGGATGGCTCCCGGGGAAAACCGCCCGGCGGCGAGCCCCTGCCCCAGACCGGTTGGCTACGCGCTCCGGACCGATCCGAACGAAACGATGGAACCCACGAACAGAACATCCCGGCGAGGCGTGGCCTCCGACAACGGACGCAGACGAAAAGGTCCCGCGTCCTCGCGACAGAAAAATACCGTATCACGACCCCGACCGTCTTCAGACATGAACATTCTGCTAAAACTCGCCCGGCGCATCAACTCCAGCGTCATCGCGCGCAATTTAGTGCTGGCCGCCTGCGCGATCATCGTCTTCGTCTTCGTCGTCAACCTGTTGCTGAATCTGTTCACGCGGCACGGACAGGTACGGGTCGTACCCGACTTCAGCCACATGACCGTCGAGGAAGCCGCGCACGCCGGCAAAGAGGCGTCGCTGAAAATCGAGATCAACGACTCGCTTTATGTGCCGGCCTATCCGGGAGGGGTTATTCTCGAACAGACGCCGGCCCCCGGCGAAAAGGTAAAGTCCGGGCGGCATATTTTCGTCACGATCAACTCGTTCCGCCAGAAAATGGTCGACGTGCCTTACGTGACCGGCTTCTCGCTGCGTCAGGCGAAGAACAACCTCGACATAGCCGGACTCGGAATCAAGGAGCTGATCTACCGCGACGACATCGCTACGAACTACGTGCTCGAGGAGCGTTGCGGCGGCAAGGTGGTCGGCCCGTCGAGCCGGATGCAGGCCGAAATCGGGTCGGGCGTCACGCTGATCGTCGGCAGGGCGCCCGACGCGGCAGCGCCTCAGGTTCCCAAGCTGGTCGGTTTCTCGGCCCGCGAGGCGAAGAACCGGCTGTGGGAAGCCGGGTTCAACATCGGCAAGGTCACGGCCGACGAGGGAATCGACGCGCTGAACGAGCACGAGGCCAAGGTGTACAAGCAGAGTCCCACCACAGGGAGCCAGCAGGCCCTCGGCACGCCGGTACGCATCTGGCTCACGCTCGACGAGGAGCAGTTGGCCAAGGGACACAAGCAATCGGACCGCGACGCGAGGGCCGCAGCCAAGGCGCTGGCAGACAGCATGGAAAGAGCCGCATTCAACAACGCCGAATAATTTTCCCATGAACGAGGAGGAACTGGACGACCTTTCGATGCCGGAGGAGATCGGCGAGGCCGACTCTCGGGACGAAATGTACGAGCATTTCAGCGTGACCGTCGACAAGGGTCAGGGCATGCTTCGGATCGACAAGTTCCTGACCAACCGGATGGAAGGCGTCTCGCGCAACCGCATTCAAGCCGCGGCCGACGCGGGAAACATCCTGGTCGGAGGCATTCCCGTCAAGTCGAGCTACAAGGTCAAGCCGCTCGACCGCATCTCGATCGTGATGCCGTATCCGCTGCGCGAGCTGGAGATCGTCCCCGAAAACATCCCGCTCGACATCCGCTACGAGGACGACGACCTGATCGTCGTCAACAAGCCGGCCGGCATGGTCGTGCATCCGGGGCACGGCAACTACACGGGGACGCTCGTCAACGCGCTCACGTACCACCTCAAGGATCTGCCGCTGTTCCAGAGCGGCGACATGCGGGCCGGGCTCGTCCACCGCATCGACAAGAACACGTCGGGCATTTTGGTCATCGCGAAGAACGAGCGGGCGCACGCCCGGCTGGCCAAGCAGTTTTTCGACCATTCGATCGACCGGGTTTACCACGCGCTGGTATGGGGCAACATGGAGTCCGACGAGGGCACCGTGACCGGAAACATCGGCCGCAGTCTGCGCGACCGGATGAAGATGGCCGTATTCCCCGACGGCGAGTCGGGCAAGCATGCCGTCACCCACTATCGCGTGCTCGAGCGGCTCGGCTACGTGAACCTCGTCGAGTGCCGCCTCGAAACGGGACGCACGCACCAAATCCGCGTCCACATGGAGTATATCGGACACCCGCTGTTCAACGACGAGCGATACGGCGGCGACCGGATACTGAAAGGAACGACCTTTTCGAAATACCGGCAGTTCGTCGAGAACTGCTTCCGCCTGATGCCCCGCCACGGCCTGCATGCACGCAGCCTCGGCTTCGTCCACCCGACGACCGGGGAGAGCGTCTATTTCGAGAGCGAGATGCCCGACGACATGCGCTCGGTCGTCGAACGCTGGCGGAACTATGTCGCAGGACGGGAGAGCACCGGGGAATAGCCGCGCCGCCCGCATCGTCCCCCGGTATCCGATCCTCCCGGTGTCCAATCCCCCGCATCCGGCCCCGCGCAAACAACGGCGGCACGATAAAGGATATCGCACGATTTTCCTGAACGACAGAACGACCGGCTGCAAAAACGACACGACAATCCGGACTTTCCTACGGCTCCGCAGACTCCCCTTCCGTCCGCCTTTTCCCCGGACGAACAGACTGCGCGCGATTTCCGAATCGCCGATTCGGGAATTGCTCTATCCATCGGATGACAAATCTGTGTCAATATTTATCCCGCTTTGTCGCGTATCGCTCGGCATAAAATGCTTAGGAGACTTAGGTTTTATCCTTTGAACTACACGGGCCGCTTCCCATTTTGACCATTATTCTCCTCTTTCTCGTTCCATGCCACTTCCTCGTAAAAGCATTCAGGAAACGCCATACGAACGGACCTTGGAAAAGCGAGTAGCGAATCGGGACAGTTCGGCCGACAACATGAAACAAGCCGATGCACATCCTTTCCCACGCAAATACAAAACACATAGAAATACAGCGTCGATCCTGCTGAACGCGTTTTCAGCTTTGGCAAACGGTCAGGAAACGGGAAATCAGGAAATCTACCATCGGCCGACGGACCTTTTCCGCCTCGACCGGCGTGTCGCCATCGCGGCAGGGAAACGCCGGACAAGGAGAACCCCGGCTGCCGCGACGGCTGAAAACGCATGCCCCGCCCCGTCCGAAGCAACGACTCGCATCCCGGCACGACTCGGCGGCGCAACGGCAGCCGGTCCTCGACGGACCGCCCCGACTACCGCGGCTCCATACGGCGGAAATGACAAATGGTCCGATCGGATTCGCCGTTCGGGAACGGAGCGCCCGTCGTTTCCGCTTTTTCTTAGGGAAAACGCACAAAAGGTCATCCGGAACACAGCAGGTAGGAACCCGATGCGTCCGACAAGCGGACCGTTCGACAGTTCCCCCTTCAAAAACAGAAATCACCCCTGCCGGCGATTGCTCCGACAGGGGTGAAATCGTAAAACCGGACCGTCGGACGGCCCTTTCCGTTCCGGACCGCCGAACGACCGGGAAAGCGTTAGTCTTTCAGCTTGGCCGACAGGAACTCACGGTTGAGCCGGGCGATGTGGGCGATCGAGATGCCTTTCGGGCACTCGGCCTCGCAGGCGCCGGTGTTCGTGCAGGCGCCGAAGCCCAGCTCGTCCATCTTGGCCACCATCGCCTTCGCACGACGCGCGCCCTCGACACGGCCCTGCGGCAGCTTAGCGAGCGACGACACGCGAGCTGCGACGAACAGCATGGCCGATCCGTTCTTGCAGGTAGCCACGCAGGCGCCGCATCCGATGCACGCGGCCGCATCCATGCTCTCGTCGGCATCGGGCTTCGGAATCGGAATCGTATTCGCGTCGGGCACTCCGCCGGTTCCGACCGAGACGAAGCCGCCGGCCTGCAAAATCTTGTCGAACGCGCTGCGGTCGACGGCCAGGTCCTTGATAACCGGGAACGCGCGCGAGCGCCACGGCTCGATGGTGATCGTCTCGCCGTCGTGGAACTTGCGCATGTGCAGCTGGCAGGTAGTGATGTCCTCGTCGGGCCCGTGCGCGTGGCCGTTGATGTGCAGCGAGCACATGCCGCAGATGCCCTCGCGGCAGTCATGGTCGAACACGACGGGTTCCTCTCCTTTGTGGATCAGGTCGTTGTTCAGGATATCCAGCATTTCGAGGAACGAAGTGTCGGGAGAAATGTTCTCGACCGTATAATCGACGAACTTTCCCTGAGAATGGGCGTTTTTCTGACGCCATATTTTCAATTTCAAATTCATGGTCTTTCTTGTTTAGCGATTAACTCATTCGATGATACGGCGCACATTAGTCCTTGTAGTTGCGCTGAGCCAGATGCACGGCCTCGAACACGAGCGGTTCCTTGACCAGAACGGGCTCCTTGTCGTCCCCGGCATACTCCCAACCGGCCACGTAGAGGTAGTTCTCGTCGTCGCGCTTGGCCTCGCCCTCGGGAGTCTGCATCTCGACCCGGAAGTGGCCGCCGCACGACTCGTTGCGGTTCAGACCGTCGCGGGCCATCAACTCGCCCAGTTCGAGGAAATCGGCCAACCGGAGCGCCTTCTCGAGCTCCTGATTGAACTCCTTGTCGGAACCCGGCACACGAACATTGGCCCAGAACTCCTTGCGGAGCGCCTGAATCTCGACGATCGCCTTCTCGAGGCTCTCCTTCGTGCGGGCCATGCCGACGTTTTCCCACATGATGTGGCCGAGTTTCTTGTGCAGCTCGTCGACGGTATCCTTGCCCTGAATCGACAGCAGCTTCGCGATCCGGTCGCGGACGCTCTTCTCGGCCTCGTCGAACTCGGGCGTGTCGGTCTTCACCTTTGGGGACTGGATTTCATGAGAGAGATAATCGCCGATCGTGTACGGAAGCACGAAATAGCCGTCGGCCAGACCCTGCATCAGCGCCGAGGCGCCCAGACGGTTGGCTCCGTGATCGGAGAAGTTGGCCTCGCCGATGGCGTACAGGCCGGGGATCGTCGTCATCAGGTTGTAGTCGACCCAGATGCCGCCCATCGTGTAGTGCACGGCCGGGAAGATCTGCATCGGCTCCTTATAGGGATTCACGTCGGTGATCTTCTCGTACATCTGGAACAGGTTGCCGTAGCGCTCGCGGATCGTCTGCTCGCCCAGACGCGCGATCGCGGTCGAGAAGTCGAGGAACACGGCCAGGCCGGTCTCGTTCACGCCGAAGCCCGCGTCGCAGCGCTCCTTGGCGGCGCGCGACGCCACGTCGCGGGGAACCAGGTTGCCGAAAGCCGGATAGCGGCGCTCCAGATAGTAGTCGCGGTCCTCCTCGGGAATCTGCGAGGGCTTGATCTTCTTCGCGCGCAGCTTCTCGACATCCTCTTTCTTCTTGGGAACCCAGATGCGGCCGTCGTTACGCAGCGACTCGGACATCAGCGTCAGCTTCGAC
>CABUJP010000002.1:0-46198 GCA_902491835.1 uncultured Alistipes sp. | reverse complement strand
ATGCGCTCGAGGTATGACCCGCACGAGCGGAGCCCTCGAGACCCACGCGGTGCGAAGATTGCCCTTTTTTGAGTTTCCGGCTTCCCGTCATGAAATCCTTCCGACGGAAGGGATTCTGGGTCGTGATCCTAATCGGATGTGGGCCTATGTCCGCAAGTCGCGGCCGACAGATATAGAAATTCCATGTACGAGCACGCTTGCTACATGGAAGCATATGAGTGCAAGAACCAGTATGCCGATCCAGACGTTCCTTGCATATTTTGAGGAATCGGGCGATGGCTCATCCCGGATGCGATTTGCTTGTAAAGTATTTTCTGCCGTAATCGGTCGGATTGACGGAAATACGATGTTCTGGCGACCTGTGCTTGGAGCGTGTGCGAGGATGTCCGGACGAATATTTTTGTCCGGACATCCACGATGGACGCAAATTTGCATCGCCGAGCAGAAGCGTCGTTTGGGGACGCCGGAACCAATTCATATATGAAATGATGGGAAAGCGAAAAACCGATACGAAATGGGAAAAAATAGCATGGATCGTTGCCTGTTGCGTGCTGGGGCTGCTGGTCGTCAAGGTAGGCGCCGAGGTTTGGCTCGGTAGCAAGATTCGCCGGACGATCGTCTCGAAGGTTTCCGAAGCGAGCGACGGAGCCTACCGAGCCGAGGTGGGCGGAGTCAGAGTCGGCCTGTTCAATCGCTCCGTACGAGTCGACAATTTCATGCTTCGGTCCGATAGCGCGCGGTTGCGACTGAAAGGCTCGCCGCTCGCCGGACTCGATGTACGGGTCGCCCAACTGTCTCTCGACGGAGTTCGCTGGAACAGGGGGGGGATTCGTCGATGCGGTTCTCGATCGACGGTTTGGAAATCATTTCGCCGCGTGTCGTGGTGAGCCGAAGTCCCGACACAGGGACTGACACATCCGCAGGCTCGCACAGGTCGTGGCGCGACCGGCTCGATTCGGCGGGGATCGCGGCCGAGATCGGACGGTTCGATATTCGGAACGCTCAGGTCGAGGTCTGCGACTATCGGAGCGGCCGAAGGGTCTGCCATCGCATCGAGGGGCTGAACCTCGGCTCGGATGACTTTTGCCTCGATACGTCGGCCGACTCGCTGTCGCGGCCGTGGCTCTGCAGCGGCATGGAACTGGCTGTCGACAAGCTCGGCTACCGGATCGACGACGGGGCGGTACTGCTCGAGATCGATACGCTTCGATTCGGCGCGGACGATGGCTCGCTTTACGTTGCGGCCGTTCGTCTGGAACCGCAGTATCCCAAGGATATGTTCGCCCAGCGGGCTCCCGGACATATCGACTGGACCCGCGTTTCGGTCCGGGGTATCGGCTGCACCGGTATCGATTGGACCGCATGGACGGATGGAGGAGGGCTCCGTATCGACAGCTTGAGCGTTCCTCAGGCGGAAGTCGAAAGCTACAAGAACCGTCAGGTTTCCCAGCTGCAACGCATGAAACGGCTATTTTATCGCTCGTTGCAGCGGCTGCCGTTCGCTGTCGACGTGCGTCGCATCAGTCTGGGGAACGTGCGGGCCCGTTACGATGAGCTGTCGGAAAACGGAACGGAACCCGGAATCGTGCAATTCGACAGCCTGAGCGGCGAATTTTACGGTCTGACCAATCGGGGAGGAGCGGACGACTTTTTCCGGTTGGAGGCTCGGGGAAAGCTGTACGGGGCGGGCCTGCTGAAAGCGAGCTTCAAGTTCCCGGCCGACTCGCTGAACCGTCGCTTTGAGATCGACGGCTCGCTCGGGCCGATGAGCTTGTCGCTGCTGAATCGCGTCGTGACGCCGCTCGCTGGTATCCGGATCGATTCGGGGCGGCTCGAGCGGATTGAGTTCCACGTGACGGGAAACGACACGCGGTCGGAGGTTCAGATGACGATGCTGTACGACGGGCTCGACGTGGAGATGGTCAAGCGGCAGTCGGACGGCCGGCTCAAGGAGCGGCGCCTGATGACGTTTGTCGTTGACAAGATGCTGATTCGGCCGAGCAATCCGGATGGCCGCGGTACGCGCACGGCGGACGGCAGCGCGGAGCGCGACCCGTACCGTTCGCAATTCAACTATTGGTGGAAATCGTTGCTGCCTGGCATGAAAAATACCGTTTTGGGCAAGGACTCGTACAGGTAGAGTAGGTTGAGTGAGAAGCGTCCGGATAAGCGTGCAATGCGACGGGCCTGCTATTTTACGGAATTGTCCCGATCCGTATTGTAACCTGTCGTTGAAAGGAGTCGATTCCGGCGGAGGGCTCAAAAATTTTATGCAAGAACAAACACGTTCAGCAAAGGTACACGATAGGAATATGAGCGACACGTCATAGGATGTCCTGTCCCGCTTACTCCGTAAATAGTAGGTAAATAGGTTTCAATAGGACAGCTAAAGGAAATAGCTGTCTTATTGACGCACTTGTCGAGGTGTGATACGTATCGTCTGGTTGCGTCTTGAGGGCATGGAGGCTCGGGGAAAGGAATCCCCGTTCATGCGGCTGATCCACGGCAAGTGTCTGTGGCGGAGGACGATCCGGGCCGGCTCGGAGCGCGAGGGGCGGATCGCCCGCGGCGGAGGAGCGACTCCTTGCTGGGTTTCAATGCGGTGCTGGGGCGTTCTCAGAGAGCGGACTGGCCGAATGAATTATTCCTGACCGCACCGGGTCTCGGCGGCGTTCTCTCGGGCCTGCGCTTGCTGCGGCAGCAAGTTGTACTCCTTGTAGTAGATTTTCATCAGCAGCAGGAAACCCGAGATCAGCAGAGGACCGAAGATAATGCCCCAGAACCCGAATAGCGGGATGCCGAGTATCACGCCAAAAATAACGATCAGCGGGTGCGTATCCGCCACCCTGTTCATCAGGATCATCCGGCAGAGGTTGTCCACGTTGGCGATGACCAGCACGCCGAGCGTGATCATCAGGATACCGTGCCACAGCTCGCCGCTATAGATCATGTACGCGCCGAGCGGTACGCTGACTATGACCGTGCCGATCATCGGGATCAGTCCGCATATGGCGGTGACGAACGCCCAAAAAACGACATTGTTCATTCCCAGCAGCCAGTAGATCAGGCAGGCCGCGAGCGCCTGCGACAGCATGACGATCGGGATGCCGAGCGCATTGCTGAAGATGATCGTCTTGACCTCCTGCTTGAGCAGGCAGAGGCTTTTGCCCTTGAAGGGCAGGTAGGAGTTGATGTGCCCCTCCATCTTGCGTCCTTTGAGCAGCATGAAGTAGAGGATGACGAGCATCATGAATACGTTTGCCGCGAAACTGTAGGTCGTGTTGATCAGCGACGATACCATTTTCGTCAGGAAAGTTCCCGAGTTCTCGAGCAGGTCCTTGGGAATGGCCGCGAAGCCTATCAGCTCGTTCAGTCGGACCACCTGCTTTTCGAAGAAGCCGACGATTTTCGACGTGTCGACGTTGGGAATCTCGGCCGCAATCACTTCGTAGATCAGAAAGCCGAGTCCCAGCAGCAGGACCGTCGTGCATAGCACGAGCAGGGCCGCTGCGAACCATGACTTCCGGCGGTGTCGCTCGGTCAGTCGGAAAAGCAGCGGGCGCAGTACGACATAGAGCGTCGAGGCGCCCAGAAAGGCTCCGACGAAGAAGCCCAATTGCTTGAGAATGACCAGTCCGATCGTAATCAGGATACCCAGAAAAAGCAACTGTCGGAAAAAAAGATTGTTCTTTTGCAGCGTATCGGCCGGGAGGTCGGGTCGGTTCATGGTACGGCGGTATTGGTTCCGACGCTCGTTCTGCAAATATTTCTCCAAGTTTCGCGCGCTGCGCCGGAAGAGTCCCGGTTTGCCATATACGGAGCCATCGGGCGCGTGTCTCCCTGCCGCTTGCAATACCATAATATTAACCGACTATATACATTAATATACCGAATATGTGAGTGCAAACATTTTCCAGTCAGTTTCACGCCAGAGGGTTTCCATGCATCGGGAAGTATGAGTCGAAAACACCTCCTAAAAAGGCTGGTGTATCGAAGTATATAATCGGTTAATATTGTTATGATTTCATGTTCCCGATTCGGCATATCTCCGGAGAGTTTCTTTTCTCCGAGTTTCCCTTGACGGTCCGCCCGCCCGGTTACAACTTTTTGAGGCTCGTTCCATGCCTTCCGAAAGCATGTCGATCGCTTTCGTAAGCGTGATTCATTGAATTGTTTTGATTCGTGTAATTATGAGGCGCGTTTGCGGAAACTGTGCAATCGGATGGGGGCTTTGTCCGGAGGCTTTCTTCGGGCACCGCAGGCGGCTGTCCGTTTTATTCCGGCCGGATTGGCTTCCTCCCCGGAGGCGATTTGCCGGAACGGTTCTTTTTTGCCAAATTTGTCCCTGGACGGTACGACCGTCCCGATGTCCGATATGAGACCGAACAACCCGACCGAAGAGCCGCTCGCAGTGCGGACTTACGCTTTCGCTTCGCTTCCTGCCGAAGAGTATATCCGCCGTTATCGTGATGCGGAGCGGTTCGCCGGCTTGTGCCGCCAGTGCGGCCGGTACGGACGCTGCTGGGCGTGCCCGCCTTTCTCGTTCGATGCGGAGGAGTATTTGTCTGGTTTCGGAACGGCTCATCTGATCGCTGCGCGAATCGAGCCGGGCGAGCGGTTACGCGCGCTATGCGCCGATGCAGGGCAAAGCGAGAAACAGGGACGCGCTTTGTTGAATGAAGCCCGTTGCGAGCTGGACGCGAGATTGCTTGCCATGGAAGAGGCGTGGCCGGGCAGCCGTGCCTTTTTTGCCGGCACATGCTTCGATTGTCCTGCGGGAACCTGCACCAGACCGTCGGACCTGCCGTGCGTGCGGCCCGGGAAGATACGCCCGTCGCTCGAGGCGCTTGGTTTCGATCTGGGGCGGACGGCTGCGGAATTGCTCGGCATCGAGCTGCGCTGGAGCACCGACGGGCGGCTACCGGAATATTTCACGCTGATCAGCGGTTTTTTTACCAATCATTCGATCGATTCGCTGTCATGGTAAAACGGAGACGACGGGCGGTTTTCAACTGGAGCGGAGGAAAGGATTCCGCGCTGGCGTTGCAGACGGTGCTTCGGGAGGGTCGTTACGAAGTCGTTTCGCTGCTTACGACGGTCGATGCGTCGAATGACCGCTCGTCGATGCACGGCATTCCGGCCGAGCTGCTCCGGATGCAGGCCGACAGCATCGGACTGCCGATCCGTATTGTCCCGACGGGAAGGGGGATCGAGGACTACGAGCGGGCGATGGCGGAAGCCGTCGGCGATTTCGTCGCCCGGGGAGCCGAACATTTTATCTTCGGAGATATTTTTTTGCAGGACGTGCGCGCGTACCGGGAGCGTCAGTTGGAGCCGTATGGCGTGACGGTGGTCGAGCCGCTGTGGGGACAGGGGCCGGAACGGATCATGGACGCTTTTCTCGCCTCGGGACTCGAGACGGTTGTCGTAACGACCGATGCTTCCCGTCTCGGAGCCGATTGGATCGGACGGACGATCGACGGAACGTTTCGCGGCGATTTGCCCGACGGGGTCGATCCGTGCGGCGAGAACGGCGAATATCATACGTTCTGCCATGCGGGTGAAATGTTCCGCTATCCGGTTCCGTTCCGCTTGGGCGGGCCTGTCCGCCGAAGCTACACGGTGACGCTCGAAGACGGTACGGTAAAGTCCTATGCCTACTGGTCGGCCGCCCTGACAGCTCCTTAAGCCGATCGATTTTTCTGCCGGTTAGTTGAGGATGCGCTCTGTTAGCAAGGGAATGCCCTGATTTGCCGGTCTCGCTCTCATTCTTTTATTGTGCGGGCCGTGCCCGGCCGCTTCCTGCCGGAACGATTCCTTGGCGGCGGAATGAAGCCCGGTGGCTGGCGTTTCCCGTGACTTTTCGCGGAGAGGTCCGCCGCTCTCGCCGGCTTTGTCCTGCCGGATCACGGACCGAGCCGCCCGAAACCGGATTTCGTGTCTTCGGGCGTCCGTCCCGGCCTGCGATTCGTCGTGCGGTCTTTGAAAAAGTTTCGTTCGTCGGAAAGCCCGTATGAGAAAAGCGCCAGCGAAAACTGGCGCCTTTCTCCGGTATGTCTTACGACGGGCGCAGGCGTGCCTATTGTTGCTGCTGCTGGATCAGCTCCTCGGCCCGGGCCCGCATTCGCTCGGCGCGCTTCTGGCTGTCGGGGTGCGACGAGAACATTCTTTGCAGCCCCGACGACTGGGAGTCTTGCGACAGTTCGGCCAGCTTTTCGAGGGCCGAGGCCATCGAGTGAGGGTCCATTCCGTTCTGGACGCAGAAATCGAATCCGAAATCGTCTGCGGCCGACTCCTGCTTCTGGGAGAATCGCGCGTTCGAGAAGGCCTGCACGAGGTCGCCCAGTTGCGAGTCGGTCAGTTTGGCCAGCGTGCCCCCGGCCGAGCCGGCCGCGTTGCGTGCGGCCGAGGCCATGTATGCGTTCTTCATTGCATCCTTCGTGTCGGCGTGCACGACGTGCCCTATCTCGTGCCCGATCACGCCCATCAGCTGCTGGTCGTCCATCAGGTCCATCAGCGAACTGAATACGCGCACGCTTCCGTCGCCGCAGGCGAACGCATTGACGTCGGCCACTTCGTAAACCTTGAAGTTCAGCTCCAATCCGTCGACTTTGACATTCTCGGTCAGCCTCCTGGGCCGTTGGCTGTAGGCCGAAGTATCGGGCGACACGGGATTGTTGTTGTCCATCCATTCGACTGCCTCGCGGCTGAGGGCCGCGATGTCGGCATCGGAAAGCGTGACGGCTTTTATCATGTCGGCGCCGGCTTGGACGAGCTTCTGCGCGTTCAGTGTTTTGCCGCCCAGCTTGATCTGAGCCTGTGCGTCCGTCGCGCAGAGCGTGCAGACGGTCAGCGCCAGCATTGTTATTTTCTTGATCATGGTCTCTTGCTGCGTTTCGGTTACTTTTGGTTCGGCGACCGGGCTTTTCGCCCGTATCCGGAATCGGATACAAATATATGCATTGTACGGTTATCGTGTCCCTTATGGCGGAAAAAGGGGGAAGGATTTTTCAGTCCGATATGGTCGAATCGTGCAGTGAAAGCGTTGTTTCCGGGCGCATGGTCCGCTGAAGGAGATGCGGATTTTTGTCCGGATAATCTTTCTTATATCGTTGGTTTGAATATTAAATGTTTATGATACAGGTTGTTATTGTTCTGTGCGGATGGCTTTGCGATACTCTCCGGCGAGGAAGACAGCCGACAGCCGGTTCCGGAGCGTCTTCTGCGAATTTTGCGACGAAACCGGAAAACTATTTTTGTTTTGTCAGTTTTCTTGCTACTTTTGCTCCGTAATTTGTCATGCGCGGCCTGCAACGGGTTATTTTAATGCATTCATTTTGATTTCGATACAATTTTTTTCGTGAGTTTACGTTAGTGCATGCGTATGGGTATCGGCATGGATGAAGGCGTCGCAGGGATAAATTGCCTGAATTATTTGTATTTTTGCGGCTTGCCGGCGAGCGGTTCTCGTAACGGGAAACGACGTGATGCTTGAAAAATATAATCTAACGGATAAGAGAATATGAACAACAGGAACAGAATGAGAGTCGCAGGGACTCTGTGTAAGGGACTGACATTTTTGTTGTCGGGCGTTGCCGCCGTTTCGTGCGGTAATTCGAATGCAGGCCAGAACATGGCAGGAGGCGTTCCCGAGTTTGCGGTGGAGACGCTGGGGCCTGTCTCGGTCGATCTGAAAACGGCTATTCCGGCCACGATCCGCGGGCTGCAGGACGTGGAGATCCGCCCGCGTGTCAGCGGCTTCATCACGAAGCTGTGCGTGGACGAAGGGGCCGTAGTGAAAAAGGGACAGCCTTTGTTCCTGATCGACAAGGTGCAGTACGAGGCGGCCCGGAATGCGGCGGCGGCGGCCGTGAAGGTAGCCGAAGCCAACGTGGCCACGAACCGCCTGACGGTAAAGAATAAGAGCGATCTGCAAGCGCAGAATATCATCAGCGAGTACGATCTGGAGATGGCTCAGAACACGCTGAAGACCGCCGAGGCCCAGCTCGCGCAGGCGAAGGCCCAGCTGGTGTCGGCCGAGCAGGATCTGGCCTATACGACCGTAACGAGTCCTTCCGACGGCGTCGTCGGGTCGATTCCGTTCCGTGTGGGTAGCCTGGTCAGCTCGTCTTCGACCGAACCGCTGACCGTCGTGTCGGATATCTCGAAAATGTACGTCTACTTCACGATGAACGAGAAGCAGTTGCTGGAGATGACGCGCCGCGACGGAGCTTCGCTCGGCAAGATGGTCGGCAATATGCCCGAGGTCGAGCTGATGCTGGCCGACGGAAGCGTCTATCCCCAGAAAGGACGGATCGAGACGCTGACCGGCGTGATCGATACGAAGACCGGCTCGTTCACGCTCCGGGCGCTGTTCCCCAATACCGACTACGTGCTTCGCAGCGGCGGAACGGGCAATGTGTTGATCCCGAGTCAGCTGGATTCGGCTCTGATGGTGCCGCAGAAAGCTACTTCCGAGATTCAGGACAAGAAGTTCGTTTACGTGCTTCAGCCCGATTCGACGGTCAAGAATACGCCTGTCGAAGTGTTCAACCTCGACGACGGCAAGAACTATGTCGTGACATCGGGTCTTCGTGCCGGCGACCGGATCGTCGTGGAGGGCGTGGCGACGCTGAAGGACGGCACCAAGATCAAGGCTATTACGCCCGTCGAGGCGGCCGCGCGGCTGAAAGCCCTTTCGGGTGCCGCCGGAGCCGCTCAGCAGCAGGCCAGACAATAATTCATGCATGGAAAGAATAAGGTGTAAAAGATATGAAGCTAGATAGATTTATCAATCGCCCGGTGCTTTCGACGGTCATCTCGGTCGTTATCGTCATCCTGGGTTTGCTCGGCTTGGTTTCGCTACCCGTTTCGCAATACCCCGATATCGCGCCGCCGACCGTCCGGGTGAACACGAGCTATCAGGGAGCCAATGCGCAGGCCGTGCTCAACAGCGTGATCGCTCCGCTCGAGGAGCAGATCAACGGTGTCGAGAACATGATGTACATGACCTCGACGGCGACCAATACCGGCGATGCCTCGATCGAGGTGTATTTCAAGCAGGGGACCGATCCCGACATGGCAGCCGTCAATGTACAGAACCGTGTCTCGAAAGCGCTGGGACTGTTGCCTTCGGAAGTGACTCAGGTCGGCGTGACGGCCGAGAAGCGGCAGACGAGTATGCTGCTCGGTTTTGCGTTCTTCAGTCCCGACGACCGTTATGATATCAAGTTCCTCGAGAACTATGCCAACATCAATATCATTCCCGAGGTCAAGCGTATCCCCGGTGTGGGCGACGCGATGGTGATGGGATCCGACTACTCGATGCGTATTTGGCTGAAACCCGATGTGATGGCTCAGTACGGCCTGATGCCGACGGATATAGTTGCCGCGCTGGCCGAACAGAATATCGAGGCCGCTCCCGGACAGTTCGGCGAGGAGGGCGATCAGTCGTTCCAGTATATCATGCGCTACAAGGGGCGTCTGCAGACCGAGGAGGAGTTCGGCGATATCGTCGTGCGGGCCGCTTCCGACGGCGAGGTACTGCGACTCAAGGATATCGCCAATATCGAGCTGGGACGTTTGACGTACGGTTTCAGCAACCACGTGAACGGTCACGAGGGCGTGACCTCGATGATCTTTCAGACGGCCGGCTCGAACGCGACGCAGATCATCAACGATATCAAAAGCTATCTGGAGCGTATCAAGCCGACGCTGCCCCCGGGTATGGATTACGTCATTCTGCTCGATACGAACGACTTCCTGTTCGCCTCGATCCACGAAGTGATCAAGACGCTGATCGAGGCGTTCATCCTCGTGTTCTTGGTCGTCTATATCTTCCTGCAGGATTTCCGTTCGACGCTGATCCCGGCGATCGCCATTCCTGTCGCGCTTGTCGGTACGTTCTTCGTGTTGTACCTGATCGGGTTCAGCGTTAACTTGCTGACGCTGTCGGCTATGGTGCTCGCGATCGCGATCGTCGTCGATGACGCGATCGTCGTCGTGGAGGGAGTCCACGCCAAGCTCGATCAAGGGTACACTTCCGCCCGCAAGGCGTCGATCGACGCGATGGGCGAGCTGAGCGGAGCGATCGTATCGATCACGCTCGTGATGATGGCCGTGTTCATTCCGGTGAGCTTCATGACCGGAACGTCAGGTACGTTCTACCGTCAGTTCGGTCTGACGATGGCTATCGCTATCGGCTTCTCGGCCGTGAACGCCCTGACGCTGAGTCCCGCCCTTTGCGCCCTGTTCCTGAAACCTCACCGCGAAGAAGGCGAGAAGAAGATGAGCCTGATCGATCGTTTCCACGCTTCGTTCAATGCCGCTTATGACGTAACGCTGAAGAAATACAAGAAGAGCGTGCTGTTCTTCATTCACAAGCGGGTATTGTCGTTCCTGATCGTCGCAGGCAGCATCGTGGCGCTTTTCCTGCTGATGAAGATCACTCCGACGGGCATGGTGCCCAACGAGGATACGGGTACCGTCTTCGCTGCCGTCAATCTGACTCCCGGAACATCCAAGGAGCGAACCGAGGCCGTGATGCAGCAGATCGACAGTCTGGTCGCCGCGAATCCGGCCGTCAAGTCGCGTACGTCGATCACCGGCTACAGCTTTATGGGCGGACAGGGCAACAGCTACGGTACGTCTATCATCAAGCTGAAAGACTGGAGCGAGCGGCAGGGCGAGGGCATGTCGTCCGACGATGTCGTCGGAGCATTGACGATGCAGACCCGTCAGTTGGTCAGGGACGGTCAGGTCATGCTGTTCGCACCGCCTATGATTACCGGTTACGGTGCGTCCAACGGTTTCGAGTTCAACCTGCAGGATAAGACGGGTGGCGATCTGGACCGTTTCTTCGAAGTGGCGCAGCAGTTCCTCGGCGCGCTGAATCAGCGTCCCGAAGTCATGTACGCCATGACCACTTTCAATCCGAACTTCCCGCAGTATATGGTGGATATCGATGCTGCGAAATGCAAGCAGGCGGGCTTGAGTCCGAGCGATATTCTGACGACGCTCCAAGGATACTTCGGCGGTCTGTACGCATCGAACTTCAACCGTTTCGGTAAGCTTTACCGCGTGATGATCCAAGCCGATCCGGAGGCCCGCATAAGTCCCGAGTCGCTCAACGGCATCATGGTCCGTAACGGAACCGAGATGGCTCCGATCACGCAGTTCATGTCGCTGAGAAAGGTATACGGTCCGGACAATATCAACCGTTTCAATATGTATACCTCGATGAAAGTCAGCGGTATGCCGAATCCGGGCGTCAGCTCGGGCGAAGCGATCAAAGCGATCGAGGAAGTGGCCGCCCAGATGCTGCCGACCGGTTACGGATTCGAGTTCTCGAGCCTGAGCCGCGAGGAACAGAGTACGGGTACCAGTACCACGGCCATGATCTTCTTGCTCTGCCTGGTATTCGTCTATCTGTTGCTGAGCGCCCAGTACGAGAGCTACATTCTCCCGTTGGCCGTGATTCTCTCGATTCCGTTCGGCTTGGTGGGAACGTTCATCTTCGCTCAGATCATGGGCGTCGAGAACAATATCTACCTGCAAATCGCGCTGATCATGCTGATCGGTCTGTTGGCCAAGAACGCGATCCTGATCGTGCAGTTCGCGCTGGCCCGCCGCGAGAGCGGCATGTCGATCGCCTCGGCTGCCGTTTCCGGCGCTGCCGCCCGTCTGCGACCGATTCTGATGACCTCGTTCGCGATGATCATCGGTCTGTTGCCGCTGATGTTCGCTTCGGGCGTGGGTGCCAACGGTAACCGTTCGCTGGGAGCCGGTTCGGTCGGCGGTATGCTCATCGGTATGATTCTGCAGCTGTTCGTCGTGCCCGCGCTGTTTGTCGCATTCCAAGCGCTGCAGGAGAAATTCAAGCCGATCCAGTGGAAGGACCCCGACTCGAGCGAGCTGGATGCCGAGATGCAAGATTTGATTAAGTAAAGCGTTTAACTAAAGAACAATGATGATGAAACGAAAATATAGCGCGTTGCTGGCCGTGGCGGGTGCGGCGGTGATGCTGGGGGGCTGCAATATTTACCGTCCCTACAGCCGGCCCCAGATGGAGACGGCCGGACTGTACCGCGACACGGTTTCCGTCACCGACACGCTTTCGGGCGACACGGTCAATTTCGGTAACAGGCCGTGGCAGGAGGTGTTCACCGATCCGAAGCTGCAGTCGCTGATCGAGCAGGGGTTGTCCAGTAACATCGACCTTTTGTCGGCGGCGCTGGTCGTGCAGGAATATCAGGCGCAGCTGACAGCGGCTCGCCTGGCCTACGTTCCTTCGTTTACGCTGGCGCCGAGCGGCGAGTTGTCCTGGGCTCAACACAGCTCGTTGCAGAAGACCTATACGCTTCCGCTGTCGGCCAGCTGGGAGGTCGACCTCTTCGGCAAGCTGCTCAACTCGAAGCGGGGAGCCAAGGCCGCCTGGCTTCAGAGCGAGGCGACGTTGCGGGCTGTCCGCACGCAGGTGATTTCGGGCATAGCTACCGGCTATTACACGCTGCTGATGCTCGACCGCCAGTTGGAAATCACCGAGCAGACGATCGAGAACTGGAGCCTGACCGTCCGAATGATGAAGGCGATGAAGCTGGCCGGCAATGTCAACGAGGCCGCCGTTGTCCAGAGCGAGGCCAACTACTATTCCGTGTGCGCTTCGAAGACCGATCTGCTACGCTCGATCCGCGAGACGGAGAACGCTCTCTCGCTGCTGCTTGGGCAGCCCGGGCGGCATATCGACCGGGGCGCGTGGGACGAGCAGCGGCTTCCGGACGATTTCTCGGCGGGCGTTCCCGTTCAGCTTCTGTCGAATCGTCCCGACGTGCAGGCAGCCGAGATGGCCTTGGTCGCTGCGACGGCCAATACGAACGTAGCCCGTTCGGCGTTCTATCCGCAACTGTCCATAGGCGCTAACGGCGGATGGACCAATAGTCTGGGCTCCATGATCGTCAATCCGGCTCAGGCGATTTTCAACGCGACGGGCAACCTGGTGGCTCCGTTGTTCGCCCGGGGCCAGAACCGGGCGCGTCTGAAAACGGCCAAGGCGCAGCAAGAGGAGGCTCGACTGGCTTTTCAGAAAAGCCTGCTGAGCGCCGGCAACGAGGTGAGCGATGCGCTGTTCCAGTATAGCAGCGCCGCCGAGAAGGAAGCCTTCCGCAAGGAACAGATCGCTTCGCTCGAGCGCTCGGTCAGCTATACCGAGCAGTTGCTCTATTTGGGAACCTCGACCTATCTGGAGGTCATCACCGCGCAGCAGTCGCTGCTGAGCGCCCAGCTTTCGGGCGTACAGGACCGATTCGAGCAGATGCAGGCTATCGTCTATCTTTATCAGGCATTGGGCGGCGGCAGGTAGGACCGTTTGGCAAAGCAAGGAGGGTCGCATCGGGACGGATGCGGCCCTCCTTGTTGTTTACAGCTTGGATAAGCTGTAAATATTTATCGGCTTTTTGTTTTGTTCTGCGGCTTTTTTACGTATTTTTGAAGCCGAATCGAAATCGTTTCGGACCGCCTTTTGCCGGATGAAGCGAATAAATATCCGAAGTTATGGAAGATTCGAAAATTCGTTTGGCTAGTGCGGCCATGCTGGCCATAGGGGTAGTCATAGCCGGTTGGCTGCTGAGCGGAGGTATCCGCCATTTTAAAGACACCGAGCGCGTGGTGACCGTCAAGGGCCTTGCCGAAAAGGAGGTGATGGCCGACCGGGTTATCTGGCCGCTGTCCTACAAGGAGGTAGGAAACGACATGCTCGCGCTGTACAATACGATGGAAAGCGCGAACGCGAAGATTGTCGAGTTTCTGAAGTCCAACGGGATTGCCGAAACCGAGATCTCGGTGGCTCCCGCCGAAATCGTCGACATGCAGGCCGAGCGCTATGTGCCCGAGGGCGTGCGCTATCGCTATAACGTGACCGGCGTCGTGACGGTAACGACGACCAACGTCGAGCAGGTGCTGAAGCTGATGTCGCGTCAGAGCGACCTGCTCAAGCAAGGCGTGGCGATCGCAAGCGGCGATTACCGCTATGCTCCTCGCTTTATCTATACTTCCGACGCGCTGAACGCGCTGAAGCCCGCAATGATCGAGGAGGCTACTCGGAATGCGCGCGCGGCGGCCGATAAGTTCGCGCACGACTCCAATAGCGAGCTGGGCAAGATCAAGTCGGCCAGCCAAGGTCTGTTCTCAATTTCCGACCGCGATGACAATACGCCGAACATCAAGACGATACGGGTCGTTACGACGGTTGAGTATTATCTGAAGGACTGATTTTTTACAGGGGTGCCACACGATTTTCCTGCGAAAAGCGTTTGTCTAAAGAAATATACTATCCAAACTTATTGATATATAAATAAAAGTTAACCTGTTATGAAGAGAAGGGAGTTCCTGAAAACGTTCGCCGGCATGGCCGCGCTGACCGTCGTCCCGCGCCACGTACTGGGCGGCGTCGGCTACACGGCTCCGAGCGACCAGCTGACCAAAGGTATCATCGGCGTAGGCGGCATGGGCCGAGGCCATTACGGGTACGCGGGTACGCGTCTGGTCGCGATTTGCGACGTCGACAAGAATCATTTGGAGGCCGGACGGCAGTTGGCCGGCGAGAAAGTGGCGACCTATTCCGACTACCGTCAGTTGATTGCCGATCCGAACGTCGATATCGTGCATATCGCCACGCCGCCGCACTGGCACGGCATCATGTCGGTGGAGGCCGCCGCGGCCGGCAAGGATATCTGGTGCGAGAAACCGATGACGCGCACCATCGGCGAGGGTAAGCGGGTTAAGGAGGCCGTGGAGCGTAACGGCAATATTTTCCGTTTGAATACGTGGTTCCGCTTTACCGATACGTTCTACGGCATGAACACGACCGTCGACAAGATCAAGAAGCTCGTCGACAGCGGCATGCTCGGTTGGCCGCTGAAGGTGACTATCAGCAAGCATACCGGTTTCGACTGGAAGTTCTTTTGGGTAGGCCAGCCCCAGCTCGAGGAGATGCAAGTCCCCGCCGAGCTCGACTACGACATGTGGCTCGGCCCGGCTCCCTACAAGCCTTACAATCCGCACCGTGTTCACGGGACGTTCCGCGGATACTGGGACTACGACGCGGGCGGACTGGGAGACATGGGGCAACATTACATCGACCCGGTTCAGTATCTGCTGGGCAAGGACGATACGAGCCCCGTCTCGGTCGAGATCGACGCTCCCCAGCAGCATCCCGATGCCGTGGGCACTTGGCGCAAGATCGAGTATACCTACGACGACGGTTGCAAGATCATTCTTTGGGGCGAGGACAACGGCGATCCGAACGACGCCTATATCGAAGGACCGAACGGGAAGCTCTACCGGAATTTCCGGTGCGACATACCCGACTGGGAAGCCAAGCTGGCCGAGTATCCCGATCCGATGCCCCAGCAAACCGATTTTCTGGACTGTGTGCGTACGCGCCAGAAGTTTGCGCTCAACGAGCAGAACGGATTCCGCTCGGCGACGATCGTCAACATGGGCGCCGTGGCTCTCCGGCTGGGACGGTCGTTGCGGTTCGATCCCAAGAAGCTGCAGTTTATCGACGACGATGCGGCCAACCGGCTGATCGACCAGCCGATGCGCGCGCCGTGGACCATTTAACCCAACCTTAAACCGATGAAAAGAAAATGAGAAAGATAGTTTTGATGCTGGCCTGCGTGGCGATGGCCGTTCAGGCGATGGGACAGGCGGCGCCGAACCGCACGTGGAAAACCAAAGTGTCCGACGCGCTCGGACTGATGCCCGCTCCCGACCCGGCCGAGTATAACCGACTGATGGGCGATTTGCTATCGACGGGTTCGCAGGGCGTCGACATGCTCGTATCGATGTTCGACGGAACGAATAATGTACCGGTCACTTATGCGCTCTCGGGCTGGGCCGCGTTCGTCAGTTCGGGACATGAAGCCGACCGGAAGGTTTTTGCCGAAGGGATCGTTCGCGGGCTCGACGGGAGCGCCGATCCGGAAATAGCCGCTTTCTATATCCGCCTGCTTCAGCAGGCAGGTGGCGACGAGAGTGTCGACGCACTGGCCGCGCGGGTGTCCGATAAGCGTTTGGGCTCGCCTGCGCTCGTAGCGCTCGCTTCGATCGGCACGCCGAAAGCGAAACAGGCGATTACCGGGGCCGTGAAGACCGGCGAAGGCGATCGCGTAGCCTTGGCGCATGCTGTCGGCGACGCTGCGGTGGCTTCGCCTGAAATCGAACAGGTCCTGCTGTCCTGGCTCGGCAGCGACGACACGCTTGATAAGGAGGTGTATTACGCTTTGTCGAAAATAGGCACGTCCGCTTCGCTGCCAGCCTTGCGTGCAGCAGCCGAGAAGGCGCAGTATACGGGCGAGCCGACCAATGCGACGGAGGCCTATTCGCAGCTGATAGCGAAACTGTATGCCGACGGTCAGACGAAGGAAGCCGGCGCGGAAGCTAACCGACTGCTCAAAAAGGCGACGGCGGCCGGTGCCGAGCAGAGTCGGATCGCGGCTGCGCGCATCCTGGCTTCGCGGCCCGGAAAGGCGACGACCGCATTTGTCGTCAAGGCGATGAAGGACCCGAACAGAGCCTATCGCAACGCCGTGCTCGATGCGACCTGTCCGTATGCCGACGCAGCGTTGTACGAGGCGTTGATCCCGGTTCTGACCAAGTCGAAAGATGCGGCCGCTCAGGTCGATCTGATCGCTTATTTCGGATGCCGGAAGGCCGCTCAGGCGCTTCCTGCGGTGCTGGACCGTTTCGACGATCCGGATGCCGAGCTGAGCGCGGCCGCGATGTGGGCCGCTACGAGGATCGGAGGCATGGAGGTCCCGACCGCGCTGGCAGCCGTGCTGAGCGGCGAGGATGCCGCCCGGATCGCCGTGGCGGAGGCTTGCCTCGCTTCCTATAAAGGCAATATAGATGCCGTTGTCGCTCCGGTTGCCGAGAGCGGCAACATACAGGGACGGGTCGCTGCGCTCGAGCTGCTGGGCCGTCGCGGGGCGACTTCCCGGGCGGATGTCGTGCTCAAGGCTGCCGGGGACTTGAATCCTACTGTGGCGAAGGCAGCCTCCGACGCGCTGGCAGGCGTGGTGACGGATAAGAACCTGCCTGCGCTGTACTCGCTGCTCGAGAGCATGGGTTCGGCGTCGGACGCCAATGCCGCTGCCGTACAGCATGCCATAGCCGTGGCCATGAAGAATATGCCGGTTTCGGACAAAGCCGCAGCCATCGCGTCGCGCATGAAAGCGAATGAAGCCAAAAAGTCTCTGTATTACAGCGTGCTGGCCGAAGCAGGCGTTCCCGAGGCCGTCGATATCATTTCCGAGGGCTTCTCGGGCGGAACTTCTTCCCAGAAAGACGATGCGTTCCGCGCGTTGCTGAACGTGCAGGGAATGGCTGCCGCCGATCGTTTGCTTGAGATCGCTTCCGGATCGGAGACTCGCTATGCCGTCGATGCGCTCGGCCGCTACATCGAGTTGGCGGCGCAGTCCGGCGCTACGGCGGAGAATAAGGTGCTGATGCTCTCCGGCGCGTTGGACGTTCTGGCCTCGAATCCGGCGATCGGGCCCGAAATGGCGGCCCGACTGAGGGCGATCGTTTTGGGCAAGGTCGAGCAGAACAAAACGTTCCAAGGCCTGATTCTGGCTGGCAGGTATCTCGACGATCCGGACGGAGCGGTTCGTCAGGCCGCCGCAATGGCCGTTCAGAATACGGCGCTCGCTCATACCGAGTATTACGGTCCGGTGGTGGAAAATCTGCTGAAAAAGGCCTGCGATGCCGATCAGAGCGCCGACAGCGGCTATCATCGGGAGGCGGTGAACAAGCATCTGGCCTCGCTGCCTAAGAACAGCGGGTATGTGTCGATGTTCAACGGCAAGGATCTCAGCGGCTGGAAAGGTTTGGTCGAGGACCCGATCGCGCGTGCGAAGATGAAGCCTGCCGAGCTGGCGAAAAAACAGGCTGTGGCCGACGAGGCGATGCACCGCGACTGGAAGGTCGATAACGGCATGCTCGTGTACGTCGGGCAAGGCTTCGACAATATCTGTACGGAGAAGCTCTACCGCGATTTCGAGATGTACGTCGACTGGAAGCTCGACGCCGAGGGGCAGGAGGGCGACGCAGGCATTTATCTGCGCGGCACGCCTCAGGTACAGATATGGGACACTTCGCGCCGTAACGTAGGCGCCGAGGTCGGCTCGGGCGGTCTTTACAACAACACGGAGAACCCGAGCAAGCCGACGAGCGTGGCCGACAACAAGCTGGGCGATTGGAATACGTTCTACATCAAGATGGTCGGCGACCGCGTGACCGTCGTGCTGAACGGGCAGAAAGTCGTCGATAACGTGATGCTCGAGAATTTCTGGGACCGCAGCCAGCCGATTTTCCCGATCGAACAGATCGAGTTGCAGGCTCACGGGACGAAAGTCTACTTCCGCAACCTGTATATCAACGAACTTCCGCAGATCGAGCCGACGAAGCTGTCGGCCGAGGAGCAGAAAGAGGGCTTCCGATTGCTGTACGACGGTACGAACATGCACGGCTGGATCGGAAACACGCGCGACTACGTGTCCGAGAACGGAGCGATCGCGCTCTATCCGGGCAACGGCGGCGGCGGAAACCTCTATACGAAGGAGGAGTTCAGCGACTTCGTGCTGCGATTCGAGTTCCAGCTGACCGAGGGGGCCAACAACGGAATCGGTATCCGTACCCCGCTCGAGGGCGACGCAGCCTACGTGGGCATGGAGATTCAGGTTCTCGACAACGAGGCTCCGATTTACAGCCAGCTCGAGAAGTATCAGTATCACGGGTCGGTTTACGGCGTGATCGCGGCCAAGCGCGGTTTCCTGAAGCCGGTCGGCGAGTGGAACACTCAGGAGATATGGATCAAGGGGGACGACATCCGCGTGACGCTCAACGGCACGGTCATCACCGAGGGTAATATCGCCGAGGCGAGCAAGAACGGCACGCTCGACCACCGCGACCATCCGGGCCTTCAGAACAAGAAAGGTCATATCGGATTCCTCGGTCATGGCTCGGAAGTGCGTTTCCGCAATATCCGAATCAAGGAATTGAAGTAGGCCCTGTCTTTTCCCGATTGTCAGATCCCGGCCGGATTTTTTCGATACCTTTGGCAAAGGAGCGTGGAGGTAGTCGGATACTTTAGTATACCGAGTGTTCGCGTCCGGAATTAGGCAATTATATGCTTCCATGGCCGTATGCTCGTCTTTGGATTTCCGATATCTGTTAGCCGCGATTTGCGACCGCAGGTTGCGTATCCGATTAGGCTGCATGGAGTCCCTTGCGTCGTAAGGGACTCCATACGGGGAAACCGGACATGTCGGGAACGCGAAGGCCGGTACAATAAAGCATAAGCCGGGCGGAATTCTTACATCCGCCGATCATACTTGAACTACCTGTCGCGCATCCCGAGCTGATCCTGCCGCGCGGGAAACGCGAGATAGGAGATTTCGCTTCGGAAAGCCGAATGTATTGATAATCATACGGCCGGTGCGGCGAAGTCCTTTGGGAACGTGCTTTCCCGTTGGGTTTTACCCATGTTTCCGCGACCGGTACGCGCTTGTCGGAGCCTCGCGGGCAGGTTCGGGATCGGAGAGAGCGGAGGGGCGTTCGGTCCGGGCCCGGTCCGGAGTCCCGATTTCGCCGAAGGTCCGAAAAAATCCGGCCGGGCTCGTGGCGTCCGGCCGGAATCTGACAATCGGGAAAAGACAGGGCCTACTTCAACTCTTTGATTCGGATATTGCGGCCGGCAGGCCGGAGAACGGCTGCAGTCCGGATGGAATCCCGATTGAGCGGCTTGTCGCGCGCGTCGGTGAAGTTTTGCATGCCCGGTCGTAGCTGCCGGCGCGGGTCGGATACGATCTTTGGTATTTTGTTCGGGCACGCGGGCGGCTTGTCGCGCTGGGGGCCGCATCCGACTGCGCCGATGAGTTTGGCTTCTTGCCGTCGCCTTGCCGGAAGCGGAACCTCTGCGGCGTTGCGACAACGGCCTGCTCGCGCGATACGCGAGAAACGTGCCCGGAACGAATTACTCGTTGCCGGAAAGGTCGCTCGTCAGCGCGCGGATTTGTCCGAGCAATTCCTCTTCTGTCCTGTCGTGTCGTCCGCCGGTCGACCGGTTGCCGATGGCATGCGGATCGTTGCAGATGCCGACGAGTCTGCCGAGCGCCGAGGCGGGTTCGGGCGATCATGTTTCGCCGACGGTCGTTTCCCCCTCGTTGTCCGTGCTTGCGAAAAAGTAGGTCGATCCCCAGCGCGCTTCGTCAGGGACCGGTTTTTCGATCTGCCGGATCAAAAGCCGGAACAGTTCGCGCAAGGAGGCGGCCAGACTTTCCGAAATGTGTTTTTTGCTGACGCGGGTCTTTGCGCTCTTCCGCCGCGTTGCATGCCGATAGTCGGCCGTGAGAGTCGAGACGATGCGGTATCCCTTTTGTCCTTCTCCAACGAAAAAGCGTATTCTTCGGTGAAAAACGGCAGCGAAACGTACCTTGCTTCTGGTTTTTCGGAGAAGCCGTCGAAAAGCAGCGCGAACACGTTGTCGTAATAATAGGTCTTGCAGGCGCTCGGCGGGGACTGCGCGATGTCTTCGGCCGGTTCCAGCCGGCATTGTCCGGCCGCGACCGACGCGGCGACCGAAAAAGGAGTCCGATTACGATACGTTTCATAGCCGTTCCGTTTTAGGTCTCGTTCAAAAATAGCGTTTGGGGGCGATAACGGACCTGACGGTCGGATATTTTCGACCGATGGAATGAAAGAGGATCGGTTCGATGGTGTCTCGGAGTTACGGAATACGACTGCGTTGCGGTCGGTTTCGGTACATGCGTCCGATCCGTTCGCCGATAAAAAAGGCCCGGCATGAGAGATTTGCCGGGCCGGTCCCCGAAAGGGACGACAGAGTGTAAGTTTGGGTTGGTGGTTGGGTAGGAATGCAGTTAGTTTTTTGTTGAGGTATGTTGATTCGATCGGATTTCCTCTATCAGAAACAGCGAACGATTCGGTTCGATACGCAGCCGGACTTCCGTCGTGCGGTCCCGGCCCGTGCGGCCAGGCTCGAAATCGGCCGGGGCGATCTCGCCCGTATGCGGGTTCCATATCTCGAGCCGTTTTTTCCCGCGCAACGCTACGGTCGAGTCGAAAACCGAGTCCGACAGGTTGGCCAGATAGTAAATGTCCCTTCCGTCGAGCACCTTGTGCATGCAGCGAAGCGGGACGGTTCCGGCGGCGAAGCCGATGTCCGGAGCCTCGCCGGGTATTTCCAGCGCTTCGGCCAGCGCTTCGGCCGACGGCGAGGGAATGAAACGGGCCGTGCCTCCCCGTCGGTTGCGGCGGACGATCGAGCCGTCCGGTTGCCGCGACGTCTCGGGCAGCATCCGGCCGATTCTCTCCGTCACTTCGGCGTCGCGCCCCGGTTCGGACGAGCGAGCGGGGAGCCGCGTCGTGAAGATTACTTGCCCGCCGGCGTCGAAGAACGCCTCGATCTTTGCGAGTCCTTCGGCGCTGACTACCTCTGACGACGGCACGACCAGCGTGCGTAGCGACTGGGGCTGGCGCTCGCCTTCCAGCAGGAGACGCCGCTTCGCGACGCTCGTCCGCTCGCTCGCGAGCACTTCGGGGTGCAGGTAGATGAAGTCGCGCCCGAGCCGGTCGGTCAGCCGGCAGCCTACTTGCACGTAATCCATGTCCGGTACGCGGACTCCGCCTTCGTAGGCGGTCAGCGGGCCGTCGAACCGGTGGCCGGCTTGCATCGTCTCGATCGGATAGAGTACGGCGATGTCCGTCGCCAGCCGCGCGTCGTTTTGCAGCAGGACGTTCAGCCGTCCGAGAAACGTATTGAACTCGTACAACCCGTCGCGGTACAGCGGGTTGCGGTGCGACAGCTCGGGCAGGAACGTCACGTTCCGGTCGTCGTACCAGACGGCGTGCGGGATCAGCATGTTGATTCCCTTGGCGTACTGGTCCTGCGCGATGCGGTAGATCGTGTCCCAAGGGATGTTGCCCATGGCTCCGTAGGTTTCCGACATTGCGAGCGAGCGGTCCCAGTTGACGGCTGCCGAGCTAACTACCTTATAGAACCGCTCGGCCGGGCGGTCGCCGCCGATCTTATCGATACCGGGGATGTCTTGGTATTTGAAGCACTTCATCAGGTCGGCCGACGTGCCGACCGGATTCTCCCGCTCCTCGTTGTCCTGATGTCCGGTGGCCAGCGTCCCGTGCGCCCGGCTCCACTCGCTGACGAGCTTGGGATAGGCCGCCGCGTACTGCTCGGCCCGCAGCGAAAACATCGCGTTCCGGGCCGAAGCCGTTTCGGGGCCGATATCGTACCACAAGGCGGGGTAGAGCAGCGTCGGGCTGCTGCCGTACGCGCGGACGAAGTCGTCGTTGAACGAAGGAGTCCAGCAGCGTCCTTCGGCACGGTATAGCGTCGGCTCGTCGAAGAACGTGCCGGTGATCGTCGTCCCGAACTCCTCGGGCATCCGTCCGTAGTAGGCCTCGTGCGTCATTTCGATGTAGGCCCGCGCCGCATCCGCGCTCAGATAGTCCATGTTTCGGTCCGGGTCTTCGACGCAGACGAACTGCATCACTTTCCAGCGTCCGTCCGGGACCGGCCAGACGATCCGTCCGTCGGCGATCCGGTCCGACAGGTCGATCCGGCGCTTGTCGGTGGTTTCCATCGCGACGACGGCCATCAGCGTGCCCGCGTCGCTGAGAGGACGGTCGTAGATCGCGCCGCCGTCCAGCTCCTCTTCGATCTTGTCGAGCCGCTTGAGCGTCAGATCGGGGTAGCGGTTCGCAAAGCGCGGAACGCCGTCGGCGTTGACCCACCCGCCGCTACCGCTCGGAAATCCGTACTCGTCGTACAACGACAGCGTGACGCCCAGTTCGGCGGCCTTGCGGGCGGTATGCCGGTACAGTTCGAAATAGTCGTCGCTCAGGTATTCGGGGACGAGCCGGGGACCGAACGGCAAGATCGAGAAGCCTCCGTAGCCGCACCGGCGCACGAAGCCGGTCATCTGCTCGTCGATGCCCTCGCGCGTGACGCGCGTATCGTTCCAGAACCAAAGCGGTTTGGGCCGGTAGTGGGCGGAAGGATTTCGGAACTCCTGTCTGTCCTGCGCGGCGAGCGATAGCGTCAGACAAAGCGCAAGCCCGGTCAGCGAGATCGATTTCATGGTCGACGGATTTGTTTTTAACAAAAAAACGAAAAGAAATCCGTTCCGGGTTCCGATTTATGACCGGATCGTTCCGATTTTTGTTGCCTTTTCTTCGGCGGAAGACGGATCGGTCTCCGCAAAGCGGCACGGCGGACAGGGTCACCCTGTCCGCCTTTCTCCGGTCCGTCGGACCGTTTTCTGTCGCGGGCGGAGAAGGCCGACCGTTGGCTCTGCGGCCTCGGTCGGCTTGCATTTTCGGGGGCGATCGACAGACCCGCCCAAGGCGGTACGATGCCGGAAAGCCCGTTTTCGGCTTCGGAAACCGGTACGGCCGAAAGCGCGGCCGAAAATCCGGCGGCGGCCGGGTTTTTTATTTCGCCGCGAAACGCTACCTTTACGGGCCGCATGCCGAGGCGGACCTTAAACCGATATGCCATGTCCCCTAAATGTTTTCGTGTCAGCAGGGAGAGCCCGTTGCTACCGTTTCTGCTCGAGGCTTGCCGTTCCTGCAGCCGGACGACCGTCAAGTCGTATCTGTCTCACGGTCAGGTGGAGGTGAACGGCCGGATCGTTACCCGGTTCGATCATGCGCTTTCACCGGGGGACGAGGTGGCCGTTTTCCCGGGGCGGCGGGTCGAGCCGCTGCGGCATCCGATGCTGCGGATCGTTTACGAGGACGAGTGGCTGATCGTGGCCGATAAGCAGAGCGGCTTGCTGTCGGTCGGCACGCAGCGCGAACGGACTCGTACGGCCTACTATATCCTGAGCGAGCACGTCAAGCGGAGCGACCCGGCCAATCGGATATTCGTCGTCCACCGGCTGGACCGCGCCACGTCGGGCCTGCTGGTGTTCGCCAAAAGCGAGCGGGTCCAGTCGCTCATGCAGAGGACCTGGAGCGAGACGGTCCGTCGCCGCACTTACGTGGCCGTCGTGGAGGGCGCGTTCGACAAAGAGAGCGGAACCGTATCGACTTATTTGGCCGAAAACAAGGGATATAAGGTGTTTGTGACCAAGGACCGCTCGGCCGGGGAGCGGGCCGTTACGCGCTATCGGGCGCTCCGTTTTCGGGATGGCTTTTCGCTGGTGGAACTGGAGCTCGAGACGGGCAAGAAAAACCAGATACGCGCGCATATGGAATATTTGGGGCATCCGGTGGCGGGCGACCGCAAGTACGGAGCGCACGGCGATCCGGTGGGTCGGGTGGCGCTGCATGCGAGCAGGCTCTGCTTCGTGCATCCGGTGACAGGGCGCGCGCTCGATTTTTCGTCGCCCGTTCCGGCCGCTTTCGGGCGGATCGTGAAGTGAAACGCTTTCCGGACCGTGTTTATAAGGAACGACGAGTTGCGCCCGACTGCGGAATTCTTGAAAATCGTTCCGGTCGGATGAAAAAAATGGAACGATTTTTTGGATTATTCGAAATAATGTCTACCTTTGCACCGAATTCATGCTGCATTCGTCTAACGGTTAGGACGGTAGATTCTCAGTCTACAAATACTGGTTCGATTCCTGTATGCAGTACGGTGAGCCGACGCAAAACGCGTCGGCTTTTTCGTTTGTCCCCCGGGACGTACGAGGCGACCGATCTGCCGTGGAAAGCGAAACTTCGATGAAGGTGCGTAGAAAGGCAGTGCCGGGCCGATCGGGTATCTGTCTGCCACGATAGGATTCCTGTTGTCTGTTGCCGGCTGCCGGAGACTTCCTCGCCGGACGGACCTTTCTTGCGCGGTGCGCCGGTTTTTGCTGCGAGGTTTGGCTTGGCTGCCGCATTTGTCTTGCCGATACCGTCGAGCCTGTTTGCCGGGCGCGCCCCGTTGCCGGGTATGGTTCCGTTCGGCGCTTTGATTCTCGGCAAGAGACTCTTGTTGATATGTCTTATCGCTCGGACGGCCGGACGACGGTCGGTTATCTGAAAATCGCTCCGACGCGAGCGGATTCCGTGTGGGCGGACCGAGGGCGACCGTCGGGCGATGGCCGGCCGGATGTCCGTGCGAAGGTCACTGCCGTCTGCCTCGTGGAATGATGCCACGAGAAGGCCTTCGGGCGGGACAGCGTTCGCGACGCATTCGGCTTCTTGTCTTATCCCTGTGTTCGACGACGGGCACGGAATATCCGAACGGGTCGTATTCGGCCGCTATCCGGCCGCCGTGTCGGATGCCTTGTGTCCGACATCGGTGACGATGCCTGAACGGGCGATCCGCCGGTAGGCGGAAATCCGTTCGGCCCCCGATACCCGCTCGCGCACGGTCGACTCCGGTTTTTTTGCGCGAATCGGGCCGGAGCCTGCCGCCGCTTTTCGTCGCGAAATCCTGACGCTTCGGCCGTCCGGGACTGGACTTTTTTCGTTTAGGGATCGTATCCTCGCCAAAGGACCGTTTCAGAGGGCGGAGCGATTGGATATTCCGGCCCGATTTTTTACATTTGTGCGATAAGCGGATATCGTATGATGGGAGGCATGTTTTGGGATTTCGCATGGCGGCTGTTGCTGGCCGGCATTTTGGGCGCCGTCGTCGGACTCGACCGCGAGTACCGGGCCAAAGAGGCCGGTTTCCGCACGCATTTTCTGGTCGCGCTGGGCAGCGCGCTGTTTATGATCGTTTCCCAACACGGGTTTTCCGGCGCGCTTGCGGGAGCCGACGTGAAGCTCGATCCGAGCCGCGTAGCGGCTCAGGTCGTCAGCGGCATAGGCTTTCTGGGGGCGGGAACCATCATTTTCCAGAAGCAGGTCGTCCGGGGACTGACGACGGCGGCTGGCCTTTGGGCCACGGCCGGCATCGGGCTGGCCGTAGGCGGGGGAATGTATTGGGTGAGCGTTTGCGCGACCGTGCTGACGCTTTTCGGGCTGGAGATCCTGACGCTGCTTTTCAAGAGCGTCGGGATTCGCAACGCGTTGTTCGCGTTTTCCACCGCCTCGCGCGAGGAGCTGAAAACGATCTCCGGAGAGGTGCTCCGGCGGGGACATCGCGTAATCAGCTACACGACCCGGGAAGAGGAGCGCGACGGACATACGCTCTATCGGGTCACGTTGGTGGTCCGCATCCGCAGGCAGAGCGACGAGCGGTCGTTGTTCGAGTTTATCCAGTCGTTGCCGGGTACGATGCTGGAGCTGATGGAGTAGGCTGTTCCTTCGGTGAGGCTCGGTGCTGCGGTCGGTCGTGAGTCTCGATGAAAAGTCGGCCGGACCGCTCCGGATGGCTGTCAGCATACGGTTGAGCCGCGCAGAAATAAAAAAACACGGCTAACGCATGACTCGGCTCAATCGCTACAAAAGCGATTAGCCGCATCCCATTGTCGAACAGGCAGGGAACAGGCGCGCGTGGTCGCTGGCCGCCGTTTCCCGTGCGATACGCTTCGTTAGTAATCGGTCAGGACTATGACTCATTGGATCGGGCGGCTTCTCGACCGCCGTAAGCACCATCCCGTCTCGGGCGGATTGGAGATATTCAAATACATCGGGCCGGGATTGCTCGTGACCGTCGGCTTCATCGACCCCGGCAACTGGGCGTCGAATCTGGCCGCCGGGGCTGAGTACGGTTACGCGCTGCTGTGGATGGTCACGTTGTCGACGGTCATGCTGATCGTATTGCAGCATAACGTAGCCCACTTGGGCATCGCGACGGGGCTTTGCCTGGCCGAGGCGGCCTCGGTCCATCTGCGTCCCCGCTATTCGAAGCCGATTCTGCTGACGGCCATGCTGGCTTCGGTTTCCACGTCGCTGGCCGAGCTGCTAGGCGGAGCTATCGCGTTGCAGATGCTGTTCGGCGTTCCGGTCCGGATCGGGGCGGCTCTGGTGCTCGCTTTCGTGCTGATCATGCTTTTTACGAACAGCTATCGGCTGATCGAAAAGTGGATCATCGCCTTCGTCTCGATTATCGGGCTGTCGTTCATCTACGAGCTGTCGCTCGTGACGATCGACTGGCCTGCGGCGGCGGTCGCATGGGTGACGCCGTCGTTCCCCGAAGGCTCTATGGTAATCGTCATGAGCGTGCTCGGGGCCGTCGTGATGCCGCACAATCTGTTCCTGCATTCCGAGGTGATTCAGAGCCGGAAATGGAATCTGAGCGACGAGCGTACGATCCGCAGGCAGTTGCGCTACGAGTACGTCGATACGATCTTTTCGATGCTCGTCGGCTGGGCGATCAACAGCGCGATGATCCTGCTCGCGGCCGCGACGTTTTTCGTCTCGCGGACTCCGGTTTCGGAATTGCAGCAGGCCGACTCGTTGCTGCGTCCGCTGCTCGGTAGTCATGCGACGGTCGTTTTCGCCGTAGCGTTGCTTTTGGCCGGTATCGCCTCGACGATCACTTCGGGCATGGCCGCCGGAACGATCTTCGCCGGAATGTTTCGGGAGCCCTATGACAGGAAGGACCCGCACTCGCGCTTCGGCGTAGCGCTCTCGCTGGTGGCAGCTTTCGTCGTCATCATCGTGATTTCCGATCCGTTCAAAGGACTGATCTATTCTCAGATGGCGCTCAGCATTCAGCTCCCGTTCACCGTTTTCCTGCAGGTTCGCCTGACTTCCTCGGAGAAGGTGATGGGAAAATTCCGCAATTCGCGCTCGACCAAGTGGTTGCTTTACGCCATCGGCGCTCTCGTGACATGGCTGAACGTCATGCTGTTCGTTAGCTTTTTCTGATTTTCGGAGGTTTTCGTACTGGAATAAGATTTCTGCGCGCCCGTTTCCCCGGCTTGTCCCGCGATAGTTCGCCGAGGGACTTTGCGTCATGCTTCAGCCGGAAGCCGTCGGGTCCTGCTTGGTCCGATGCGCGTCGGACGAAAGTCGTTCCGTGCCGTTCCGGCCAGACCGGAATCGGTATCCGCCGCGCGGCTCGCCCGAGGCGGTCTCTGTGCTTCGTCGCCGGGATAATGGGCGAGCGTGTCTGCGGGCCGGCTTATGCAGCCGTTCCGCAGACACGCTCGGATACCGTCGACGACCGTGATGGCGCGATGAGCGGTTGTCGACGGCGGAATGGTCAAGACGACTTACGGCTGTTTCTGCCCTTTCTCCGCCGGGTTGACGGATCGGGAGCCTGCGCCCGTCTGTTGAGCGGGATGCGCTCTTTCGCAGGAGCCGAAAGTCTGTACCGGTCCGGGGTAAATGTCTGTCGCATACCTCGCTGTGCAATCGCGGCATGAATTGTGCTGACAGTCTGGCGGCGGGCTTCGGCCCGTCTTCTAACCGATTCTCCGCGTATGAAAAGAACGATTATCTGGATCGTGTCGCTGTGTGCCGCGACATCCGCCGCGGCTCAGGAAATATCCGACACGACATGGACGGGCAAGGGCGTCGCCGGCCTCAATCTTTCGCAGGTGAGCCTGAGCAACTGGGCTGCCGGAGGCGACGGAAGCGTCGCGTTCGACGTATTGCTGAATTACGATCTCGTGTACAGGCGCGAGCGCCATCTGTGGCAGAATCGGCTCGAGTTGGCCTACGGGCTCAACAACACCTCCTCGAACGGGATGCGCAAGACGAACGACAAGATTTATCTCTCGTCGGTTTACGGCTACCGGATCGCCCGGGCGTGGTATGCCAGCGCTCTGCTGAATTTCAACACGCAGTTCGCCAACGGCTACGACTACAACTCCGACCCGCGCGACTACATCTCGCGTTTCATGGCGCCGGGCTATCTGATGATCGGCGCGGGCGTGACGTGGATGCCGAAGAAATGGTTCACGATGACGTTCACTCCGGCCACATGGCGCGGAACGTTCGTCACCAGTTCGCGGCTGTCGGCCGAGGGGGCCTACGGCGTCGATCCCGGCAAAAGGCTGCTGTCCGAGTTCGGCGGCAATCTGAAGCTGGAATTCAATTACGAGTTCCTGCCGAACATGACGCTCTATTCGCGGGTCGATTTCTACTCGAACTATCTCGACAAGCCGCAGAACGTCGACGTGCGCTGGGATACGCAGATCAACATGAAGATCAATAAGTGGTTCGCGGCCAATCTGAATCTGAACCTGATCTACGACGACGATACGAAGATACTTCAGAAAGACGGGCGCCAGGGCGCTCGCATCCAGTTCAAGGAGGCGCTCGGCATCGGTCTTCAGGCGGCTTTCTGAGTCCGGCGCTCGCGGTGGCGTTCCGTTTCCGGGGCTCGGCCCCGGGTTGAGTGCCGGTTAATCCCTGCATAGCCCTTGCCGGATCGGGGCCCCATGCTTCGGGTCGTTCGCTCCGGCTTTCGGCCTCGGCCGTTTCCGGAGGGGGAAAGTCGTTTCCGGTCCGCCGGCGGTCCGCGCCGGTCGCTGCAAGGAAAGCGGAGTGCGTCGGTAGCTATCCGAGGCGGTCTATCTCTTCGGCCGGCAGAAAGGCCATGCCGGCGTTGCGGGCGAACTGCCGGTCCGATTCGCTGTCGCCGATCATCAGCGAGCGGGCGAAATCGATGTCGGGAAAGTCGATGCGGGCCTGCTGCGCCATGCCCGTCTGCGGCTTGCGGTTCGGATCGTCGGGCGAGAGAGCCGTGCAGAAGTAGACGCGGTCTATCCTGCCGCCGTGGCGCTCGATTTCTTCGATCATCCGGTCGTTTATGCGATTCAGATCGTCGAGGCTCATGATTCCCTTGCCGACGCCCCGCTGGTTCGTGACGACCAGAATGCGCCGGAACCGTCCGCTCCAGCGGGCCAGACGGTCGAGCATGCCCGGCATGAACTCGAACTCCTCCCAGTTTTTGACGTAATCGTCCGGCCGGAGGCGGTTGATGACTCCGTCCCGGTCCAGAAACAGCGTGTCGAACGCTTCGTCGTCGAATCTTCCCATTGTCAGAATAGCTTGCACAATTCCCGGTTGGCCCGCTCGTAGTCTTCGGGAACTCCGATATCGATGAAATAGCCGTTGTCCGTGTAACCGTGGACGAGTCCCCGGCCGGCGAGCGGCTGGAGCACGTCCGTCTCGAACGAGAACCGCTCAGGGAGGCCGTCGAGCACTCCGCTGTCTCGGCGGAGCAGATAGCATCCCGCGCTGATCGTCCCTTCGGCGCAATGCCGCTTTTCCTCGAACGCTTCGACGCGTCCGTCCGCATCGAGCCGGACGTTGCCGTAGCGGTCGAAGTCGCGCATCGGCTTGAGCGCGATGCTCATCGGAGTGCCGGCCGACGCATGCGATGCCAGAAACGCGTCGGTGTTCATGTCGAAGAAAGTATCGCCGTTGAGGATCAGCGCCTGAGGGGTCCGCACGCGGGTCATGGCCAGCGCGATAGCGCCTCCCGTGCCCAGCGGCTGACGCTCGACCGAGAAATCGAAGTCGAAGTCAGGTTCCTCCCTTTCGACCCATGTCTCGACCTGCTCGTGCAGGTAGCCCAGCGACAATACGATTTTCCGGAATCCGTTCCGGTGCAGGCGGCGCAGCAGATAATCGAGGAAAGGCCGGCCGCATACGGGGGCCATACATTTGGGGACGGGGCCTATCGTATCCCGCAGGCGTGTTCCGAGGCCGCCGGCCAGAACGATGCAGGTCGTATCTGCGACGGTTGCCGGGCGGGCGTTTGCGTGTGTGTCGTTCATGCGTTCGTAAATGGTTCGTGCGTCCGGTCGCTGCGGGAAAGGCGCGCTTCGGTTCGGTTTATAGACTCCATGTGCAGAGGCCCTCCTCGACGAAGTCGTACGAGTGAAAGACGCCTCCGAAATGTTTCAGTCGGTCCATGACGTCGTAGCGCTTGACGTCGGGGCAGTAGAAAGCCATGAATCCGCCTCCTCCCGCGCCGAGGATCTTCCCTCCGATTGCTCCGGCCCGGAGCGCCGTGTCGTATATTTCGTCGATCAGCGGGTTCGAAATGGCCGAGGCGAGTCGCTTCTTGTAGACGAACCCTTCGTGGAGCAGTTCGCCGATCCGGTTCAGGCGGCCGGTCAGCAGCGCTTCCTTCATTTGCGCCGCCTGCTGCTTGATGACATGCATGGCCTCGACCGAGGAGCGGTTGTCGCTGAGGACGTTCTGCTGCTGCTGCTCGATGATTTCCGCCGACACGCGGCTTTTGGAGGTATAGTACAGCAGCAGGTTGTTCTCCAGCTCGTTGATATACTCCCGCTTGATGCGCAGCGGATTGACGATCACGCGGTCGTCGTAGAACTCCATGTAGTTGAATCCTCCGAAAGTGGCGGCGTATTGGTCCTGCTTGCCTCCGGCCATGCCCAGCTCGTCGCGCTCGATCCGATAGGCCCGCTGCGCGACGTCGTAGCTTCCGAGCGGCAGCCTCAGCCACTGGGCGAACGCTCCGAGTATCGCGACGACGAGCGTCGACGACGAGCCGAGTCCCGAGCCGGCCGGCGCGTCCACGAACGTGTTGAGCGAGAAGCCGCTTTCGATCGGGCCGAACTGCGACACGACATGGTTGTATATTCCCTTGTGCAGGTCGAGCACCCCGTCGATCGGCAGCTCGGATTGCAGCTCGTAGCGCAGCGTCTGGTTGCGGTCCAGAGCCCGCAACACGATCTGCGGCTCGTCCGTCGGCTCGATCGTGGCATGGGCGTACAGCGAGACCGTCGCGTTGAGAATGGCCCCTCCGTACAGGTCCGAGTAGGGACTGACGTCCGTTCCCCCTCCGGCCAAACCGATTCGAAGCGGGGCTTTGCTTCTGTAAATCATGGCTATGCTTTTGGGCCGGGGACGGACCTGCGGCCGGCCGGGCCGCGCCGCAAGTGTCGCCGGCGGGATAAAGATAGCGATTGCACCCGGTTTTTCCAACCCTCCCGGCTCCCCGCTTCTCTGCCCGGAAGACGATGCTTTGCCGGAACGAACCGTCCGCCCGCCGGGAAAGAGATGCGTCGCGGCACGAATGGGGCCGTACTTCTCTCTTGTGCGGGAAAGTTTCCCGGATCGAAATCGAAATTTGTTGCAACGCATGAATGCTCGATGTTTCCGAGATAAGAACCGGTTTTGGAAAAATCCGGGTTCTTGAATGGGCGGACGGGGGGCCGAAATCCTCGCAAGGATCGAGAGTGCCCGAAGATCGAGGAGGGCGAACGGTTTTGTCGTTTGGGATCGGTCGGACCGGAAACCGGTGCCGGTCGCGCGTATCTTCCCCTTCGGCCGATGCGAAAAATGCGAATTTCGGACCCGAAATTTGCTGTTTTGCGAAAAAAAAAATACTTTTATCATTAATTTAACCGGTTAAGCAGTCCGTTCCGGTATTCCCGGAAGACTGGACCGCTTCCGTTTGTCAAGTTGTGCCGAACGTATGGGGACTTCGCTCAAGGACATAGCCGAGACGCTGAATCTGTCGAAGACGACGGTTTCGTGGGTGCTGTCGGGCCGCGCGGACGAAAAGGGGATCAGCGCCGCCACGCAGCAGCGGGTTTCGCGCTGCGCCCAACAGCTCAATTATCGTCCGAATCTGTTGGCCCGCAGCCTGAATACGGGCGAGTCGGGCATGATCGGCCTGATCCTGCCTTCGATTTCCGATTCGTTTTACTCGCAGGTGGCGCGCGAGGTCGAGATGGAAGTGGAAGAGCACGGCTATTCGCTGATGATTTGCAGTTCCGAGTCGGAGCCCGAGCGGGAGAACCGGATGATCCGCCTGTTCCGCGCCAAGCAGGTCGACGGGCTGATCATGGCGCCGACCGTCCGCTCCGGCGAGGAGATCCGTCGCCTGATCGACGAGTCGTTCCCTTTCGTCGTGTTCGACCGACGTTTCCCGAAACTCGATACGCATTGCGTGCTGATCGATAACGAGCGCAGCAGCTACGCGCTGGTCCGCCGCCTGACCGAGGACGGGTTCCGGAGGATCGCCGTGATTACGACCAATCCGCACTTGGAGACGATGGACTGTCGCCGTGCCGGCTACGCGCGTGCCTTGGCCGATGCGGGCCTCGCCTTTGACGAGAGCCTGTACGGGGAAGTGGAATTCGCCGGATACGAGCGGAACCTGCCCGGCGTGCTCGACCGCATTTTCGCGCGGGATGGGGGCGTGGACGGGTTTTTCTTTACGACTCATATTCTGGCGTTGGAGGCTTTCCGCTACTTCCACGACCGGGGAGTCGACATCAACGACGGCTACGGGCTGGCCTGTATTCACGAGGTTCCTTTCATGTCGGTGCTCGCGCCCGGCATGCATGTGGCCCGGATGCCGGTCGGACGGATCGGACGCGAGTCGGTCCGTATGCTGCTTGAGGATATGCGCCGCCGCAAGTCGGCGGGCGAGGTTCCCCCGGCCGAGACGGTCGAGCTGGAGTGCGAGCTGTGCTTCAGGGGCTGACGACAGGCAAGGAATTTTATATAAAAACACTTAAATAAATGAGCTTATGAACTATGGTACTTTCCGATCGATGACCGTCTTGCTGGGTGCGGCGGCATTGTGGGGAACCGGCTGCTCGGACAGCGGCTCCGCGCAGATCGAAGACATGCGGTGCGAGTACATGCGCTCGCCCGTGGGGATCGGCCTCGACATGCCGCCCCGTTTCACATGGACCTATGCGGGCGACGAGGATTTCGTGCAAGGCAAGTGCCGCGTGCGGATCGCTTCGACCAAAGAGGCGCTCGCCGACTCGCTGGCTCCGGGCGACGTATGGACCTCGCCCGAGATCGTTTCGGGGAACGGCTTCGTAGTGTGCGACGCCGCTCTGGCGCTGGAGCCCCGCACGCGCTACTACTGGAGCGCGACGGCATGGGACGAGGCCGGACGGATCGTCTGCTCGCCGGTCGACAGCTTCGAGACGGCGATGGCCGACGGTGGCTGGACGGCGAAATGGATCACCGACCGTCACGATAAGAACTTCGCTCCCTCGCCGATGCTGCGCAAGTCGTTTACTGTGAAGGACGGCGTCCGCGAGGCGCGGCTGTATATGAGCGCCGCGGCCTACGGCAAGATGACGGTCAACGGCGAGCCTGTGACCGAGAACAAGCTCGAGCCCGGCTATACGCATTACGACAAGCGCAACCTGTATGCGACCTACGACGTGACGAAGCTGTTGCGTCCGGGCGAGAACGTCGTGGCTGCCGTGCTCGGCAACGGCTTCTACAACGAGATAGCGCCCGTGGCGACATGGGATTTCGAGGACGCCCGCTGGCGCGACCGCGCGCGGATGATCTGCGAGCTGTATATCGTCTACGGAGACGGCACGAGCGAGGTGGTCGCTTCGGACGGATCGTGGAAGACGGCTACGGGCCCCTATCTGCAGAACAACATTTACAGCGGCGACACGTATGACGCCCGCCTGGAGATTCCGGGCTGGGACCGTCCGGGCTTCGACGACCGGGCATGGAAGCCGGCCCTCGAGGTAGCGGCTCCCTCGCCCGTTCTGACGGCGCAGACGATGCCCGGCATCCGTCCCACGCGCGAGATCAAGCCCGTCGGGGTGCGCTCGTTCGGCGATACGGTCTATGTGTTCGACTTCGGCGAGAATATGTCGGGACTGTGCCGGCTGAAAATTTCGGGCGAGCGGGGCACGAAGGTCGAGATGCAGCACGGCGAGCTGCTCAAGGACAACGGCCGCGTCGAGATGCGCAACATCGACATCTACTACGATCCGATGCCGGGACTGGGCTTCCAGACCGATTACTATACGCTCAAGGGCGACGGCGAGGAGACCTTCACGCCCGAGTTCAACTATCACGGCTTCCGGTGGGTCGAGGTGCGCTCCGACCGCCCGATGAAGCTCGACGAGAACAGCCTCACGGCGCTTTACATGCATACGGCCGTCGAGCCGGTGGGCGAGTTCCGCTGCTCGAACGACATGCTGAACGAGGTGTGGAAAGCCACGCGCCGGGCCTATCTGGCGAACCTGATGAGCATTCCGACCGACTGCCCGCAGCGCGAGAAGAACGGCTGGACGGCCGACGCGGCGCTGGCGATCGATCTGGCGCTGCTCAACTACGACGGTATCCTGTTCTATGAGAAGTGGTTCGACGATGTCGCCGACAACATCCGCGAGGACGGCCGGATCGCCGGCATCATCCCGACCTCGGGCTGGGGTTACGACGACTGGATCGGTCCGGTCTGGGACGCCTCGATACTGATTATTCCGAACGCGATATACAACTATTACGGCGACAAGCGCACGATCGAGAAGATCTATCCGACGGTCGAGAAATACCTGACCTATTTGAAGACCCGCGAAGATTCGACGGGGCTGGTGACCTACGGCATCGGCGATTGGGTGTTCTACAAGACGCAGACGCCCACGGCCTATACGTCGAGCTGCTTCTATTACCTCGACTACGCGCTGATGAGCCGTTTCGCAGAACTGACCGGCCGCGACGCCGCTCCGTTCAGAGAGAAAGCCGAACGCATCCGCGAGGCGGTCAACCGAATCTACTTCGACTCGACCGCCGCGTCGTACGCCAACGGCTCGCAGGCCGCGCTGGCCGTCGCGCTGGGACTCGGCATCGTGCCCGAGGGCTACGAGCAGCGTGTGGCCGACAATCTGGCCAAGGCGATCGAAGACAACGATTTCCATCTCGACTTCGGCACGCTCGGCAGCAAGTACGCCTTGCGCATGCTGACGCGCTACGGTCACGGCGACGTAGCCTACAAGATGGCCTCGCAGAAGGACTGCCCCTCTTGGGGATGGTGGATCGAGCAGGGCTTCACGACGCTGGCCGAGACTTGGGCCCTGTCGCCCGAGTTCCGCGACGCGTCGGTCAACCATGTTTTTCTGGGCGACATCAGCGCCTGGATGGTCAGCGACATCGCGGGCATCAACTTCGATCCCGAACGGCCCGGTTACCGCCACATCGTGTTCCGTCCGCATTTCTTCGACGGGCTCGACTGGGCCGAGGCCGAGTATCGCTCGGTCAGCGGTCCGATCCGCTCGCGTTGGGAACGCAAGGGCGACCGCGTCGTGCTGACGGTGACCGTTCCGGTCAACTCGACCGCGACGGTCGAAGCCGGCGGCAAGACGGTCGAGGTCGGAGCCGGGACGCACGATTTCAAGTTTTAGCGCCGGATGCGGCTTCGCTTCGGACATTCATAGCATTCAACCGATAAAACGCAATAAGAAAAAACGATGAAAAGAAATCCGATAATCCGATGGTGCCTGAGCCTGCTGCTCGGGCTGGCGTTCGCTCCGGCGTGGAGCGGGCCGGTCTCGCTGAACGGGACGTGGGAACTCTCCTACTGGAAACAGCCTGCCGAGGCCATTACCGATCCGGCTGAACTGAAAGAGGTCGAGGTAAAGACGATTCCCGCCCAGGTTCCGGGCAACGTCGAGCTCGACTTGCTCGCCGCCGGCCTGATCGACGACCCGATGATCGGGGCCAATGTCAATAAGCTGCGCGCGTGGGAAGGGCATCAGTGGTGCTACTCGCGCCGCTTCACCGCTCCGAAGCTCTCGGAGGGACAGCGTGCCGAGTTGTGGTTCGGCGGCATCGACTGCCTGGCCGACATCTGGGTCAACGGCAAGCACGCCGGCAGCTCGGCCGACATGCTGATCGAGCGCCGCTTCGACGTCACGGACCTGATCGAGCAGGGAGGCGAAAATACGGTGCAGGTGATAATCCGCCCGGTCGTGCCTGCGTCGCAGGACCATTTGCTCGGCATGTTCAGCCTGGGCAATTTCGCTACCGAGGAGTCGGTCTACATCCGCAAGGCGCCGCACATGTACGGATGGGACATCATGCCCCGTCTGGTGAGCGCCGGGCTGTGGCGCGGCGTCGAGCTGCGCGTGCTCGAGCCCGCCCGCTTCACGGACGTTACGTGGGTGACTACGCATATCGATACGGCTACGCGCAACGTGAGCCTGTTCGTCGATTTTCAGACCAAGCTGCCTTTCGATCTGTACGACAAGGCGAAGCTCCGCTTCACGCTGACGCGCGACGGCAAGGAGGCATGGAGGGGCGAGCAGATCGCATTCATGCACGCGGGCCGTATCGTGGCGAACCTCGAGAAGGCCGACCTGTGGTGGCCGCGCGGCTATGGCGAGCCGGCTCTCTACGAGGCCAAGAGCGAGCTGATCGGCCCCGACGGCAAAGTGCTCGACACGGACGTCAAGCGCATCGGCCTGCGGATCGTGAAGCTCGACATTTCCGACATCCATCTGCCCGACGAGCGCGGCAAGTTCTGCTTCGTGGTCAACGGCGAGAAGATTTTCGTGCGCGGTACGAACTGGGTGCCTCTCGACGCGCTCCACAGCCGCGATGCGGCGCAATACGAGAGCGCGATCAAGCTCGTGACGGACGCCAACTGCAACATGATCCGCTGCTGGGGCGGCAATGTCTACGAGGACACCCGCTTCTTCGACCTGTGCGACGAGAACGGCATCATGGTATGGCAGGACTTTGCGATGGGATGCGCTTTTTATCCGCAGCGCGACGATTTTCTGGACCAGTTCCGCGAAGAGGTCACCTCGGTCGTACTGAAGCTGCGTAACCACGCGTCGCTCGCGCTGTGGGCCGGCAACAACGAGGACGACGCCAACCTGTTCTGGAGCCGTCTCCAGCCGTTCCACCTCGATCCCAACCGCGATCAGGTTTCGCGTCACGTGATTCCCGAGGTGCTCTATGAGTTCGACGGCACGCGTCCCTATCTGCCCAGCTCGCCCTATTACAGCGAGGCCGTATGGGAGAAGGGCAGCCTCGAGCAGTATCTGCCCGAAAACCACCTGTGGGGCCCGCGCGGATACTATAAGGACAAGTTCTACACGACGGCTCCATGCACTTTCGTCAGCGAGATCGGCTATCACGGCTGCCCGAACCGCAGTAGTTTGGAGAAGATGATGACCGCCGAGGGCCTCTATCCGTGGACCGAAGGTCATCAGTGGAACGACGAATGGATCACCAAGTCGACGCGCCGCTTCGTGGCTTGGGGGCCGACGATGGATCGCAATAATCTGATGCTGAATCAGGTGAATATCCTGTTCGGCTCGGTTCCCGACGATCTGGACGAGTTCATCTTCGCTTCGCAGTCGGTTCAGGCCGAGGCAATGAAATACTTCGTCGAGATGTGGCGCGGCCGCAAGTTCGAGCGGACGGGCATCATCTGGTGGAACGTGCGCGACGGATGGCCGATCGTTTCGGACGCCGTGGTCGACTACTACGGCTCGAAAAAGCTGGCGTACTATTTCCTGTCTAACGTGCAGAAGAACGTCTGCGTGTTCGTCAACGATCCGGTCGACGGAGCCTATCCGCTCGTGGCGGTGAACGATACGCGCCACCCGGCCGAGGGAACCGTGACGGTGACCGACGTAGCGACCGGGCGCGAGGTGTTCAAGGGAAGCTACCGCGTGGGCGCCAATGGCCGCGAGACGATCGCTCAGTTGCCCGTGCTGGAAGGGCAGGGCATGCTGTTGATCCGCTACGAGGCCGACGGCGAGCGTTTCGGGAACCACTATTTGTACGGAGAGCCTCCTTACGATCTGAAAGAGTACCGGAAATGGCTCGACAAGACGAAACTCTACGCGAACAAGGACAAATAACATGAAAATGAAGAAAAATATCTTGGGCGTCGACATAGGCGGGACCAAATGCGCCGTGATTTACGGTCAGAAGGAGGGCGACACGCTGCATCTGGTCGAAAAGGTGAAGTTTCCCACGACGAGCGTCGACGAGACGATCGCCAACATCTGTTCCGAGATCGAGCAGATGATGGGCCGGCACGGCCTCGACTCGTCGAACACGGGCGCGATCGGGATCAGTTGCGGCGGGCCGCTCGACAGCAAGCGAGGCGTGGTCATGTCGCCGCCTAACCTGCCCGGATGGAACGACATTCCGATCGTCCGGATGCTCGAGGAACGTTTCGGGATCAGGACGGGAATCCATAACGACGCGAACGCGTGCGCGCTGGCCGAGTGGAAGTTCGGCGCCGGCGTCGGGACCCAGAATATGGTGTTTCTGACGTTCGGCACCGGACTCGGCGCCGGGCTGATTCTCGACGGCAAGCTCTATGCCGGGACGAACGACAATGCCGGGGAGTTGGGCCATATCCGCCTGTCGGAGTTCGGTCCGGTGGGATATGGCAAGTGCGGCTCGTTCGAGGGATTCGGCAGCGGCGGCGGCATCGCCCAGCTGGCCCGCTTCAAGGTGAGCGAGAAGCAGCAGATGGGTGAGAGCGTCACCTGGTGCCCGCCGGGACAGCTCGACTCGATCAGCGCGCACACGGTCGCGCTGGCCGCTGCCTCGGGCGATCCGCTGGCGCTCGAAATCTACCGGATTTCGGCGACCTACCTCGGACGGGGGTTGGCGATGGTCATCGACCTGCTGAACCCCGAGGTGATCGTCATCGGCAGTATCTATGTCCGCAACCGCGAGCTGATGGAGCCCTTCGTGCTGCAGGAGATCGAGCGCGAGGCGCTTTCGCATGCGCGCCGGGTATGCTCGGTGCGGCCCGCCAAGCTGGGCGAGCAGATCGGCGACTACGCTGCGCTCTCCGTAGCGGCCAATCTGATTTAGTCGAACTTATTGGATAAAGTAATGGAAGATATCATTAGCAAGAGCCTCAGGCAGGCGCAGGACGTGTTGCAGGCATTTGTTTCAAATCCGGACACGGTAGTCCGGATGCGGCAGGCGGTCGATATGCTTGCGGTTGCCTTGGAAAACGGAAACAAGATTCTCAGCTGCGGCAACGGCGGGTCGCTGTGCGACGCGGCGCATTTCGCCGAGGAGCTGACCGGCCGTTTCCGCCGCGACCGCCGGCCGCTGCCGGCCATGGCGATTAACGACGCGGCCTATATGACCTGCGTAGGCAACGATTTCAGCTTCGACCAGATTTTCGCGCGCTGGGTCGAGGCTTTCGGACGTCCGGGCGACGTGCTGCTCGCAATCAGTACGAGCGGCAACTCGGGCAATGTCGTGATGGCCGTCGAGAAGGCGCGCGAGGCCGGCATGAAGGTGCTGGCGCTGACCCGCGAGGGGACCAACAAGCTGTCCGAAATGGCCGACGTGGCAATCTGCGCGCCGACCGCGCCATATTCCGACCGGATTCAGGAGATCCATATCAAGGTGATCCACATCCTGATCGAGGCGCTCGAGGCCGCGGTAATCTATAAGGACGGGACTGCCCGGTAGTCACGCTGCCGGCGATTGTTGAAAAGGCTTGCGCTCCGGGCGGACCGATCCGCCCGGAGCGTCCCGCTCGACAGTCCGTCTCATGTTTCCGGTGATTCGGAAATATGCGGCGCGGGCTTCGCAGCGGACAGAGCGAACCTGCGGCCTGTATCCCATGAATGACGTGCAACCATAACAACTTAAATAGAACCGATTGATGAAACCGTTTTTCAGAACCTTTTTCAGCCTTGTGCTGCTGGCATTGGCTCCTGTCCTTGCAGGGGCTCAGGTTACGGTCCGAATGAGCGACGAGCCCGTCGACGTCGCCCGCTGGATCGAGACCCGATTCGCCAAGGGACAGATTCCTCCTTTCTCGTTCGTCTACGGGGGAAAGCACTCCTCGACGCTGCTACCGCGCTGGAGTTACTCGTCGACGAAGCTCGAAAGCGACGATCCCGACCGGATCGAGTACCTCTACACTTATACCGACCGGTCGACCGGTTTGAAGGTGGAATGCCGCGTGAAGGGCTATCCGTCGTTCCATGCCGTCGAGTGGGTGCTGAACTTCACGCAGACCGGCAAGAAAGACACGCCGATTCTGGAGGATGTCCGCGTGGCCGATTTCCGGATGACCTATCCGCACAGCGGCGAGGTCATCGTGCACCATGCCGAGGGCAATCATATAACCAAGAACGACTTCGCTCCGCATTCGACTCCGCTCGTGGCGGGCGAAACTTTCGCGATGGAGCCCGAAGGCGGCCGCTCGTCGCAGGGACAGTTCCTGCCCTTCTTCAACATCCAGACGCCGGGCGGTCAGGGCGTCGTCGTAGCGGTCGGCTGGACCGGCACATGGTTCGCCGACATCGACAAGGTGGGCGACCGGGGCTTTGCGCTCCGTAGCGGAATGAAGACGATGCGCCTGTATCTGCATCCCGACGAGTCGATCCGCACGCCGAGCATCGGCTTGCTTTTCTGGCAAGGCGACGACCGCATGGTGGGCAACAACGCGTTCCGCCGTTTCGTGCGGGTTCATCAGGCGCGCAAGGTCGACGGCAAGGCGGCTACGTATCCGCTTTCGTTCAGCTTCAATTACCGCGATCCGGCGCCTTGCACCGAGTACTCGTGCATCACGGCCGACTGGGCCATCGCGATGGTCAACCGCTACAAGCGGTTCGAATTGGTGCCCGATGTTTTTTGGCTTGACGCGGGCTGGACGACGGGAGCCGCCGACTACCGCAACGGCAAGTCGTGGGCTAATACGAACGGCAACTGGACGATCGATACGACTCGCTTCCCGGAAGGGCTGAAGCCCGTGGCCGATGCGGTGCACAAGGCTGGGGCCAAGTTCATGGTCTGGTTCGAGCCCGAGCGCGTCGTAAAGGGTACGCAGTGGGCGGTGGACTATCCCCAGTGGATGCTCGACAAGGAGCTGCCCGCTACGGATAAGTCCGAGTCCCGTGACTGGCTGCTGTTCGACATGGGCAATACCGAGGCCCGCGAATGGTTGCAGGAGTATATCGGGGACATGATCGAGCAGAACGGCATCGACTACTACCGTCAGGACTTCAACATGGAGCCCGACAAGTATTGGGCCCGCTACGACGAGCCCGACCGCATCGGCATGAAGGAGATCCGTCATATCGAGGGACTCTACGCGTTCTGGGACTATCTGCTCGAGCGTTTCCCGGGTCTGCTGATCGACAACTGCGCGAGCGGCGGCCGACGGCTCGATCTGGAGACGATCAAGCGCAGCGCTCCGTTGTGGCGCAGCGACTATTACCACTACGACGATCCGGACGGCTACCAGTGCCATAACTTCGGACTGAGCTTCTTCCTCCCGTTCCACGGTACGGGTATTCTGCAGACCGATCCGTACTCGTTCCGCTCGAGCATGTCCAGCGCGCTGATTTGCAACTGGAAGATCACCGAGCCCGGCGTCTCGTTTCTCGATATGCAGGCCCGGATCGACGAGTATCGCCGGGTGCGCGACTACTTCCTCGAGGACTATTATCCGCTCACCGAGCTGGAGGGCACTACGCGCGACGATATCTGGTTGGCCTATCAGTACGACCGTCCCTCGGACGGCACGGGAATCGTCGTGGCATTCCGCCGCGCGGCCTGCCCCGACCCGGCACTGACTGTCAGACTGTCCGGAATCGACGCTTCGCGCAACTACTCGGTATACAATTTCGATACGGGCGAGAGCGTGACCGTTCCGGGAGCCGAGCTCGTGAGCGGCTACGTGCTGACGCTTCCCGAGCCGCGCGGCTCGATGCTGCTGCAATACAAGCTCGCCGAATAACCTCTTTCATGTCGAAAACAAAATGAAGAAAACGATGATATATCAGATCAAAAAAAGCGGAGCGGTCCTCCTCGGCTGGGCGCTGTCGCTCGTGCTGCTGACTATGATTCCGCTCGCGGCCTCGGCCCAGTCGAGCTGCACGCTTTCCGATACGCCGACGGACGTGAGCCGCTGGATCGAGTCCCGTTTCGCGAAAGGGAAGGTACCGCCCTTCTCGTTCGTCTATGACGGCAAGCCTTCGGCCGGACTGCTGCGTAAGTGGAAATATACAGCTCAGCGGGTCGAGAGCTCCGAACCGGGCGTGCGCGAGTACCTGTACTCGTATCAAGACCGTCGCAGCGGCCTGAAAGTCGAGTGCCGCGTAAAAGGGTTCTCCGACTTCGGAGCGGTCGAGTGGGTGCTGAACTTCAAGAACCTGTCGGATGCCAATTCGGCGACGATCGAGCAGGTCAAAGTCCTCGATCTGGACTTGACGTCGCCCGGCGAGGGCAGCTTCACCGTACATTACGCCGATGGCAGCCATGTGTCGAAAGCCGATTTCCATCAGCGGACGAAAGTGCTGGCTCCCGGCGATTCGCTCTATATGGCTCCCGAGGGCGGACGCTCGTCGCAGAACGCCTTCCCGTTTTTCAACATCGAGGCTCCCGACGGCCGGGGCGCGATGGTGGCCATCGGCTGGTCCGGGACATGGTTCGCCGATGTGGCGGCCGGCACGAAGGGAGGCGTCGCGCTGAGCGCCGGGCAGAAAAATCTGTCCGCCTATCTCTATCCCTCGGAGGCGATCCGCACCCCGAGCGTCTGCCTGCTTTTCTGGCAGGGCGAGAATCGCTTCGCCGGGCATAACGCTTTCCGCCGGTTCATTCTGGCGCATCATACGCGCAAGATTGACGGTAAGCCGGCCCGCTATCCGGTCAGCACGAGCTTCAACTACGGCGATCCGGCACCTTGCAACGAGTATACCTGCATGACGACCGACTATGCGATCGCGCTGATCCGTCGCTACGAGCAGTTCGACATCGTCCCGGAGGTATTCTGGCTCGATGCCGGCTGGTACGAGCAGGCCGCCGACTACAAGAATCAGAAGAACTGGGCCAATACGGTCGGCAACTGGAAGGTCGATCGGGAGCGCTTCCCCGACGGACTGAAGCCGGTCGCCGACGAGGTTCATCGCGTCGGAGCGAAGTTCATGGTCTGGTTCGAGCCCGAGCGCGTGGTCAAGGGCTCGCAATGGGCCGTTGAGCATCCCGAGTGGATGGTCGACGTGGGAGCCGGCGAATACCTGTTCGATCTGGGCAATCCCGAAGCCCGCGAATGGATGTGCGACTACATAGGCGACTTCATAGAGCAGAGCGGTATCGACTATTACCGTCAGGACTTCAACATGGAGCCTGCTTGGTTTTGGGCCAAGAACGACGAGCCGGGCCGCGCGGGTATCCGCGAAATCCGCCATATCGAAGGACTCTACGCGTTTTGGGACTATTTGCTCGAGCGCTTCCCGAACCTGCTGATCGACAATTGCGCGAGCGGCGGCCGGCGGATCGATCTGGAGAGCGTTTCGCGCTCCGCTCCGCTGTGGCGTACCGACTACAACTACGGGGAGCCGGTGGGTTACCAGTGCCATACCTACGGGCTGGAGCTCTATCTGCCGCTGCACGGAACGGGCGTGCAGAATACCGACAAGTTCACGTTCCGCTCGAGCCTCGGCACGTCGATCGTGTTCAACTGGAAGATTTCTAACGCTTCGATGTCGTTCTACGATATTCAGAACTGCATGGCCGAGTTCGAGGAGGTGCGTCCTTATTTCTATGAGGACTATTATCCGCTGACCGGGGCCGGCGACATTACGGCCGACAATATCTGGATGGCCTACCAGTTGCTGCGTCCGTCGGATCAGAGCGGCTATATCGTCGCTTTCCGCCGCGAGGCTTGTCCCAGCGGCAGCGTGACGGTGAAACTGATGGGGCTCGATCCGTCGCGCAACTACCGGATCACGAACAAGGACAACGGCGAAAGCATCGTCAAGAGCGGGGCCGAGCTGGCCTCGGGCTTCGATCTGCGTTCGGATCAGCCGCGCAGCTCGCTGTTGCTGAAGTATCAGGCTGAATAGGGCGCAGGCGTCGGAACAGCTCTTATGGCGTAAAGCCGCAGGCTACGGATTTTCCGGGCTTGCGGCTTTTCGTATTTCGTCGTCAGAACAGCCGATCGGGGGAGGAACGGAGTTTGCGAGCGACTTTCCGTAAGGGACCTGACGGGAGGAAAGCGTACCTGCCTCGTAAAAGGGGCTTTCGGCTCGGGCCATCCGTCCGTGGAAGAGGATACGGACCGGGACGGACGTTCGTTGCCGACCGTTTTGTCTGGATGGCCATGGTGCCTTTCGGTCCAAAAGCTACCGAATAATCGGGGGCGTCTTCGTTTTAAATTTTATTTTTCTATCTTTGTTTCACTGTCCGTCAGGAAAGGCGGAGAGGGTGTTTGTGCCGAAAAACGAAATCTGGTAAATTTTGAGACCGGCAAGCACCGCATGCCGTTCGGAGCATACGGCTCCGGAGCGGTCGTGCGATTGTTTCCATGCATCAGGCGTGGGCAATGTGCTTGTACGGTCTCGGGGTTTTACCAGTGCCTGTTTTTCGTATAAGTCGCAGGGCTCACGTCTTTCTTTCGACAGGGAATAATTATGTCGAATTTTAAGAAACTTGATCCAATGATGCTATCTTTGTAAAACGATTCGTCGGATGGACGAGTTGCCGTTTTGCCACAACCGAATCTAGCAAATTCAGCAACAGGCAAAGCACAATGAGGCCCGATGGTCGGAAGCTCACGCTTTCCGGCATAGGGTATGCTCCGTATACTCATGCTCAGGCGTGGGCTATTGTGCTTATCTGTTGCGAGGTCTTGCTAGAACCTGGTTGTGATAAGTGGCAGTGGTTCCACGCCTTTTTTTGCTCCGGACGATTCTTGACGACTGCTTCAAAAGGGTTTTTATTTGCCGAAAACGGAGTCGGCGCGTGCCGGAAACGGTCCCGGACATAGTCCGAAAGACAGCCCCCGGGCCGGAAATCGGCCGTCAGAGCGTTTCAGAGAGAAGGCTCGCCACGGCTCGGACACGCTTAAGCGGCTGTCCGGCCGCGCTTTGCGGCAATAAAGGGCTTCATGCGGTCCGAATAAAGTCGCCCGCATCATCCGCGAAGACATATATATGCGCGATTCGGTTCCATATAACCGAAACTTGCGTTATATTTGCAGTAGATTAATGCGGCGAATGTCGTATATCGTACAATGAAAGGATTCGCATCCTTTGTATCGTGATACTAAATCTTGCGACCTCACCTGACGAGGGGAGGTGATTTACGAGTGGTACAAGGCTTGCCGGTTCTGAGTCATACCCTTGACCGAAAGGTCAGGGAGGGCTTGGACGTAGGGCAGTTTCTCACTCGTTGGTTCGCAAGGCCGTGTGTCCGGGAGATTGTTCCTACGTCCTTTTTTATCTGTTCCCTTGTTGTAACGCTAATCTCTCAATTCCTTGGACGTGTATCAGTCGTTTCCATATACGGATTGGCAGCGTATCGAGCGGGTTGTCCGGGAGTGCCGTATCTCGGTACTTTCCTTGGCCCTGAGCTTGGGTTTCAAGCGGCCCGATCCGCTCTACCGGATCAAAAGCAGCGAACGTAAGATTACGCTGGCTCTGGCAGTCAGAATACATCGCAACTGGCCTCAGTTCAATCTAGGCTGGCTGCTTACCGGGCAGGGACCGGTCCGGTTGAAAGCCGGTTCCGCTTCGGGGGAAAAAAGTCTTTCCTCGCTTTCCGACGGCGCTGTCGGTCCCCGAAGAAAGCT
>CABUJP010000001.1:0-61860 GCA_902491835.1 uncultured Alistipes sp. | reverse complement strand
GCCGGCGCGAGAAGCGCAAGCGCATCACCAAGGACAAGGTCGACATAACCCAGAAGCAGAATCAGACGGCTCCGGCCCGTCCCGACGGTCGTCCGAAGCCTCCGGGAGGCGGTCCGTATTCGTCGCAGGGCGGCTCCCAGCACGGTCCGAAATCCGGGCTGCGCGACAGGAAAAAGGGCAAGTCCGTGAAACCGGTCGTCAAGACGGAGATCAGCGACGAAGAGGTACAGAAGCAGATCAAGGACACGCTGGCCCGGCTGACGTCGAAAGGCTCGAAGTTCAAGACGGCCAAGCATCGCCGCGACAAGCGCGAGGCCGTGTCGGCCCGCCTGAGCGAGGAGATGGAGCGTCAGGAGCAGGAGAAGAACGTGCTGAAAGTGACCGAATTCGTTACGGTCAGCGAGTTGGCGACGATGATGGACGTGTCGGTGACCGACGTCATAACGGCCTGCATGAATCTCGGACTGATGGTGTCGATCAACCAGCGGCTCGACGCCGAGGCACTGGTCGTCGTGGCCGAGGAGTTCGGGTTCAAGGTCGAGTTCGTGGCCGTCGAGATACAGGAGGCGATCGACACCGAGGAGGACAGCGAGGAGGACCTCGTGCCGCGTCCTCCGGTGGTGGCCGTGATGGGACACGTCGACCATGGCAAGACCTCGCTGCTCGACAATATACGCAACGCCAACGTGATCGCCGGAGAGGCCGGCGGAATCACGCAGCATATCGGCGCTTACAGCGTGAAGCTCGACGACGGGCGGCGTATCACATTCCTCGATACGCCGGGCCACGAGGCTTTCACGGCCATGCGCGCTCGCGGAGCGAAAGTGACCGACGTGGCGATCATCATCGTTGCGGCCGACGACAATGTGATGCCGCAGACCGTCGAGGCGATCAACCATGCCACCGCCGCCGGCGTGCCGATGGTATTCGCTATCAACAAGATCGACAAGCCGGGGGCCAATCCCGAAAAAATCAAGGAGGAGCTTTCCGCGATGAACTATTTGGTCGAGGACTGGGGCGGCAAGTACCAGTCGCAGGAGATTTCGGCCAAGAAGGGTATCAATCTCGACAAGCTGCTTGACAAGGTGCTGCTCGAGGCCGAGTTCCTCGACCTGAAGGCCAATCCGAACCGGAAGGCGCAGGGCGTCGTTATCGAGTCGACGCTCGACAAGGGGCGCGGCTACGTGGCTACGGTGCTCGTGCAGAACGGTACGCTGCGCGTCGGCGACGTGATGCTTTCGGGCGTCTATACGGGCAAGGTCAAGGCGATGTTCAACGAGCGGGGCACGCGCGTGACGGAGGCCCCGCCTTCGACGCCCGTGCTGGTGTTGGGCCTGAACGGCGCACCGCAGGCCGGCGACACGTTCAATGTCATGGACGACGAGCGCTCGGCCCGCGATATCGCTAACAAGCGCGAGCAGCTCCAGCGCATGCAAGGGTTGCGTACGCAGAAGCATATTACGCTCGACGAAATCGGCCGGCGTATCGCGATCGGTAACTTCAAGGAGCTGAACATCATTATCAAGGGCGACGTGGACGGCTCGATCGAGGCGATGGCCGACTCGCTGATCAAGCTGTCGAAGGACGAGGTTCAGGTCAACGTGATTCACAAAGCCGTCGGCCCGATCTCCGAGTCGGACGTGCTGCTGGCAGCTGCCAGCAATGCGGTGATCGTCGGATTCCAGGTCCGTCCGTCGGCAGCCGCCCGCAAGCTGGCCGAGAAGGAGGAGATCGAGATTCGCCTCTATTCGATCATTTACGACGCGATCAACGACATCAAGGATGCTATCGAGGGCATGCTCGCGCCGGTGATGAAAGAGGAGATCGTCTGCTCGGTCGAGGTCATGGAAACGTTCAAGATCACGAAGGTCGGCACGGTGGCCGGCTGTCTGGTCCGCGAAGGCAAGATCACGCGCAATACGAACATCCGCGTGATCCGCGACGGTATCGTCGTCTATACGGGCAAGCTCGGCTCGCTCAAGCGTTTCAAGGACGACGTGAAGGAGGTGACGACCGGTCTGGAATGCGGTCTGAACATCGAGAATTACAACGACGTCCGCGTGGGCGACATTATCGAGGGCTACGAGCAGGTCGAAGTGAAGCGCAAGTAGGCTCATGCTCGGAGAAATCTCCTCCCGTTACGATCGTTCCGCCGGCTTTTGTCAGAAAGCCGGCGGAATTTTTTCCGTTTCGGCGAGAGACTGTCTCGCCGTTCGTTCGCAAGGGGCTGATAAGAGACCGGCGGTTTTCCTGCGTGGGGCCGGCTGCGGCTTGTGTTGCGGATATCGTACCTCTTCAAAGGCTTGAACCGGACGCCGAGGATCGGTCTCGTTCCTTTGACAGGGGGCGGGAGAATTTCCCGGCGGGACCGTTGGAGCTTATGTCTGATGCCGAGTTTTTTCAGGGTTCGGATCGGACGAGGCTTCATCGGGCAAGGTTGTGGGGATTCCCGGTTGGGGCTTATGTCTGATGTCGAGTTCTTCCTTAGGGTTTGAATCTGGCGGGCTTCGGCAGGCAAGGTTCGGGAGAATTTCCCGGCAGAATCGTTAGGGGCTTATACCCGGATACCGTATTCTCTCGTCGGGCTTAAGCCGGATGGCCGAGGATTTGCCTTGATTTTGCGGGAAGGATCGGTGTCGCGGTACGCGATATGCGGCATGAGCGGACAGAAATACCGCGTTCGGCTCTTGTTCGTCGAAGAAAGATGAATTCCGATTCCCGTTTCAGCCCGGAAGCGGTCTTCGGGAGAAAGCGAAGGACGCTACATCCGGCTGATGCGGGCGACGGGCGAGATGTCCATCGGAGCGAATTCGCCTCGCTGATACTTGAAATAGCCGGTTACGGCGATCATCGCCGCATTGTCGGTCGTGAACCGGAACTCGGGCAGGAACGTGCGCCAGCCCCGCTTGCGGCCTTCTTCCGCGATCGCGTCGCGCAGTCCCGAGTTGGCCGAAACGCCTCCGGCTATCGCTATGTCGCGGATATCGTACTGCTTGGCAGCCCTGACGAGCTTGGCGAGCAGGATGTCGATGATCGTCGCTTGCAGCGAGGCGCACAAGTCCGCCTTATTGGCGTCGATGAAGCGCGGGTCCTCGTGCATCCGGTCGCGCAGGAAGTAGAGAAACGACGTTTTCAGTCCGCTGAAGCTGTAGTTGAATCCGTCGACCGACGGCTTGGCGAATTTGAACCGCTTCGGATCGCCCTCCTTGGCCAGCCGGTCGATCACCGGGCCGCCGGGGTAGGGAAGGCCCATGATCTTGGCGCACTTGTCGAATGCCTCGCCGGCCGCGTCGTCGATCGTCGTGCCGACGATCTCCATGTCGAGGTAGTCCTTGACGAGCACGATCTGGGAGTGGCCGCCCGACACGAGCAGGCACAGGAACGGGAACCGGGGATGCGGCAGGTCGCGGTCGGGCAGGTCGATGAAGTGCGAGCAGATATGTCCCTGCAGGTGGTTGATCTCCATCATCGGCACGTCGAGCGACAGGGCCAGTCCCTTGGCGAACGAGACGCCTACGAGCAGCGAGCCGAGCAGGCCGGGACCGCGCGTGAAGGCGATGCCGTCCAGGTCGGACATGCCGATGCCCGCCTCGCGGACCGCCCGGTCGACGACCGGAATGATATTCTGCTGGTGCGCGCGCGAGGCCAGCTCGGGGATTACGCCTCCGTACTGCCGGTGAACTTCCTGACTGGCAATGACGTTCGACAGCAGCCGTCTGTCCCGGATCACGGCGGCCGACGTATCGTCGCAGGAGGATTCGATTCCCAAGATCGTTATGTCCATTTCGGCTTTATTATTTGTCCGATTTTTACTAAACTTGTACCTTCGCGGCGGCGGCGCGGCCGCTTCTGGAACTCCGTCCCGGAAGCGTTGCGGGTCTTATGCCTCGGAAGGCGCGATCGATGGGCAAAGTTATAAAAATAATACGATCTTTCATCTCGGCGGCGATTCTTACGCTGATCGTTCTGCCTGTGGCGCTGTCGCTGCTGCTCTATTTGCCCTTGGTGCAGGATTTCGCCCGCCGCGCCGCCGTCGGTTTCCTGAGCGACAAGCTGCAGACGGTCGTATCGGTCGACCGGCTGCAACTGAAGCTTTTCAGCCGGGTGGCGCTCGACGGCTTCTATGTGCGGGACTATCACGGCGACACGTTGTTGTACGCGCGGCGAATCGTTGTGCCTTTGCAGGGCCTGAACGTCTTTACCGGAGCCGTGACGCTCGGCCATGTGGATCTCGAGGGCGTCCGTTTCGATCTGATGCAGGACAGCACCCGGACGAGCAATCTGAGACAGATATTACAGAGAATCAAGCGTAAGGAGAAACGGGAAAAGAAAAGGAAGTTTCGGCTTCATGCCGCCGGCGTAACGATCCGCGACATGGATTTCCGGCATCGCAAGTTCGATGTGAAACCCCGCGAGTACGGCGTCAACTTTACGGATCTGGACGTGCGTCGCTTCAGCCTGAGGGTCCGCGACGTCTCGGTCGAGGGGGACAGCGTCGCTCTGGCGATCGACTCGCTGACGTTGCGCGAGCGTTGCGGGCTGCATATCCGTAACCTTTCGACTCCGGTGTTCAGCATTTCGGGAACGGGCATGCGTTTCGACGATCTGCGACTGACCACCGACGAGTCGGACGTGCGGATGGCCTATCTCTATTTCGACTACGATACGTGGAAAGGGTATAAGGACTTCCTGAACGACGTCCGCATACGTTCCGAATTCAGCCGCTCGACGGTCAGTTTCCGCACCATCGCCTATTTCGCTCAGGGGCTGCGGCGTTGGCGGACGGTGCTGCGCGATGCTTCGGGCTCCGTCGACGGACCGGTATCCGCGATGAAAGGCCGTATCGGCCGAGCAACCGCGCGCGGCACGACGCTGAGCCTTCGTTTCGGAATCGACGGATTGCCCGAGGTGGCCGAGACGCGCTTTTCGTTCGACGTCTCGTCGCTACATACCGATGCGGCCGACATCGAGTACTTCGTGCAGGACATAGCGGGACGCTCGCTGGGGAAAAGCCTGCCGCTCGTCGAGCGGATGGGACGGATCGCCTTTTCGGGCCATTTCGACGGGCTGTTCAGCGATTTCCGGGCCGACGGCCGCCTGCGGACCGACGCGGGCGAAGCCTCGGTCGATTTCGACATCCGTCCGGTCGAGGGCGGCGCGACCGGTTTCCAAGGTCGGCTGAATACGACCGACTTCGGCGTCGGACGGCTGCTCGAGGCTTCCAAGCTGGGCCGGGTCTCGCTCTCGGCCGACGTGAGCGGGCAATTCGGACAGAGTTTTCGGATGAATGCCCGCGCCCGGGTTCCGAAGCTCGAGTTCAACGATTACGCCTATCGGGACATTTCGCTGGACGGCCGTTTCGAGAACCGGCGGTTTACCGGGAAAATCGCGACGGACGACCCGAACATGACGTTCGACTTCGACGGCGACCTCGATTTCAACGGCGAGCAGCCCGTCTATCATTTCGACCTGAATCTGGTCAACGCCGATCTGCACGAGCTGCATTTCAACCGGCGCGACACGGTGTCGAGGGTGCGTTGCGGACTGCATGCGCAGGCGTCGGGCACTTCGCTCGACAACATCAACGGAGAAGCCGAGATTTTCGACATGACCTACGTCAACCAGCTCGACACGGTCCGGACGGGCCGTATCCGCTTGCTGGCCGAGAACGGCAGCGACCGCAAGCTGATCGGGCTGTACTCGCCTTTCGCCGACGCCGAGCTGCGGGGCAAGCTCAGCTACGAGAACATGTTCTCGTATTTCAGCAACACGTTGCGCTCCTATCTGCCTTCGCTTTCGGAGCGGCCCCGGACGGCCGAGGACTCGGTCTCCTCCGTAGCCGGCGCCTCGCGTATCGACAGCTACTATCTGCTCGACGTGAACGTGAAGCGCGCGAACAACGTGGCGGGCATTTTCTTTCCGGGGCTCAAGCTCGCTCAGGGAACCAAACTGGTTTTCCTGTTCAATCCCGAGAGCGATGTCTTCTCGCTGACGCTCGACTCGGAGCTGATCGAGAACGAGCGGTTTTTCGTATCCGACCTCAAGGCCTCCTGCCGCAATCAGGGCGACTCGATCTCTCTTTTCGTGACAGCCGCCGACCTGTTCGCCAAGGGAATGTACATGCCCGATTTTTCGGTGATCGGCGGGGCCAAGGAGAACCGGATCAACCTGGCCGCGCGGTTCAACAACTCCGACAACGGGACCTACGCCCTGCTCAGCACGACCTCTACGCTCGGCCGGGACCCGCAAAGCGGCGTTCCTCAGGTGCGCGTCCGCTTCAATCCCTCGTCTTTCACGACCAACGGACGGACATGGAGGATCTGGGCCCGGCAGATCGTTTTCGACTCCACGCGGGTCGACGTCGACCGGTTCAGCATCTCCAGCGGGCAGCAACGGCTGTCCGTCGACGGCGTGGCCTCGCGCAGCGATCAGGATACGCTGCGCTTGCAGCTGCACCGGTTCGACCTGAAGCCCTTCTCCCGCTTCGCGGAGCGTCAGGGCTACGCTTTCGAGGGCGTGACCAACGGCTCGGCCGAGCTGGTATCGGCCTATGGGGGCGGAGTGCTCCGCGCCGGCATCGATTTCGACAGCGTGCGCGTCAACGGGGTCCCGTTAGCCGACAGCCGCTTCGAGAGCCGGTGGGACTTGCAATCTCGCCGGGCGCTTTTCAGGCTGATCGACCGCGCGGCCGACAGCTCGATCTTCGAGGGATTCTACGCGCCTGCCGACAAGCGTCTGGAGGCCGACGTACATCTGCGCAGAATCGATCTCTCGCTGCTCGATCCGGTGCTTGAGGGCGTGCTGCGCGAAACGCAGGGCATGGCCGACGCTTCGCTGCGGCTGACCAATCCCGGCGGGAAGCTGACCCTCGACGGGACGATCGGCGTCGGGACGTTCCGCTCGACGGTCGATTACACGAATGTCCCCTATACGATGTCGGACGCCGTGATCGACGTCCGCCGGAACACGATGACGCTGCGGCCTACCGAACTGTACGGGCCGTCGGGCGGCCGGGCCGGGTTCGACATGAGCTTCAGCTTCGCCAATCCGCGCAACCTGAGCTACGAGGTGCATGTGCGGCCCGACCGTACGCTTGTGCTGAACACGACTCCTCAGCAGAACGAGCTGTTCTACGGAAGCGTCTATGCCACCGGCAGCGCGACGATCCGCGGGAACAAGAACGGCGTGAGCATGGATATCGTCGCGACCTCGGCCGAGAATACCCGCTTTTTCCTGCCGCTGGGCAACGGCGGGTCCGATATCTCGGCTGCCGACTTCATCGTTTTCGAGGATCCGGCCAAACGGGCTGCCGACGATAGCCTTCGGAGCGTTTCGCGCCGGAGGCAGTTCCTTTCGCGCCGGATGGGCCGCGAGAGTTTCCGGTCGGATATGGACATCAAGATGGCGCTCGACATTCGTCCGAACGCCGAAATGCAGCTGACGCTCGACCAGGCCGGCGACAACGTGCTGCGCGGGCGTGGCAACGGAACACTGAACCTGCATGTCAATCCGGTGGACAAGGAGTTCACCATCTATGGCGACTACGATATCACGGAAGGGAGCTATCGCTTCTCGCTTCAGAATTTCGCTACGCGCAACTTTCTGATTCAGGCGGGAAGCAACATTCAGTGGACGGGCGATCCGGCCGACGCGCTGGTGAACATCACGGCCGTGTACAAGCTGAAGGCATCGCTGGCTCCGCTGCTCAGCGGGAGCGGAGGAGGGCAGAACCTGCGGCGCAACGTGCCCGTGGAGTGTATCATCCGGCTGTCGGACCGGCTCACGCAGCCTACGCTGACGTTTGACGTCAGCGTGCCGAACACCGATCCCGAAACCCAATCGCTCGTGCGGAACGCGATGAACACGCAGGAGATGATGTCGACCCAGTTCCTTTGGCTGCTCGCCACGCAGAGCTTCTATGCCGACAATTCGGGTACGAGCCAAAACCTCAATATCGGCGCGATGGGCGCGACCGTGACGGGCATCGAGTTCCTGTCGACCCAGCTGAGCAATCTGCTCTCGACGGACCGTTTCCGGCTGGCGCCGAAGTTCCGGCCCAAGAGCGAGGAGACGTCCGACGAGTTCGGCACGGAGTTCTACGGCGAGCTGATCAAGGACCGGCTGATCGTCGAGGGCGACGTCAGCTACGATACGGGCAACGGCATGCCGATGAACAACCGGACGGCCAACAGCCTGACTGGCGACGTGACGCTCAGCCTGCTGCTCGACGAGGCCGGCAATCTGAAAGTCAAGGCTTTCACGAGGACGATCGACCGGTTCGACGAGAATCAGGGCCTGCAGGAGAGCGGTCTGGGAATCTCTTACCGGCAGAGCTTCGACAATTTCGGCGATCTGATCCGGACCATCAAGGACCGCCGGCAGCGCCGGCGTCTATCGCGCGAGTTGCGGCAGGCCGAGCGGCAGGCTGCGGCCGATAGTCTGGAGGCGGCGACGGACGGGAAATAAAAATCTCCGCAAATCGCCGGCCTGCGATGCGATTTCGATGAAAAAGCGTATTTTTGTAACTCGGCAGCGGCGGTACGCGGGCGCTGTCGGGCCCGCGAGGGGAATGACCGGAAAACTAAAAAACTCTTTATTGAAGATATGATGATCCTGTTGCAAGCAACCGAAGCGGTGGCGGTGGCCGCCGAGCAGGCTCCGAAGACGATGGGGCTGGGCGAACTCTTTTTGGCCGGCGGATTTCTGATGTGGCCTCTGCTGATTCTGGGCGGCGTGGCCGTTTTCATCTTTTTCGAGCGCTTTTGGGCGATCCGCAAGGCTTCGGCCGTCGATATGAACTTCATGAACCGGATTCGGGAACATATCTGTGAGGGACGGATCGGAGCCGCCGTGCAGCTCTGCCGCCAGACCAACACGCCGATCGCCCACATGATCGAGAAGGGAATCGGCCGAATCGGTCGCCCGCTCAGCGACGTGCAGAGTTCGATCGAAAACGTCGCCAACCTCGAGGTGTCGAAGCTCGAGACGGGACTTCCGATTCTGGCGACGATCGCCGGCGGCGCGCCGATGATCGGATTTCTGGGTACGGTGGTCGGCATGGTGCAGGCGTTTATGAATATGTCGCAGGCGGGCGGAACGGTCGACATGACGGTGCTGGCGAGCGGCATGTACGTCGCGATGGTGACGACCGTCGGCGGTCTGGTAGTCGGCGTACCGGCCTATTTCGGCTACAACTACCTCGTGGCGCGCATCGAGAAACTCGTGTTCCAAATGGAGGCCAACTCGATCGCTTTCATGGATATTCTGAACCAGCCCATCGAGCAGTAGCCGCCTGATTGATAACGGATAAAAATGCAAAACTATGGCTATCAAAAGAGGGTCTAAGGTAGAAGTCGGATTCAGCGCTTCGTCGATGACGGACCTGATCTTCCTGCTGCTGCTCTTCATGATGCTCTCGACCACGCTGATCAATCCCAATGCGGTGAAGCTGACCTTGCCCAAGAGCTCGAACCAGATCAAGGACAAGGCTGCGACTTCCGTCTCCATTACGGCCGACCTGACCTATTATCTGGAGACCGAGCCGATCGCTTTCGACAAACTGGAGGCGGCCCTGCAGGCGCGTTTGCAGGGGCAGGAAGACCCGGTCATCTCGCTGCATACCGACGAGACGGTCCCGTTCGGAGAGGTCATCAAGGTGATGAACATCGCCATGCGGAACAAGTACAAGATATTTGCGGCCACGAGGCCCGAATAGAAGGCATATGATCGACTTTCAGCAAGAGGACCGCACGCAGCAGCGTGTCATCGGCGCAGCGGCGACGTTCGCCTATGCGGCGCTGGTGCTGCTCCTGCTGTTGCTCGTTCGCTTCACGCTCGCCGAGCCACCCGATACGGGCGAAGGGCTGATGATCAATTTCGGCAATGTGGCCGAGGCCGCGCCCGGCGAGGATTTGGCGATGAACGACGAGGCGGCCGACGCTCCGCAGCAGACGCAGGCACCCTCGGAGGCCCAGCCCGACGAGCAGGAGCAGATGACGCAGCAGACCGACGAGGACGTGCCCGTGGTGAAAGAGGAAAAGAAGCCGGAGAAGAAGCCGAAAAAGGAGCAGGTGCAGGCCAAGCCCCAGCCGAAGCCTCAGCAGCCGGCCGAGAAGCCGCGCGAGGTGAATCGCAAGGCGCTTTTCCCCGGTCGGACCGAGGGCAGCTCTTCGCGCAGCGAGGGTACCGGGACCGGGAAGGGTAATCAGGGCGATCCTGCCGGAACGCCGGAAGGCAGTCACGAGGGGACCGGAACGGGAACGGACGGCAATTCGGCCAGCCTTTCGGGCCGTTCGCTGGTCGGCGGCCTGCCGAGCCCCGACTACCGTGCGAAGGATCAGGGACGCGTCGTGATCGAGATCGTCGTCGATCAGCAGGGGCGGGTTACCTCGGCCGCCTACCGGGCCAAGGGATCTACGACGCAAAACAGCGTACTCGTCAACGCGGCGCTGAGAGCCGCGAGGGGCGCGCGGTTCAATGTGGACGAAAGCGCACCGTTGTCGCAGACCGGTACGATCACCTATAATTTCCGGATGCAATAAATCCTTGCCGGCGTAAGGGCCCCGATTGCGGAGGGACCGTTTTTGCGGAATCCGCCCGGAGAGCGGCAGGGGGGGGAACGTCCGGTTCTATCGTCTGTCGGTTCGTTCGCCGAATTTTCGATACCAATCCTATGAGACGTTTTCTGCTTCTTATTTCGCTCGCGCTCGCTGCCGGAACGCTCGGCGGACAGCCGTCCCTGAAGTTTTTGAAAAAATCGGTCGATTTGGGACCGGCCGATCCGAAAGGCGCGCCGGTCGCAGAGTCGGTCGCTTTCGTCAATGCGGGCGACGAGCCGTTGGTCGTGTTGAAAGTGGCCAAGTCTTGCGAATGCGTGCAGGCGAAATTCTCCAAGAGGCCCGTCATGCCCGGCGACACGGCCGTGCTGACCGTTACGTTCAATCCGCGCGGGCAGCAATCGGGCGACTACCTGAGAGCCTTGAAGATATATGCCAATACGCCGGAGAAGATGCACATCTTGACGGTGAAGGGCTCGGTCGAGGCGAAGTAGAGCGGAGCGGGTTTTGCTCTGCGTATGACAGTCTCTTGCCTCATCCGAAGGAAGGGCCGCTGTCTTAACGGGAAAGAGTATGGACATACTGATAAGAAATGCGTTGATTCTGCCTATGACGGCTTCGGCAAACGATCCCCGGAAATTTTTCAGGGGATCGGTCGCCATTTCCGGAGGCCGCATATCGTCGGTTCTTCCGGCGACTCCGGACAACGGGTCCGATGATCGGGGAACGGAGTCGGAGAACCGCTCGCGGCGCGTGATCGACGCCGGAGGGAAGTTGCTGATGCCGGGCCTGATCAATTTGCACAACCATGTGGCGATGTCGCTGATGCGGAACTATGCCGACGATCTGCCGCTGATGGAGTGGCTCGCCGACAGGGTCTGGCCGTTCGAGGCGAAGCTGACGGGCGACGACGTCTACCTGGGAGCCCGCCTCGGGATCGCCGAGATGCTGTTGGGCGGGACGACGACTTTCGTCGATATGTACTGGCATGCCGACCGCGTGGCCGAGGCCGTGCTCGAGAGCGGCATGCGGGCTGTCGTGTGCCCGGCCTTTATCGATACGAACTACGAGGCGTTCGAGCGGGAGACCGTCCGTTTGGCCGAACGCTATGCCGGAGCGGACGGGAATCGCATCGGCGTGCGCGTCGCGCCGCATGCTCCCTATACGTGCTCGCCGGAATCCGTTCGCAAGGCTTTGTCCTTATGTGAAAAATACGGCTTAGGCATTCATGTTCATCTGAGCGAGACGCGGTCCGAGACCGAAACGATCCGGCAGCGCTACGACAAGACCCCGGCCGAGTATCTGCGTGACCTGGGTGTTTTCGATTATCCGACGCTGGCCGTGCACTGCGTGCACCTGACCGAGGAGGATATGGACATCCTGCTTCGCTACGGAGTGTCGGTCGCATATAATCCGCAGAGCAACATGAAGCTTGCCAGCGGGATCGCTCCGGTCGCGCGGATGATCGGGCGCGGCCTGACGGTCGGCATCGGAACCGACGGCCCCTGCTCGAACAACGACCTGGATATGTGGGACGAGATGCGCACGGCCTCGCTGTTGCAGAAAGTCGCTACCGGCGATGCGAGCGTGTTGCCGGCATACGAGACGCTGCGTATGGCGACCGTCGGCGGAGCGCGCGCGATCGGTATGGAGGGCGACCTGGGCGTCATCGCGCCGGGAGCCCGGGCCGACCTGATTCTGGTCGACATGGGCGGTCCGCACTGGGCGCCGGGCAATGATCCGATAGCCGGTCTGGTGTACAATGCCAAATCGACCGATGTCGATACCGTACTCGTCGACGGGAGGATTCTGGTCGAGTGCGGAGAGCTGGTCGGGACCGATACGGCCGCGCTGGCGCGGGAGGCGGGGCGCCGCGTCGAGCAGATCGAGAGGCGGTAAGAGCCGCCGGGGAGGCGTGTCGTCGGAGGCACTTCCGATTCATGTATTTTGCCCCGATCGTATGTTTTATCGTGCCGGTTTTCGAGTTTCCGGTTTCTCGGCATGAAATCGCTTTCGACGGGGGAATTTCATGGTAGAAACCCAAGGGTACGCAGCCTATGACCGCAAGCCGCGGCTTGCGGATATGGAAACTCCGGGGCGCGAGCCTTGGTACATTGAAGTAGATAATCGCCAGCTTTCCTGTGCCGGCCGTCGAATTTTAGCATTTTCGACCTCATGGCGCGAAGTTCTTTCCGCCGGAAAGATGACGCGGTATCGAATGCGCGGTCTTGTGGCCGCGGGCCGCAGGATCGAAGGTAAATTCCGGGCGCGAGCGCTGGTGAGGAATGGCTATATCTCGTATGAGAACGGCGCGGCTCTGAGGCAGAGCGATCGGACGGCTCCGGGAACGGCCGGAAGAGCGGTCCGTATGGTCCGTGCGGGATTGTCCGTGCAGGCGTGTCCGAAGAGGCGGCCGTATGGAAGCACGACCGGACTCGGGTCGCTCTTTCGGAGCGGGACGTCTGTCGCTTCGCATCCGGATCGCATGTCGTTGCGGCGCTTCCTGTCCGTGCGATAGAGTTCGGGAGGAAGGATGTCAGGCCATCGGCCGGCCGGGTACTTCCCGCCGGACTTTTCCGTCCGGACTCATCCGTCCGGTCCTTTCCGTCCGGACTCATCCGTCCGGTCCTTTCCGTCCGGACTTTTTTCTCCGGACCCACCTTTCCGGACCTTTCTCTCCGTACCCGTTTAGACGGTTGCCTTGTATTTGGCTCTCGGGGAACGTTGCGATTCCGGATGCGAATCCTTGCGGCGGTTTTCCCTTTTTGCCCGTTTTTTCGTATATTCGCCTGAAGGACAATTGTTCTTACTGCTGACCTAAATTTCGATACGATGAAACTTTTCCGACATCTGCTGCCGGTCTGCCTGCTTCTGCTGGGACAGGCGGCTGCGGCAGCCTCCGGCGACGCTTCCGGCAATGCGGACGTTCCGGGCATTCATGCGATCGGCAACGGCGAACTGTGCGTTTACGGTCGCGGCGCCGACATCCTGCAAATTTTCGGACCGCCCTATTCTTCTCCCTCCCTGCTTACGCTGAGCCTGTGCGACGGGTTGCAGGTAGCCTCGGAGCGCGAGGCCGGCACTTCCGTATGGAATCACCGGCTTCGGGACGGTCACGGGGTCGCGGGCCAGCATACCGATTTCGTCGCGGACAGCAGTCCGGTCTTCGTGCGACTTTTCCGGCAGAAGCGGCCGGTCCGCTACCGGCTCGGGGTCGAGCTGGAGGAACGCTACCGTCCTTTCGAGGAGAGCCTGAGCTGCGCGGAGGACGGACTTCCCGTCTCATGGGCCGACGTGCGGAGCGTCTTCCGCGTCGATCTGAAGGCCGGCGTTCCGTTCTACAGTACGTACCGAAGTCCTTCGGGCTATTGCTACCGCCTCGTGACGACCGGAGCGGTCCGTCTGGAGCGGTCCGGGGGGAACGGACGCGAGCTGACGCTGACCGCCTCGCCGGGCGAGGGCGCGCTGTATGTGATCGCCGCCCGCTCCCGGGAAGAGCTCGACCGGGAGACGGCCCGGATCGCCTCCGTCTCCGGGTCCGCCTTGTTGCGGACGGCATCCCGGTCCGTGAGCCGGCCGAATGTCACGGCGTCGGCCCTGTCGGGCGAGCGGCGGCGCGAGTTCCTGCAGGCCGTCGATGACGCGGCCGCGCTGATCCGCAGCCAGCAGTCGTCCGAAGGCTCCGTACTGGCCGGCATCGTCTATCATATGGGCTACGTCCGCGACCAGTACGGCGTTTCGCGGGCGCTGCTCGCGTTGGGCGAGTGGGAGCGCGCGCGGATGATACTCGACTTCTACTGGCGGGTGTGGCAGCGCAGCGGCCTGATCCATAACGCTCAGGCGATCGGCTACCCCGGCATTTTCCACCGGCACGAGAATGACGAGACGGAGATTACGGGCTATCTGGTCGTGCAGGCGTTCGACTACTACCGCAAGACGCGCGATACGGCTTTCCTGCGCGAGATCATGCCGATGCTCGAGTGGGCGACCGAGGCCCAGCAGCGGAACCTGATCGACGGCATGCTGCCGTTCAACGGCGACGAGACCTATATCGCCGGGGGCGTGGTTCCCCGCCAGGTGATGTATCACGGCTCGGCCGAGGCGACGCTGCTGTTCGTCGAGGGAAGCCGCCGGCTGATCCGCTTCGTCCGCGAGCAGGGGCTGTGGAGCGCTGCACGGATCGGAGCCTTGGAGCGCGACGCGGACGAGTGCAGCGAGCGGTTCCGCGATAATTTCTGCCGCGACGGGCATCTGTACGTCAACAATCCCCGGCGGGAACGGAAAGTCGCTTATCCGCCGACCCGGCCCGGCGTCTGCCTGTATCCCGGGCATTTCGACTATTTTCCCGAGACGTACCATTTCAAGGGATGCCTCTATTTTTGCAAAGATTGCATGACCAAGGACCATGTGGCCGTCGAGCTTCCCGAACCGAAACTTTTCAGTATTCCGTCGGCCAATCTGTTTCCCATTTATATCGGCTCGGAACTTTTCTCGGAGAGCGAGAAGCGGGCGTTCCTGAACGACGTGGTGGCACTCTACGAGCGGACCGGGAGAGTTTCGGGGCAGGACCGCATACTGGGCTACGATTTCGGCATGTTCCTCTACGCGTTGTGCGAGACGGGGCATCCGCTGCGGGACGAGGTGTACGACCGGATGATGAGCCTGCGCGACGGCGCCGGAGCCTGGGTCGAGTATTATGTCGACGGCCGGCCGAGCGGTTGCGGCTGCCGCCCGTGGGAGAGCGGCATCAATATCGAGGCGGCGATCCGTTATGCCCGATAACGGGATGGCAGGGATTGGGCCGTTTCCTGTTGTTTCGGGCAGCGGCATGTTTCGCCGGTCCCGATTTACAGGAAGTTGAAACCGGGCGGGCCGGACCTCTCCTCTCGCTCGGGTGACGGTTTTGCAAAGAGTGGTTATGGATGTATGGAACGAAGCCGGCGTATGCGGTCGCGGAGTAAGCGTCGGGGCGGCTTCGCTTCCTTATTTCCGGATGTCCTCGAAATAGCTGTTGAGCAGCTCGCGGGCCGCTACGAATGAGCTCTTTTTGTCCGACAGCACCAGTTCCTCGTACCGGGCGATCCGCGATTCGACGGCCTCGTTGCGATAGAAGCTCTCGCGCAGCGCCTCGTGGATCGTCTCGTACATCCAGTATTTGGCTTGCCGATGGCGGTTGCGCTGGTAGTAGCCGTTGCCGCGCGTGAATTTCAGGAAGTCCTCGATGCCGCTCCAGATTTCCCTCAGTCCCGTTTTCTCGACGGCGGAGCAAGTGTATACTTTCGGACGCCAACCCGAGTCGGGCATCGGGAACAGGTGCAGCGCGTTCGCAAAATGGCTTTTGGCCACTTCGGCCCGCTGCACGTTGTTGCCGTCGGCCTTGTTGATCGCGATCATATCGGCCATCTCCATGATGCCGCGCTTGATGCCCTGCAGCTCGTCGCCGGCTCCGGCGATCTGCAACAGCAGAAACAGGTCGACCATCGAATGGACAGCCGTCTCGGACTGGCCCACGCCGACCGTTTCGATGAAGATCACGTCGAATCCGGCCGCTTCGCACAGGATGACGCTCTCGCGCGTCTTGCGCGCCACGCCGCCGAGCGATCCGGCCGAGGGCGAGGGCCGGATGAATACTTTCGGGTTGTGCACGAGCGTTTCCATGCGGGTCTTGTCGCCGAGGATCGAGCCCTTGCTGCGTTCCGAGCTCGGGTCGATCGCCAGCACCGACAGCTTGTGCCCGAGACCGGTGACCATGTCGCCGATCGCCTCAATGAACGTCGATTTGCCCGCGCCCGGCACGCCGGTGATGCCGATGCGCACCGAGCCGCCCGAATAGGGCAGGCAGCGCTCGATGATCTCCTGAGCCTGAGCGTAGTGTTCCGGCAACAGGCTTTCGACCAGCGTGATCGCTTGGGACAGGACCGTGATATTGCCCGAGCGGATGCCTTCCATGTACTGGTCGGTCGTCATCCGCTGCCGCCTTACTTTGCGGAAATGGGGATTGACGATCGGCGGTTGTTCGATTCCCTTGTTGACCGCCAGCGCGCTGTCGTGCTCGCGGCCGTGTATTTCTTCGTAGTGTTCCATGGAAGTGTTGCGCTTGTCGTTACGAAGATACCGCTTTTTCCCGGAATTCGGTGCGCGGCTTCCGATTAATTCGTCCGCCGGCTTGCGGAACGGAGGCGTCCGTCCGGCGGTCCCGAGCGCATGTCTTTTCGGTGTGCGGCGCGTGTTCCGGACCGGTCGAGTCCGGGCGCCGCGTGTCCGGCCGTCGTTCGCCGATTACGGTATCTTCGTCGGGCGATTATATGCTTCCATGTACCATAGTTCTCGCATCCGGAGTTTCCATATCCGTCAGTCGTGGCTTGCGGTCTCGTATTGCGTATCCGACAGGTCCCTGCCATGAAGTCCTCTTCGTCAAGCGATTTCATGCGGAGAAACCGGAAACTCGAAAACCGCTACATAAAATATATGATCGGGCTTCGTTGTATCGTTCGTTTCCGCCATGTATTCTTACAAGGGATGCCCGAGTGGATCGGTCGGTCCCGGCGTGATTCGGACAGGTCTCCGCAGCCCGAATCCAGCGAGCCTCGTGGCGGAGCCCGATCGGGATCGCTCGCTTTCGGGTCGGCTGCCCGTTCCGTACCGGGGCGCGGCAGCCGAAGGCGTGCTTTTCGATCGGGCGTTGCGCTCCGGTGGACGAATGGTGAAAATGTGATACCTTTGCCTCCATGAACCGCAAGATACTCTCTCTGGCCGTTCCGAATATCGTGTCGAACATCACGATCCCGCTGCTGGGCATGGTCGATATGGCCATCGTCGGGCATCTGGGCGACGACGCACTGATCGGAGGGATCGGCATCGGTACGTCGGTCTTCAACTTCATCTACTGGAACTTCGCGTTCCTGCGCATGGGGACGAGCGGTTTGACCGCGCAGTCGTACGGGGCTCGGAATTTCCCGGAGATTACGGCTGTGCTGGTCCGCGCGCTGAGCGTCTCTCTGCTGGCGGCCGTGCTGCTGATCCTCTTTCGGGAGCCTGTCGGACGACTGGCCTTTCGGATGATGGACGGCACGCCGCATACGATGGGCTATGCGGCCGAGTATTTTCATGCGCGGATATGGGCCGCTCCGGCGACCGTTTCGCTGTTCGCGTTTCAGGGGTGGTTCATCGGCATGCAGAACTCGCGCTTCCCGATGTATGTCTCGATCGCGATCAATCTGGTCAATATACTCTGCTGTCTGTGGTTCGCGCTCGGGCTGGGGTGGGGTATCGCGGGCGTCGCATGGGGGACCGTCGTCGCGCAGTATACCGGGCTGCTGCTGTCGGTAGCGCTCTGGCTGTGCTACTACCGCCGTTTCGGGCGCTACGTCGATCTGCGCGACAGCCTGAGGCTCCGGCCGATGACGGCTTTCTTCCGGATCAACGGCGATATTTTCCTGCGAACGGCCTGCATCGTGATCGTCTACACGTTCTTCACGGCCGCCTCGTCAGGCATGGGCGATACGCTGCTGGCCGTCAACATGCTGCTGATGCAGCTTTTCACGCTGTTCTCCTACCTGATGGACGGATTCGCCTATGCCGGCGAGGCGCTGGCGGGACGGTACGTCGGAGCGCGCAACGCGCCGATGCTGCGCCGGTGCATCCGGGCTTTGCTCGTGTGGGGGGCGGCGGTTGCCGCGCTTTATGTCGGCCTGTATGCGGCGGGATGGCGGAGCGTGCTCTCGCTCTTTACCGACAGTCGGGAGATTCTGGTCGGAGCCGGCGATTACGTGGCCTGGCTGATCGTGATTCCTTTGGTGGCTTTTGCGCCTTTTTTGATCGACGGTGTGTTGATCGGTGCCACGCGCACGGCCGTGATGCGCAATTCGGTCTTTCTGTCGACCGTCGGTTTTTTCACCGCTTACTACGGACTGAGGAGCGTGGCCGGAAACGATGCGCTGTGGTTCGCTTTCCTGCTGTTTCTGGTACTTCGCGGCGTGTTTCAGTATTTTATGACGAATCGGCTGCGGATCGTGTGACGGGTTTTCTCCCTCGGTCCCAATTCCGGTTCGGTTCCGCGTGGCCGTCGCGGTATCGGTTGCCGGAGCGGTCCGTGCGGCCGCCCCGGCCGGTCTGGGGCGAAAAACGAGGCGTGTGTCTCTCCGGGCAGGGATTCCGTCCCTGTCGGTTGCGAGCCGATTCTCTGCCGGGTGCCGCGAAGGGAGATTGCGGAAAGCGTTTCGGAAAGAATCCTTTGTCGTTTCCCGGACGGACCCGTCGGACCTGCATCCGGTCCGGAGCGGTCCGTTGCCCGGCTCGTTTCAAATGAAATGGACTTTCACGGATTACTGAGCCGGAACTTGTACCGGAATCTTGACCTGCACCTTGTTCGGGTCGTCCGTCGCAGCCGGAGCCTGCGCCGGGACCGGCTGGCTGGCCTCCCCAGAGCCCGCCGTTTCGGTCGGAGAAACCGATTCGCCTTCGCCGGAACGGCTCGTCGAATCGACGGCCGAAACAGTAGCCATCGCATGCGCGGCCGAATCGGCTGCGGCGCGTTCGGCCTCGGCGCGGGCTTTCGCCTCGGCTTCGGCCGCCTGCTGCTCGGCCTGCTTGGCTTTCAGTTTTTCCTGCTCGTCGGCGGTGTTGAGCGCTTCGGCGAAATCGCGGAACGCGTAGACCGACAGCATTTCGATCTTGACCAGTCCGAACTGGCTTTTCAGTTCGGGATATTTCTGCGAGAAGCTGTACAGCAGTTCGGTGGTGAGGCATCGGCACTGCCCGGTTTCGGTGTCGTAGATCACGGGAATGCGCGTCGAAAGCCTGTCGACGGCACCTTTGACCGCTCCGCCGATCAGGCCGCCGATCTTCGGGATCGAGCCTCCGGTTTTGACGGCCGGGGCCTGCGAGTAGTCGCCCAGAATGCTCTTGTACTTCGGGTTCAGCGGGATGGCGATGTTCAGGTACAGATAGCGCCTACCGGTTCCGTACTCGGCCTTGGCGTACCAGTCGAGTCCCGAGAACGGCTTGCAGTTCAGATAGACCGTGTCTTTGTAGACGATACCCCACAGGCTGTCGGTCAGGTAGTCCTTTTCCAAAGCCTCGCTGCATTCGATCTTGTAGTCGTTGCCCGGGCTCACTTTCATCAGGGCGGCCGACCGCTTGTCGGCGTAGTAGATGCGGCTTCCGTCGGGATTGTTCGTGCGGTAGTCGTATAGCGTCGGGTATCCGTTGGGCGTTTTTTTCTTGATCTGGGCGTGCAGCCTGCCGGAAGTCGCGGCGGCGAGAAAAATCAGCAGCGGAAAGAGATATTTCATAATCTGTCCGAATTTTGGGACAAATGTAGCGATAATTTCGCAACGGTGCGCGACGAAAAAAGCGCCCGCCGGAGCGGGCGCTTTGGACATGCGTTTGGGGTCGGATCGGCTACTTCCTGCATCCGCATCCCGAAACCGGGATCTTGTCGATCCGGCGCTGGTGCCGGCCGCCCTCGAACTCGGTCGAGAGGAATGTGTCGACGATCTTGATCGCCGTGTCGCGGTCGATGAAGCGGGCGGGCATGGAGCATACGTTCGCGTCGTTGTGCTTGCGTGCGAGCGACGCGATTTCGGGCTCCCAGCAGATCGCCGCGCGGATACCCTGATGCTTGTTCAGCGTGATCGTGATACCGTTGGCGCTGCCGCACATTGCGATGCCGCGTAGAAGCTCTCCCTTTTCGATCGCCTCGGCCAGCGGGTGCGCGTAGTCGGGGTAGTCACAGCTTTCCTCGCTGTGGCAGCCGAAATCGTGCACGTCGTAGCCTTTCGAGTCGAGGTAGCCGATGATGAATTCCTTGAGCTGGTAGCCGGCGTGGTCGCTGGCGATACCGATTTTCTTATTGTCCATGTCGTTCGTTTTTAGCAGAATGGTTTGAATGCGGTCCTAAAGGTAGCAAAATATCCGCATTTTGCGTGCCTATTTGTGCCTTTTGGCCAGTTCCTCCTCCAGATCGGCGATCGACAGACCCTGATTCTCGAGCAGCACGAGCAGGTGGTAGATCAGGTCCGATGCCTCGTAAACCAGATCGGGATTGTTGTTCGCAACGGCCTCGATGACGGTCTCGACGGCTTCCTCGCCCACCTTTTGCGCGATTTTGGCCGCTCCTTTCGTAAAGAGCTTCGTCGTGTACGAACCCTCGGGCATGTCGCGGTGACGCTGCCGGATCACCGACTGCAGCAGTCCGATGAAGCCCTCGTTCTCGCGGCCGCCGAAACAGCTCTTGCTGCCCGTGTGACAGACCGGGCCGGCCGGAACGACGCGGATCAGCAGCGTGTCCGAGTCGCAATCCTTTGCGATGCTTTTGACATGCAGATAGTTGCCGCTCGTTTCGCCTTTGGTCCACAGCCGGCCTTTCGTGCGGCTGAAGAATGTGACGCGGCCCTCGGCCACCGTTTTGTCGAATGCCTCCTCGTTGAGGTAGCCCAGCATCAGGACCTGACGCGTGTCGTCGTCCTGAATGATGGCGGGAACCAGTCCCTCGCAGCTCTTGGCTGTGTTCAGTTCGCTGAATTTTATCATAATCTGACGGTTATATGCTGTTCGTACAATTGTCGCTTAAGCGACGGAATAGGAATCTCGCCGTAGTGGAAAATGCTGGCTGCCAGCGCGGCGTCGGCTTTGCCGAGCGTCAGCACGTCGGCGATGTGCCGCACCGATCCGGCTCCGCCCGAAGCGATGACGGGAATCGACAACCGTTCCGACAGCCGGGCGTAGGTGTCGCACGGGTAGCCGTTTTTCGTCCCGTCGTGGTCCATCGACGTGAACAGAATCTCGCCCGCTCCGCGTCGTTGCGCCTCGGCGGCCCAGGAGAAAAGCTCCCGGTCGGTGAGCCGGCGGCCGCCGTGCGTCGTCACGCGCCACCGGCCGTCAGCCTGCTTGGCGTCGATCGCCACGACGACGAACTGGCTGCCGTATTTCGAGGCGATGTCGCTGATGAGCTCTGGATTGCGCACGGCGGCGCTGTTGACCGTCACCTTGTCGGCTCCGGCGGCGAGCAGTCGTCCCGCGTCCTCGACCGATGCGATGCCGCCGCCGACGGTGAACGGAATATTGATGCGCTCGGCGATACGGGTGACCAGCTCGGCGAATGTGCGCCGGCCTTCCTGCGTCGCGCTGATGTCGAGGTAGACCAGCTCGTCGGCTCCCTGTTCGGCGTAGCGTCGCCCCAGCTCGACCGGGTCGCCCACGTCCTTCAGGCCGAGAAAGTTGATCCCCTTGACGGTTTGTCCGTCCTTGATGTCGAGGCAAGGTATGATGCGTTTGGCTAACACGTTTCTGTCGTTTTATTCGGGTTATCTCGTTCCGGACCGGATTTTCCGATGCCGGAAGGTTTCGTTTCGGGCGCGGCCTCCTGCCGTTCCGCTTTCGGTCGGATGGTCGACGGCTCGGGTATTGCACCTCTTGCTTTACCGCTCGGCCGCGCCGTAATGCGCTTTCAGCCGGTCGAAGCCGATCCGGCCCTCGTAAATCGCCTTGCCGACGACGACGCACGGCACGCCCGCTCGGTCGAGCTTCTCGATGTCGTCCCATGAGCCGATGCCGCCGCTGGCAGTCAGTTCGATCCGGGGGAAACGTTCGAGCAGTTTCCGGTACAGGTCGACCGACGGGCCCGACAGCATGCCGTCTTTGGCGATGTCGGTGCAGATTACCTGCCGCAGACCGCTGTCTGCGAACCGTCCGATCAGTTCCTCGACTCCGATTGCGGAGGCTTCCTGCCAGCCGTTGACGGCGACGCGGCCGTCGCGGGTGTCCGCTCCGAGCACGATCCGCTCCGGGCCGAACTCGGTCAACCACTGTCGCAGCAGGTCGGGCCGGGCGACGGCAATGCTTCCGCAGATCGCGCGCGAAGCCCCCGAGCCGAATACGTCGCACAGCGCCTCCGCGCTTTTGATGCCGCCGCCGTATTGCACTTCGAGCGAGGTGCGCGCAGTGATCCGCTCCAGCACGCCGAGATTGGCCGGACGGGAGGCTTTCGCCCCGTCCAGATCGACCAGATGCAGACGTCCTGCGCCGCACTCCTCGTACCGCAGGGCGGCGTCGAGCGGGTCTTTGTAGTAGGTGGTCTTTCTGTCGTAGTCGCCCTGCGTGAGCCGGACGCACTGGCCCCCGATCAGGTCGATGGCGGGAATGACTTCGATCATAGTCTCAAAAAGTTTTGCAGGATGCGCTCGCCGACCGAAGCGCTCTTTTCCGGGTGAAACTGCGTTCCGAAGAAGTTGTCGTGCCGGATCGCGGCGCTGAACGTCTCTCCGTAGGTCGTCCGGGCGATCGTGTCGGCGTTTGTCTGCGGCGCGTAGGAGTGGACGTAGTAGACGTATGCACCTTCGTCGAGGCCGTCGAACAGCGGCCCGCGCAGGTCCTCGATACTGTCCCAGCCCATGTGGGGCACTTTCAGCCCTTCGGTTCGGAGTCTGCGGACTTCGTTGTCGAAAATGCCGAGGCATTCGGTGTCGCCCTCTTCGCTGCGGCGGCACAGCAGCTGCACGCCGATGCAGATGCCCAGCACGGGGCATTTCAGCGAGCGGATCACGTCCGGAAGTCCGCGCTCGCGTAACTTGGCCATCGCGCTGGAGGCCTCTCCGACGCCCGGGAGCAGGACCCGCTCGGCCGCTCGAATCGCGGCCGGGTCGGCCGTAATCCGGTATTCGGCTCCCAGCCGTCCGAGGGCGTTGGCCACCGAGCGGAGGTTGCCCGTGTCGTAGTCGATGATCGTAATCATAGCGTTCCCTTGCTGCTTGGCAGCTCGAAATGAAAGTTGTCGCGCGCGATGGCGGTGCGCAGCGCGCGCGCGAATGCCTTGAATATCGCTTCGATCTTGTGGTGCTCGTTCTCCCCCTCGGCCTCGACGTACAGGTTGCAGCGGGCCGATTCGGCGAGGCTCTTGAAGAAGTGGCGGAACATTTCGGTCGGCATGTCGCCGACGTACTCGCGCGAGAAGCGAGCCTTCCAGACTAGTTCGATGCGTCCGCCGAAGTCGAGCAGCACGGTGGCCCGGCACTCGTCCATCGGCAGGCAGAAGCCGTAGCGGCCGATGCCGAGCTTCGATCCGAGCGCTCGGCGGATCGCCTCCCCGAGCGCGATGGCTGTGTCCTCGATCGTATGGTGCTCGTCGACCTGCAGGTCTCCCCGGACCTGCAGGTCGAGCGATATGCCGGCGTGATGCACGATCTGGTCGAGCATGTGGTCGAAAAACTTCAGTCCGGTGTCGATCCTCGACGTCGAACTGCCGTCCAGATCGAGGCGGACCCGGATGTCGGTCTCCCGCGTGCGTCGTTTGACGACGGCCGTGCGCTCTCCGGCGCGCAGGAACTGCCATATCCGGTCCCAGTCGTCGGTAATCAGCGCGCAGACGTCCGACAGACCGCTCTGCTCGGCCATGCTCCGCCCTTGCTCCGTCTCGCGCAGCAGGATCGCCCGCGCGCCGAGGTTGCGCGCCAGCTCGACGTCCGTCAGCCGGTCGCCGATCACGTAGGAGCCTTTCAGGTCGTACCCGCCCGCGAGGTACCGGCCGAACATTCCCGTACCGGGTTTGCGCGTCGGGGCGTTCTGCTCGGGCAGCGTGCGGTCGATCAGGACGTCGTCGAAATGTATGCCTTCGCCTTCGAGCGTCTTGATAATCAGGTTCTGAACGGGCCAGAACGTCTCCTCGGGAAACGATTCGGTGCCGAGGCCGTCCTGATTCGTGGCCATGACCAGCTCGAAGCCGAGCGTCGCGATGCGGCTCATCGAGCCGATGGCTTTCGGGACGAACTCGAGCTTGTCGAACGAGTCGAGCTGGTAATCGACGGGCGGTTCCACGACCAGCGTACCGTCGCGGTCTATGAAAAGGACGCGTTTCATGCGGTTTCGTTTTTCAGCGTTTCGATCAGCCGGTCGTTCTGGGCGGGCGTGCCGATCGTGATGCGCAGACAGCCCTCGCAGCCTGCGACACGTGAGCGGTCGCGCACGATGATCCCCGCGCCGATCAGCCGCTCGTACACGCCCCTCGGATCGTCGAACCGGGCGAGCAGGAAATTGGCCTGCGACGGATAAACCTTCCGGACCGCAGGCAGCGTTCGCAACGCTTCGGCCACCCGCTCGCGTTCCGAGACAATCTCGGCTATCTGTCCGTCGATGCTTGTCTCCAGCCGCTCGAGCACGGCCCGTTGCGTGATGACGTTGATGTTGTACGGGTATTTCACGCGGCTCAGCGTCTCGACGATCTCTTCCTGCGCGAACGCGAGTCCGAGCCGCAGTCCGGCCATGCCCCACGCCTTGGAAAGCGTCTGCAAGATAATCAAATTCGGGAAGCGGTCCAACTCGCCGAGCAGGCCCGGCGTGTCGGCGAAATCGATGTAAGCCTCGTCGAGCACGACGACGCCGGGGAACGAGCGGACGATGCGCTCGATCTGCGCGCGCGGGAAGCAGTTGCCCGTCGGGTTGTTCGGCGAGCAGAGCAGCAGCAGCCGCGTATCGCCGTCCGTCGCCGCGAGCAGCTTCCGCTCGTCGAGCGAGAAGTCGGGCTCGAGCGGAACCTCGCGCATCGGCACGTCGTTGATCGCGGCGGCCACCTTGTACATGCCGTAAGTCGGCGCGATCGACACGGCGTTGTGCAGTCTCGGCTCGCAGAAAACGCGGAATGCGAGATCGATCGGCTCGTCCGATCCGTTGCCGACGAATATTTTCTCCGGGACGACGCCCTTGATTTCCGACAGGCGCCGCTTGAGCTCGCGCTGCCGGGGATCGGGATAGCGGTTGCAGCCGTTGTCGTAGGGGTTCTCGTTCGCGTCGAGGAAGATGCCGAGTTCGCCTCGGTACTCGTCGCGGGCCGTCGAGTAGGGGGCCAGCGAGCGGATGTTCGGGCGGTAGAGTTCGCGTATGTCCATATCGTTCTTCATAACGTGTCCTTACAGGGATTCGAGACGGATCGTCACGGCGTTGCGGTGCGCGTCGAGGCCCTCGGCCGAGGCCATCGTCTCGATCGTCGGGCCGAGGCCGCGCAGTCCGTCGGGCGTGATCTGCTGATAGGTGATCTTGCGGAGGAAGCTGTCGAGGTTCACTCCGCTCATCGAGCGGGCCCAGCCGTAGGTCGGCAGCGTGTGGTTCGTTCCCGAGGCGTAGTCGCCGGCGCTTTCGGGCGTGTAGTTGCCCAAAAAGACGCTGCCTGCGGCCGTGATGCGCTCGGCGACGGCCCACGGGTCCTCGACCGACAGGATCAGGTGCTCCGGCGCGTAGGCGTTGCTCATCTCGATCATCTCGTCCGGAGAGTCCAGCACGACGATACGGCTGTTCTCGAGCGCGAGCGCGGCCGTTTGCCGGCGGGGCAGCGCGGCGAGCTGTCGCTCCACTTCCCGGGCGACTTGCTCGGCCAGCCCGCGCGACGGAGTGAGCAGGACGGTCTGGGAGTCGGGCCCGTGCTCGGCCTGCGACAGCAGGTCGGCGGCCACGAATGCCGGAACGGCCGTCGAATCGGCCATGACGAGCACTTCGGACGGCCCGGCCGGCATGTCGATCGCGACGGAAGACGAGGCGACCTGCTGCTTGGCAGCCGTGACGTACTGGTTGCCCGGTCCGAAGATCTTGTCTACGTGCGGGATGCTCTGCGTGCCGTAGGCCATCGCTCCGATCGCCTGCGCTCCGCCTGCCTTGAATATGCGCCGGACGCCGGCGACCGACGCCGCATACAGCACGGCGGGGGCTACGCTTCCGTCTTTCTGCGGAGGGGTGCACAGCACGATCTGTTCGCAGCCGGCTACGCGGGCCGGAACGGCCAGCATCAGCACGGTCGAAAAAAGCGGAGCCGATCCGCCCGGCACGTAGAGCCCGACCCGCCGGATCGGCACGGCCCGCTGGAGACACCGCACGCCGGGGGCCGTTTCCAGATCGACCGTCCGAGGCCGCTGGGCGGCATGGAACCGTTCGATATGCTCGGCCGCCGTCGCGATGGCGCGCTTGAGTTCGGGCGAGACGGCCGCTTCGGCCCGTTCGATCTCCTCGGGCGCGACCTCGAGCGAGTCGAGCGCGACCGAGTCGATCTCGGCGGTCAGGTCGAGCACGGCCCGGTCGCCTCCGGCGCGGACCCGTTCGAGTATGGCCGCCACCCGCTCGCCGATGACCGGCGCGTCGATCTGCGGGCGGCGGAGCAGCTCGGCCCACTCGCTTTTTGGGGGATTCACCGTAATTCGCATCAGCGTATCATTTTTTCGAGCGACAGCACCAGAATATCCTCGGCCCCGATCGCCTTGAGTTGTTCGATTTTGCTCCACAGCTCGCGTTCGTTGATTACGACGTGCATCGAGCTCCAGCCCTCCTGCGCCAGCGGCAGGATCGTCGGACTTTTCATGCCGGGCAGAATGCGCACGGCCTCGGGTATCTTCGCGTGAGGCAGGTTCATCAGCACGTACTTCAGGCCCCGGCTGCGCTCGACGGCCTCGATTCGGAACAGCAGCTGCGAGAGAATCTGCCGCTTGTCGTCGCTCAGCGCGCGGCCGCCTATGAGTACCGCTTCCGAGAAGAGCACCTGCTCGACCTCCTTCAGTCCGTTGGTGACGAGCGTGCCGCCCGAGCTGACGATGTCGAAGATCGCGTCGGCCATGCCGACCGACGGCGCGATCTCGACCGAGCCGGCGATTTCGTGGATTTCGGCCGAGATGCCTTTCTCCCGGAAAAAGCGCGACAGAATGACCGGATAGGACGTGGCGACGCGCTTGCCCTCGAAGTACGACAGGCCGTCGTAGGGCTCCGTCTTCGGGACGGCCAGCGACAGCCGGCATTTGCCGAATCCGAGCCGGTGGACGATCTCCACGTCGAAGCCTTTCTCCTCGACTTCGTTCAGGCCGACGATCCCCAGATCGGCCACGCCCATCGACACGGCCTGCGGGATGTCGTCGTCGCGCAGGTAGAGCACTTCCAGAGGGAAACCGTCGCTGCGCGCGAGCAGCTTGCGCTTGCTGTCCTCGATCGATACGCCCGCCTCGGCGAGCAGTCCGATACTCTCTTCGTTGAGCCTTCCTTTGGCTTGAATCGCTATTCTCAGCATATCCTTTCCGTTTGATTCGTTCGCGAATAAAAAGCGAGGCTACCGTTTTCGGTAAGCCTCGCCGTATGAGTTGAATCTCGCTTCGCGTTCAGACAGACGCCATCGGCCTACCGGTGCTTCCGGGAGCGGTGATGGTGGTGATGAAAGCGGTTATCGAGAATCATGTTTTCGACTTCTGACAGTGACAAAGGTAGGGTAAAAAAGTAAAAAACCAAACGATTGTCGGATATTTAACAAAAAACGCTCTTTTTGCATATCCGGCAATCGCTCGGTTTTTCATTCGGATTCTCCGTATCCCCGCTCGGGAAGGGCGTCGTTCAGTCCGCCTTTTACGGAAAAAGGCTCTCCTACGATTTCCGGAGCGGATGCGGGTTTATTCCCCTGCTTCCGAATAGCGCAGCAGCAACGAGCCCGGCGCCTCGGCGATCTTCAGGTCGATGCCCTCGGCCAGTTCAGCGCCCGAACGGGTCGCGACCGTTCCGTCGTTGTCGTTCAGCACTCGGTAGGTTTTCGCCGGATCGACGCCCCGCAGCCGGACGCGGATCGAGTCCTGCTGATTGTCCTTACGGCGGAAGGCGACGACAATGCCGCTCTGGTCCGACGGACGGTGCATCTGATAGGCGAGCCATGCGTTGTCGGAAGTCAGCTCGCGGGCCGTTCCCGTCAGCGGATAGTAATCCTCGTAATAGTAAGGTCGGAGCTCCTTGTACTGGGCGATGATCTGTTGCATGTCGGCGATCGAGCCTTCGAGCACGTTGAGCTTCCAGTTCAGCACGGCGGCGCTGCCGAGAGCCGAGCGGACGCTGTACGGGTCGGTCTTGTAGAGACCTGTGCCATGAATCGGCAGATAGAAGTTCAGTCCGTAGGTATGGCACTGGTAGCCGTTCACCTCGCCGTAGCTGTAGTCGGTCCGCCACAGCGGAGCGCTACGCGACATGGTCTCCAGATCGAGACGCCGTCCGCCGCCCGCGCAGTTGTCGATCAGCAAGCCCGGGAAGCGCTCGCGCAGATAGTCCCAGTAAGCGTACAGGCCCTCGACGTGCCGGATTTCGTGGATCCCCACCCGATCGGGCTCGTCGGCTTCGGCCCAGTAGGGGCTGATATGCATGTTGAAGTCCTGACGATAATAGTCGATGCCGTTTTTCTCGATCAGGTCGCCGATATGCTCGCACATCCAATTGAGCGCTTCGGGGTTGCCCAGATCGAACAGCAGATTGTTCGGATCGTTCGAGCGCTTGAGCAGCCATTCGGGATGTTCCTCCGCGATCTGGCTGCCTACGGCGACGCGTTCGGGTTCGAACCATACCATGAATTTGGCGCCGGCCTCGTGCGCTGCTTCCGACAGCGGCTTCAGTCCGTTCGGGAAACGCTTCTCGTCCACCTCCCATGTGCCTACCGTGTTATACCAGTTTTTCCCTGTGAAGTCGGGGCCTCCGCATCCCTTGTACCATCCGGCGTCGAGCCAGAAGACTTCGGGCACGATGCCGAACTGGGCGTAGCGCTTAGTCAGCGCGAGGGCGAAATCTTCGGTCAGGCAGCAATACTCGTTGCAGGGCGCGGGGTCGCCCCAGCTGTACCCGCCCGAGAACGGATATTCGGCGAAGCGGCCGTTCAGTTTGGGCGAATGGTGGGCGAGCATGAAACGGCGGAACATGTTATGGCCGACCATGCGGTCTTCGCCCTGCCAGAACAGCATGCATACGAGCGGCGTACGGATCGTTTCGCCCGGCAGCAGGTAGAGATTCAGATTCTTCATACCCGAGGCCAACGTGGCGGTACCGGGCATCTGCTGCGATACGTCGACGTACCAGTTGCCGGTCCAGCCGACGGCGACGATCGCGCCTCGTCCGTTCGACGCCTCGAGGTTCATAAACGGAAATCCGGTATGGTCCGACGAGCGTCCGCCCTCGGGGGTGATGTAGATCGGCTTGTCCGTTTCCACCGGTGTCGACAGCGGCCAAAAGTCGTCGCGGCCGCCGTTGCTTCCCACGGCATGGTGCAGCGTGAAGGAAGCGTCCTTTCCCGCCTCCATGCCGAAGTCGGTGACCTTGACATCGGTCAGCATGGCGGAGTTGCGCTGCGACGTGTTCGTGAAGTTCAGCATCCACTCGACGGCGCCGAACTCCTCGAAGCCCGTAACGTGACAGTCTACTTTCAGGCCGGTGGCGGGATCGGTATAAGTGAAAAGGTATTTGACCGTTCCTGCCTCGTCGCTCGCTTCTTTGGCTGCCGAGTATTTCCACTTGCGGATGAACTGGGCCGACGGCTTGCCGTCGTAGACGAACGAGAACGGAGGAACGTGTCCTTTGGCGAAAGTCGTTTTGATCCATCGCTCCATGTCTTCGGGGACGGCCATTCGTTGCCGGCTTTGGCTCTTGCCGGCCGAAGGCAGCAGAACGAGCAGCGCCACGAGGGCGAGCAGTCCGATGCGTGCCTTTGCATACATTCGATTCATAAATGTTCGGTTAGGGTTAATAATTTCTCCGAGACAAAGTAAGGAGAAAAAACGGACACCTCCAAACGGACATGCCGCTTTGCGGAGGTTCGCCGCGAGGGCTATCCGGCGCAGAAGACGATATGCAGCTCGGGGTGCGGGATGACTTTCAGCCCGATGCGCTTTCCTCCGGCCGTTCCTTCGAGCGTTTCCCGGACCGGATCGATTTTCGTGATGCGGATGTCGCGGAGCCAGTCGAGGCCGCCGAGTCCCGACCATTTGTAGAGCGCTTCCTTGGCGCACCAGACGATACCGGCGGACAGACCGCCCGCGGATTCCAGCAACTTCCGCTCGTCCGGAGCGAGAAACCTTTCCTCCGTCTTCGTGAAATCGCGGTCCGCCCGTTCGATGTCGAGTCCGCACGGGACGTCGCAGAGCATCAGCGCGGCATATCCGCCGGCGTGGCTGACGGCGATGTGCTTTCCGCTTCGCAGGGCCGGCGCTCCGGACGGCCGATAGAACGTTTCCTCGGCAGGGGCTTCCTCGTGCAGCGCGGCGTGCCATGCGAGCCAATCGCGTCGGCGGCGCTCCGGAGCCAGCGTCCCGGCCCACGCGTTTTCCTGCCCGGTACAAAGCGAGGCGAGACGGGCGGTGTCCTCGTCGATCCGCCACAGCGCGAGCGAGCCGCCGGGCAGGATGTGTCGTAGCGTAACGGGCATAAGCTAAGCGATTATGCGGCAAAGATAGCGATTCGCCGTGTTTTTCTCCGAGCTTGCCATGAAAATGTCGGCGGCCTGCTCGGATATCGTGGTGCCGACGATAAGGGGAAATGCGAAATGTCGTTCGCTGCCGGAAATTGCTTGGGAAGCGATTCCCGCCGGCAGGCGGAAACCGTAAGACTGCGGGTGAATGGCGGACGGCGCGCTGTCGTGGTTTCCGGTGTTTTTTTCGCGGCTTTCGATTCGACCGTCCGGCGGCACGCTTTTGCCGCGTTCGTGCCGCCACACTTTCAGGCCGGATCTTTTGCGCCGGCCCGTGTCTTTGCCGGATTCGTGTCGAATCCGGGACGCCGGTTGCCTGAGGCGCGGTTTTCGCCACGGATATCGGTCGGAAAAGCAGACCGGGCCGTCAGACGACGGTCCGGTCCGCATTCGCGCATATGGGAAGCGCTCTATTCGCTTTCTTTGGGGACCAGCATGAAGAAGCTGCTGATTTCCTGCTGGTCGATGGCCTGACGGACGTTGAAGCGCTTGACCTGCGGCTCGTAGCCGGCCTTGACGACCTTGATCTCGATTTGGACGTCGCGGGAGTTCTCGTAGGTGAGTCCCAGAATGTTGAACGCGCGGGTTTCCTCGTAGGGAGTCGTCATCAGATAGGCTTCGTTCGTGTTTTTGACGACGGCCGGGATGCTGGAGATCACACGGTAGAAAACGCGGGCGCCCTGCGGGTCGGAGTCGATCGCCCAGCGGATAATCGTCTGTTCGAGCGCGGTTTGCCCGGGCGTGTCGCGGCTGACGCTTTTACGGGCCTCGCCCTGCGGGATCGAGGTGTCGGAATAGAGTTTCAGCGCTTCGGCTTGGGTTTTTGCAGCCGATGCTGCCAAAGCGCTCGCCAGTGCCTTGTTGCTCTGCTTGAGGCTCCGTTTCGACGCGCCGCAGGCCGTGAGCAGCAGGGCCGCTAAAACAACGGAAATTCCTTTGAGAATGAGTCTTGAATTCATGGTTATAAGGTAGTTGTGCCTGTCCCTCGGCGGAAATTTCAAACGATGATCGGACACATAAAAAAACGTGGGACAATATTTTGTTTTCGGTCGCTAAGGTCTTCCACAACCCGTACCCCAAATAACAGAATAAAGCCCACGTCGTTGGACGTGAGCGTCAAACTTTATTCCTTGGGGTCCTGTAAAAGTGGAAGTTTTAGCGACCAGAATAAAAATAACGCTTTTATATGTGTGTACCGGCGCTTTTCGTGCGTAGACGGTACGGTGAAAATCTAACGGTTAGCACGCTGTCATCTATTCATAGGCAATTATCGGATTGGTTTGGATAGGCGAAGATATGAAATTCGTTCGATATTTTTATGTTTTGGCGGACGTTTCGTGTTTGGGGCTGTTGTTTTATGCGTCGGAGGCGGGAGAGGAATCGAAACGGGACGTATGCGGATGATGCTTGCGGCAGGCCGCTTTCGACGAGTCGCGCATGTCGGTTCTGTGAAATCGCCGATTGTCAAGTCCTTCCTGAGCCTGCTCCGCAGGGTTCTTTCCCGATGTCTTTCCGTTTCCGGCAGCATGGAGGCGGAACAGGTCGCCGATTCATGGAGCAAGGGGGGACGACGGCTTGTCGGAACCGGCGCGGCTGTGGGAGCCGAGCCGGTGGATCGAAGGCTGCTTGTATTGCCTGCGGCACCGGATTTCCGGGTTTTCGGCGCGGTTCTGTCGCCATAGCCCGCTTTCGGCAGGGGAGTTGTTCTTATGATGCCGTGCGAACGAGAATGCGCGGCAGTTTTCTGCCGCGCATTCTCCGTTGTTCCGGCTTCGGGCCGTTAGTATTCGTTCCAGCTCTTGATCTTGATGTCCTGCTTGTCGAGCTTGCAGAACGCCGTGATAAAGGCGCTCGCCAGTCGGGCGTTCGTGATGAGCGGAATGTTGAAGTCGATCGCGCTGCGGCGAATCGTGTAGTCGTTGCTGAGTTCGGTCTTCGACAGGTTCTTCGGGATGTTGACCACCAGATCGATCTTCTTCTCCTTGATGTAGGTCAGCGTGTTGGGCTGCTCGCTCTGGTCGGGCCAGTGGAGCACCGTCGCGTGCACGCCGTTCGTTTCCAAGAACTGGGCCGTGCCTTTGGTCGCGAAGATGTTGTAGCCCTTCTCCTGAAGCGCTTTGGCGGCCGACAGCATGTCCATCTTCGAGCGCGAGTCGCCGGTCGACAGCAGGATGTTCTTCTTCGGGATCGCATAGCCCACGGACATCATCGACTTGAGAATCGCCTCGTGGAAGTTCTCGCCGATGCAGCCCACCTCGCCGGTAGACGCCATTTCGACGCCCAGCACCGGGTCGGCCTTCTGCAGCCGCGAGAACGAGAACTGCGGCGCCTTGATGCCGACGTAGTCGAGCTCGAAGGCCGACTTGTGCGGCACGTCGGGCTCGATGCCGAGCATGATCTTCGTCGCTATGTCGATGAAGTTCACCTTCAGTACCTTCGACACGAACGGGAAGCTGCGCGACGCGCGCAGGTTGCACTCGATGACCTTGATCTCGTTGTCCTTGGCCATCAGCTGCATGTTGAACGGGCCCGATATGTTGAGCATGCGGGCTACCTCGCGGGCGATCTTCTTGATGCGCCGCATCGTCTCGACGTACATCTTCTGCGGCGGGAACACCATCGTCGCGTCGCCCGAGTGGACGCCTGCGAACTCGACGTGCTCGGAAATGGCGTAAATCAGCACCTCGCCGCCGCGGGCCACCGCGTCAATCTCGATCTCCTTGGCGTTCTCGATAAACTCCGTGACGACGACCGGATACTGCTTCGACACATTGGTCGCCAGCGTCAGGAAGTGCTCCAGCTCGGAGCGGTTCGACACGACGTTCATCGCCGCGCCCGAGAGCACGTAGCTCGGGCGGATCAGCACGGGGAATCCTACCTCGTCGACGAAGCGGTAGATGTCGTCCAGCGTCGTGAGCTCCCGCCAGCGGGGCTGGTCGACGCCGATCTCGTCGAGCATGGCCGAGAACTTGTGCCGGTCCTCGGCATGGTCGATGTCGGTGGCCGACGTGCCCAGAATCGGCACGTGCTGCGACTGAAGGCGCATGGCCAGGTTATTGGGTATCTGCCCGCCGGTCGAGACGATCACCCCTCGCGGAATCTCCAGATCGGTGATGTCCAGTACCCGCTCGAGCGTCAGCTCGTCGAAGTAGAGCCGGTCGCAGATGTCGTAGTCGGTCGAGACCGTCTCGGGATTGTAGTTGATCATCACCGAGCGCAGCCCTTGCTGGCGGATCGTGTTCAGCGCGCTGACGCTGCACCAGTCGAACTCGACCGAGCTGCCGATGCGGTAGGCTCCCGACCCGAGCACGATGACCGAGCGGTTGTCGTGCGGAAAGTCGATGTCGTGCGCCGAGGCGCTGTAGGTGACGTACAGGTAGTTCGTCATGGCCGGGTACTCGGCCGCCAGCGTGTCGATCTGCTTGACGTAGGGCGTGATGCCGCGCATCTTGCGGTAGCTCCGGATCGCGAGCATGTCGGCATCGATGCTCTTGGCCGTGCTCTTGGCTACCGTGCGGGCGAGCTGGAAGTCCGAGAAGCCGCGCTGTTTGGCCTCGAGCAGCAGCTCGTCGGGCACATGGGTGATGTTGTTGTGCTGCTCCAGCTCGTTCTCGATCCGGATGATGTTCTGCAGCTTCTCGAGGAACCAGCGGTCGATCTTCGTCAGCTCGTGGATGCGCTCGACGGTGTACCCGTTCTTCAGCGCGTGCGCGATGACGAAGATGCGCTTGTCGGTCGGGTGGGTGAGCGCGGCGTCGATGTCGTCGACCTCGAACTCCTTGTTCGCGACGAAGCCGTGCATGCCCTGTCCGATCATCCGCAGTCCCTTTTGGATCACCTCCTCGAAATTGCGGCCGATGGCCATCACCTCGCCGACGGACTTCATGCTCGATCCCAGCTCGCGCGAGACGCCCTTGAACTTGCCCAGGTCCCAGCGCGGTATTTTGCAGACGATATAGTCGAGCGCCGGCTCGAAGCAGGCCGTCGTGCTCTTGGTCACGTTGTTCTTCAGCTCGTGCAGACCGTAGCCGAGACCGAGCTTCGCGGCGATGAACGCGAGCGGGTAACCGGTGGCCTTGGACGCCAGCGCCGACGACCGGCTCAGGCGCGCGTTGACCTCGATCACGCGGTAGTCTTCCGAGTTCGGGTCGAGGGCGTACTGCACGTTGCACTCGCCGATCACGCCGATGTGGCGGATGATCTTGATCGCCAGCTCGCGCAGCTTGTGGTATTCGGAGTTCGACAGCGTCTGCGACGGGGCGACGACGATGCTCTCGCCGGTGTGGATGCCCAGCGGGTCGAAGTTCTCCATGTTGCAGACCGTGATGCAGTTGTCGTAGCGGTCGCGCACGACCTCGTACTCGACCTCTTTCCAGCCCTTGAGCGACTTTTCGACGAGTATCTGCGGCGAGTACGAGAACGCCTTGTTCGCCAGCGTGTCCAGCTCCTCGTCGTTGTCGCAGAAGCCCGACCCGAGTCCGCCGAGCGTATAGGCCGCGCGGATAATGATCGGGTAGCCCAGTTCGTGCGCGACGCGCTTGGCCTCGGCCACCGACGTGACGGCCTCGCTCTTGATCGTCTTCACGTCGATCTCGTCGAGTTTCTCGACGAACTTCTCCCGGTCCTCCGTGTCGATGATCGCCTGTACGGGCGTACCCATTACCTGCACGCCGTATTTTTCGAGCACGCCGCTGCGGTAGAGCTGTACGCCGCAGTTCAGGGCCGTCTGGCCGCCGAATGCGAGCAGGATGCCCTGCGGGCGCTCTTTCTCGATCACCTTCTCGACGTACTCGGGCGTGACGGGCAGGAAATAAACCTTGTCGGCGATGTTTTCCGAAGTCTGGATCGTAGCGATGTTCGGGTTGATGAGCACCGTGTAGACGCCTTCCTCCTTGAGCGCCTTGAGCGCCTGAGAGCCCGAGTAGTCGAATTCCCCGGCCTCGCCGATCTTAAGCGCTCCCGACCCGAGCAGGATCACTTTCTCTACCTTGCTTATTTTCTGCATTTCTCGATGTTTTGGATAAAGTCGTCAAACAGGAATTCGGTATCGACCGGACCTCCCGAGGCTTCGGGATGGAACTGTACGGAAAAGAACGGCTTCGTCCGGTGCCGGATGCCTTCGCTCGTACCGTCGTTGAGGTTCACGAAGTAAGGCTCCCAGCCCTCGTCGAGCGTCGTCGTATCGACGGCGAAGCCGTGGTTCTGGGACGTGATGACGGCCCGGTCCGTGCCTACCATCAGCGCCGGCTGGTTGTGGCTGCGGTGGCCGTACTTGAGCTTGAAGGTCGTCGCTCCGGCCGCGATCGACAACAATTGGTTGCCCAGACAGATGCCGAAGATCGGCTTGCCCAGCGCGATCGCCTTGCGGATGTTGGCGATCGTCGCGCCGCACTGCTGCGGGTCGCCGGGGCCGTTCGACAGCATCACGCCGTCGTAGTCGATCTGCGTGAAGTCGTAGTCCCAAGGCACGCGGATCACCGTCGCGTTCCGCTTCGTCAGGCAGCGCACGATGTTGTACTTGCAGCCGCAGTCGACCAGTACGATCCGGTACTTCCCGTTCCCGTACGTTTCGACCTGTTTCGTGCTGACGAGCGCCGCCAGGTTCTCCTTGTTCGGATCGACGAACTCCGCGGGCTCGGGCGAGCCTTCGATCACGAGCTTGCCGAGCATGACGCCCCGCTCGCGGATGATCTTCGTGATCCGGCGCGTGTCCACGCCCCAGATGCCCGGCACGCCGTTGTCCTTGAGCCACTGTCCGAGGCTCTCGTTCGCGTTCCAGTGGCTGTGCTCGAACGAGTAGTCGGAGACGACCAGAGCGCGGATGTGGATGCGGTCCGATTCGAAAAAGCGCAGCAAACCGTCCTGCTCCGTAAACTGCGGAACTCCGTAGTTGCCGATCAGCGGATAGGTCGACACGAGGATCTGACCGCTGTACGACGGGTCGGTCAGGCTTTCGGGATAACCGGTCATGGCTGTGTTGAAGACGACTTCGCCCGAAACGGACGTTTCGGCGCCGAAGGAGTACCCTTCGAATTGGGTGCCGTCCTCGAGGATCAGACGGGCGGTTTTTTTGTCAGACATTATTTATCAGTAAGTTATGGATTGCCTTCCCCTTGCTGAAACTGTCTTCTGGCTCAGAATAGTTTCTGAGTCGCAAAGGTACGGATAGATTTTCGATTGTGCAAGCCGTCGCGGGAAAGTTTTCGGGGATCGTCGCCGGTATGCCGCGCGGGTCCGTCGTATCCGTCGGGACCTTGCGGTAGGAGTTGGGGGGGGGCGAGATTCGGCATGCCCGGGACTCGTTTCCTGCGGGAAAACGTTTCCGGTGCGTTGCCCTACGGTCGGAAGGCGGCATGCGCTTTCGTATCCGGGTATCGGAACCGACCGGCGGTTTGGGGATTCGGTCCGTCTTGTCTATCTTTGTCGGACCGCGCCGGCGTTCGGGGCGGGATAATCCGATTGCCGTGATCAAGTCCGAAATAGCCTTCGTGCGCTCGCTCTCCTCGAAAAAGGAGCGTGCCGCCTCCGGCCTGTTCGTAGCCGAGGGGGAGAAGCTCGTGGGCGAGATGCTCGCCTCGGGATTCCGCGTGCGCAAGATTTTCCGTTGCGGCGAGGAAGACCGAAGCGAGGCGGGGAGCGTCGACACCGAGCGCGTGTCGCCCAAGGAGATGGAGCGAATCAGCGCGCTGAAGACGCCGACGCCGGTGCTGGCGCTGGTCGAGCTGCCCCGCTATCGGCTGTCTGCCGGCACGGGGACGGACGATCTGGCGCTCGCGCTCGACGGAGTGCAGGACCCCGGCAATCTGGGAACGATCGTCCGGCTGGCCGACTGGTTCGGCATCCGCGACATCGTCTGCTCGGAGAACACCGCCGACTGTTTCGGGCCGAAAGCCGTTCAGGCTACGATGGGGGCCATTGCCCGTGTGCGGGTGCACTATGCGGCGCTAGAACCGTTCCTTGCCCGTGCGGCGGAGCGGGGAACGCCTGTGTACGGGACGTTTCTGGAGGGAGAGGATATTTATCGGGCCGGGCTTTCCGCCGGCGGCATCGTCGTGATGGGCAGCGAAGGGAGCGGCATCTCGTCCGGGACGGCCCGTTGCGTGACCCGACGCCTTTTCATCCCGCCCTATCCGGGAGCGACACCCACGTCCGAGTCGCTGAACGTGGCGATGGCCACGGCGGTCGTAGCGGCCGAGTTCCGGCGCCGCATCCGCTGACGGGTCGGCTTCTTTAGAACAGCAGTCCGATCCGGCTGGCGAACAGGATACCGATCACTACGGGGATGACGAACCGGATCAGGAACCGGACGACCGGGAAGACGCGGGTTCCGTATTTCAGTCCGCTGGTCATTTCGTCGCGCAGCTTTCGGGGCGATAGCACCCACCCTGCGAACAGCACGATGAACAGACCGCCCAGCGGCATCATCAGGTTCGACGACAGGCTGTCGCACAGGTCGAACAGGTTTTTCCCTCCGATAGTCAGGACCGAACCGGGCATCATCGACAGCGCGCTGAGCGATCCGGTCACGGCTACGGTACAGGCCGTGCAGACGATGGCTTTCGACCGCGTGATGCGCATTTCCTCCGACAGGTAGGCGATGATGACTTCGAGCAGCGAGACCGACGAGGTGATCGCGGCCAAGAACAGTAGGACGAAAAATACGACCGAGATCACATAGCCCCCGCTTATCTGGGCGAAAACGTTCGGCAGCGTCAGGAAAACCAGTTCCGGACCCGAGGTGGGCGAGATGCCGAACGAGAAGACGGCGGGGAAAATGGCCAGTCCCGAAAGGACAGCCACCGTAATGTCCGACAGCGAGACCATCGCCCCGATGCGGAACATGTTTTCGTTCTTGCGCAGATAGGAGCCGTAGGTGATCATGCAGCCCATGCCGAGGCTCATCGAGAAGAAGGATTGTCCGAGGGCTTCCAGTACGGTCGCTCCGGTGATCTTGCTGAAGTCGGGCTTCAGCAAAAAGTCGATCCCCTGGCGCGCGCCGTCGAGCGTCAGCGCGTTGAGAGCCATGCCGAGCAGCAGCAGAAACAGCATCGGCATCAGGATTTTATTGTATCGCTCGATACCCTTTTCGATTCCCGAGTAGACGATGAAAGCCGAAGCCGCGATGAATACGAGCGTCCATGCGATCGGTCGCCAGCCGCTGGCGACGAAGCCGTCGAACGTCGCCGCCACTTGCTCGGGCGTGCGGTCGTGGAAACGGTTCAGCACCGATTCCTTGAGAAACTCGAGCGACCAGCCGGCGATCACGCAGTAGAACGACAGAATGATGAAAGCGCAGAGAATGCCCATGTAGCCCACCCATTTCCATTTCGTGCCCGGGGACAGCTTGCTGAACGCGCGCATCGAGTTGCGTTTGGTCGAGCGACCCAGACTGAATTCCGACAGCATGATCGGAATGGAAATCAGGAAGCTGATCGTCAGATAGATCAAAATGAAAGCCGCCCCGCCGTTCTCGCCGGCCACGTACGGGAAGCGCCAGATGTTGCCCAGTCCGATAACCGAGCCTCCGACGGCGGCGATCGTGCCGAAGCGGCTCGCGAATGATCCTCTTTTCATAAATGCGGTGCGGATTCGGTTCGGACATGCCGAACGGGAGTTCTGCAAAGATAGAAAAATTATGCCGTTTCTTTCCGCGATGCGTGCCGTGAAATGACCGGGGACCGGCGCATTGCGGATTTCGGCGTGGTCTGCGTGCTCGGTCTGTGCCGGTTTTTTCCCGGCGCTGTTTTTCGCGTCGGATATTTTCCGGGAGCCGGGCGGCGTCCCGTCCGGGCGTCGGAGGACGGGACGCGGAATTGACGATTGTTTGCTAACTTTGCGCCATGAGCACAGGGAAGATCGTCGAGCTGCTGGCTCCGGCCAAGGACTACGCTCACGGATGCGCCGCGATCGACTGCGGAGCCGACGCGCTGTATGTCGGCGCGCCGGCTTTCGGCGCGCGGGCCGGCGCGGCCGTGCCGGCCGACGAGATCGGCCGGCTGTGCGATTACGCCCACCGTTTCGGGGCCAAGGTCTTCGTTACGATGAACACGCTCGTCTACGAGAGCGAGCTGTCCGAGGCCGAGCGGATCGCCCGCGATGTGTACCGGGCCGGAGCCGACGCGCTGATCGTGCAGGATGCCGCTTTTCTGCGTATGGACCTGCCTCCGATCGAGTTGCACGCCTCGACGCAGATGTTCAACATGGACCCGGCCCGCGCCCGCTTTTGGTACGAGGCGGGCTTCACGAGGCTGATCGTGGAGCGGGCGGCCTCGCTCGACGAAGTACGGCGGATCGCCGGGGCCGCGCCCGGCCTCGAGATCGAGGCGTTCGTGCATGGGGCGATCTGCGTTTGCTACAGCGGTCGTTGTTTCATGAGCCGTTCGATGGGGCCCCGCAGCGGCAACCGAGGCGATTGCTCGCAGGCGTGCCGGCTGCCGTACGAACTGCTCGACGGCCGGATGCGCTCGCTGGGGCGGGCCCGGCACTGGCTTTCGGTACGCGATCTGAACCTCTCGGACCGGCTCGAGGAGATGATCGACGCCGGAGTCGGCTCTTTCAAGATCGAGGGGCGGCTGAAGGATATGGCCTATGTGCGTAATGTCGTGGGATGGTATCGTAGCCGGCTGGATGAAATATTCTCCCGCCGCCCGGATTTGGAACGGGCCTCGCAGGGGAGTGTCGCGCTCGATTTCGAGCCCGATCCTGCCAAGAGCTTCTCGCGCGGCTCGACGCATTATTTTCTGGACGGACCGGCGGCCGGGGTCGCCTCGCTCGATACGCCCAAGTCGCTCGGCGAGGCGGTCGGGACGGTCGTCTCGACGGGTCGGGAGTGGTTCGGGATGCGCGGAAAGATCGCGCTTGCCCCCGGCGACGGCATCTGTTTCGCGGACGAGACGGGCGAGTTGAGGGGAACCTATGTCAACCAGACGGAGGACGGCCGCGTCTATCCGAACCGCATGGACGGAATCGGGTGCGGGACGGCGATTTTCCGCAATTACGACCGTCGTTTCTCGGGGGCGCTGGAGCGCAGCCGATCCCGTCGGACGCTGCCTGTCGAGGCGGCCGTCGAAGCGACTCGGGACCGGATATCGGTAACGTTCTCGGACGGTTCGTCGCAGGCGACGGCCTCGCGCGACGGTCGTTTCGACGAGGCGCGCGATCCGGTGCGGGCAGAGCGGACGGTCCGGGCGCAGACGGCCAAGACCGGCGACACGAGCTATGAAGTATGCCGGACCGAGGTGCGCTGGGACATGCCCCGTTTCGTGCCCGTTTCTTTGCTGAACGAGCTGAGGCGCGAGGCGCTTTCGCGGCTCGATGCCGGGCGGACGGCATGTTATGTCCGCCGGTCCCGCCGGGAGGAGAATCTTCAGGCTCTTTTCCCGGATACGGAGCTTTCCGCCGAGGAAAACGTCGTCAATTCGCTGGCCGCCGGCTTCTACCGCGAGCACGGTGTGCGTCGGATCGAGCCGGGGTTCGACGCGGGCCCGATTCCCGAGGGTTGCTGCGTCATGCGGACGCGCTATTGTCTGAGACGGGAGACGGGGCAGTGTCTCCGGAAGAGCCCGGCCTATCGGGGACGCCTTTTTCTGGCGTCCGGGCGGCATGTGTACGAGCTGCTGTTCGATTGCGCCCGCTGTGAAATGAGCGTCGTATATCGGGGCGAGCGCGGAGAGCCGGTGCGGGAAGAAGGTGCCCGAAGGGAGCGGAAGTCCGGACGGTCCCGGCGATGACCGAGGGCACGCAGGGGCTCGCGCAAGCCCGACGACCTGCGGGCATGGCGACAGGGAGCGGCTCGATCCGGGCAGGCTGTTTCGGGAAAAGCATCGGAAGACCGGACCGGAGCGAAGCTACGGTCCGTCGGAGCGGGGAAAGGCCCGAAATATTTTATGAAGTGAAACGAAGCATAGCGACCAAATATTATGGAAAACGATAAGACTCCGCCCGAGAGCGGAATACGGTCCGACCTGTTGTCCGCTTCCGGCTGGAAAGACTACGAGCTGCTGGACAGCGGTCGTTTCGAGAAGCTCGAGCGTTTCGGACGCTATGTCCTCGCGCGTCCCGAGCCTCAGGCCGTTTGGGACCGCTCGCTCGGTGAGGACGAGTGGAGGGCACGGGCCGACGCCGTGTTCCATCGTGACGGCCGCAGCGGCGAGCGAGGCGAGTGGACGCTTCGCGCGGGCATGCCCGACCGTTGGTTCGTGGAATACGGAGGAGGGATGAGCCTGAGATTCCGTATGGGGCTTACCTCGTTCAAGCATGTGGGCCTTTTCCCCGAGCAGGCCGAAAACTGGGAGTTCATTTTCCGCGAAGTCCGCCGGCTGGGCGCCGGAGCGCGCGTGCTGAACCTGTTCGCCTATACGGGCGGAGCGTCGCTGGCCGCTCGGGCGGCCGGTGCCGACGTAACGCACGTCGACTCGGTCAGGCCGGTGGTGAGCTGGGCCCGGGAGAATATGGAGGCTTCGGGCATGGACGGAATCCGGTGGATCGTGGAGGACGCGCTGAAGTTCGTTCGCCGAGAGGCGAGGCGGGGCCGCCGCTACGATGGCATCGTGCTCGATCCGCCGGCTTACGGCCGGGGAGCGGCCGGCGAGAAATGGGTCCTCGAGGAGCATATCAACGAGATGCTGGGGCTCTGCGGCGAGCTGCTCTCCGCGCGGGGCAGCTTCCTCGTGCTGAACCTCTACTCGATGGGGCTCTCCGCGCTGCTGGCCCGAACGGCGGTCCGGCAGCTCGTCGGCGAGTGCTCCTCGGAGCAGTTCGGCGAGCTCTACTTCTCCGATCCTTTCGGCAAGTCGCTTCCGCTGGGAGTCTATTACCGGATGTCGAGGCTGTGACGCCCGGTCTCTCGTTTTCCGCGCGGGCCTCGGCTTGCAAGCAGGCTTGCGGGTCCGAAACCGGCGGGAGCAGGACGGCGGAAACCGCGGTGATATGTCGAGAAGGGATGGGCCGGAATGCGGGCGGCCAATCTTGCGGCGATTGAGTGTTTTATCGCACCGACCACGACCGGCCTGGCCCTTGCATGTATGCCGTCCGGTTCGGGCGGACCCTGTCCGGACGGAGTCTCGACAGATCGATTCGAGGTCGTGGCAGCCGGAACCGACATGGGTACTGTTTATAATAGCGAATCTTGTTTATATTGTCGAAATCGGTTATGAGGGAAATGGATCGTCATATAATGATCCGGGAGTACGAGCCTGCCGACAAGGAGGCCGTCATGGACCTGATCCGGGCCAATACGCCCGAGTATTTCGCGCCGGAGGAGGAGGCCGACCTGAGTCGGTATCTCGACTGCGAGAGAGAATGGTTCTACGTGCTGCTTTTCGACGGAAAGATCGTCGGTTGCGGCGGAATCAACCTGGCGGACGAGCGGACGACGGGGAAAATCAGTTGGGATATCCTGCATCCCGCATATCAGGGCCGGTCGCTGGGAACCCGGTTGCTCAGGTTCCGGATCGAAAAGCTCGGATCGCTCGGCGGCATCCGGAGGATCACGGTCAGAACCTCGCAACTGGCCTATGGTTTCTACCGGAAGCAGGGCTTCGCGCTCAAGGAGGTGAAAAAGGATTATTGGGCCGAGGGATTCGACCTGTATGCTATGGAGTATGGAACCTGGAACTGACAGTTGCGGATGTCCGTTTTCTTATGTTTCGGCTGGCCGTATCCCTGAAGCTATGTTCCGCCCTTTTTCTTTGCGGGAGGGAGTTGGCCGTTGCTTTAGGTCCGAGATATGCGGCTGCGATAGCCGGAACGTTCAGAAACACGACTCGCCGGTTTGCGCGGAGACGTCCCTGTAAGTACATTTATGAGAGAACTTTCCTGTCTGGTCCGGGGCCGGAGAACGAGCGTATCGGGGGCTTCAGACTTGCTGCTCGGCCTCGCTCTTTCTTTTCTTCCACAGCTGCCAGCTGTTGATGACGTTCTGCCACACGACGTAGGCGGCCGGGCCGACCGAGGCGATCGGCAGCAGGTAGGTTTGCGCCATCCAGATCGCCAGCACGGTGTTTTTCTGCCCCAGTCCCTGCGCGCCGGAGATTTTCAGGTCGTACTTGCGTCCGATGCGGCGTCCGATAACGAACTGGCATACGCATGCGACGAGCGAGGCGCCGGCCAGCAGCAGTTCGTCCCCGTACCGGGAGGAGTCTTGTCGGATCAGGAACGAGATCGTGTTGCCCATGACGATCGTCAGCGATACGGCCCACAGGTAGAACGAGATCGACTGCCTTTGCCTCAGTGCCCGGTGCGCCCGGGGCCAAAGGCGTTGCAGGGCCAGTGCGGCGACGAACGGCAGGATCAGCAGCGGAATCATCTGCCGTCCGATGCGCAGCAGCGAGTCGAGGAGAGGCAGCGAGACCTGTGAACCGACGAACGAGAAGACGACCGGGGAGATCAGCGCGACGACCATGTTGCTCAGCAGGCAGTAGGTCGCCAGCGACGCGACGCTGCCGCCCAGCATGCCCGTTACCACAGCCGCCGACGTGGCGGTCGGCGCCAGCACGCAGATGAAAGTGCCCTGAGCCAGCAGCGGGTCGATCGGAGCGAGCGCGAGATACAGACCCAGTCCGCCGACGATCTGGACGGCCAGCAGTCGGACATGGAGCGGGGCGATGCGCAGCTCGCCGAGCGACAGCTTGCAGTAGGGAACCAGCAGCATCAGGAAAATCAGGTAGGGAGTGAGAAAGGCCAGCGATGCGAAAAACGAGTGAAAAACGCCGCCGACGATCATGGCGATCGGCAGCATCCAGTTTTTGAACTGTTGCAGTACCACGTGGTTCAGGTATTCTACCATTCGTCGGTCCTCCTCATGTTTCTGACGGGGCAAAGTAACGGAGTTATCCCGTCAATTCAAAAGGCTTGCTGAAAATTCCGGCGCTCGGCTCCGGAACGTATCCGGATCGATTCGCGGTTGCCGGCGCGGTCCGTCTTCCGTTTTTTCGCCGCCGGCCGGCTGTCTCGGTTTTGGAAATTCCCGCTGTGGGGACGTGCAAGGACCGGCGTTGTCCCTCGTTCCCGTGTTCGACCGGTTGAGGGTCAGAGGGCATCGTTACGGAAAAGGGAAAACGGGTTCGTCGGATTTCGGGAGAAATGCGGACCGGCATCGTTTTTCTCTGCCGGCCGGCTGTCTCGGTTTTAGAAGTTACCGCTGTGGGAACGTGCAAGGACCGGTGTTATCCTCCTTCCATATCCGACCGTTAGGGGTAGAGAGGTTCATTGCAGGGGAGGGGAAGTGGGTTCGCCATGTCTCGGAGGGGAGCGCGGTCCGTCAAATGATGCGGAAAGCCTCGGCTACCGGGTCACGCGACCTTCCGTTCCTGAGGATAGCCTGTTTCGGGACCTTCGGAATATTCCTTGCGGGGCGAGGATGGTCTGGCGAATAGGACGGCTTGCCGCTTCTCTGTTTCGTGAAAGACCCGCCGCGACAAAAGGCGGGCACCGCAACCCGCGGATCGTCCGATCCGGTCGTTGCAGGAGAAAGAAAGAACGCTTTTCCTGCGCGATTCTATTTCAGAAATCCGTCTATCCCGGCGCCGAACAGCGCGAAGTCGTACTTGACCGGATCGGAAGCGTCGAGCGTCCGGAGCGAGGCGGTGATCTCCTCGACGGCCTTCCAGTCGTTCTGCTTTCGGGCGAGCAGTCCGAGCGTGCGGCCCATATGGCCCGTATGCACGTCGAGCGGCAGATAGAGCGCTGCCGGAGGAATCGCCTTCCACAGCCCGAAGTCCACGCCCCGTCCATCGTCTCGGACCATCCATTTGAGGTACATGCACAAGCGCTTGCACGAGGCGCCCCGGTCGATCGACGAGAGGTGCTTCTCGGCTCTCGGGCGGTGATCCGCGCTCCAGAAGGCCGTGCGAAAGCGCGACAGCACGATCCGCAGGTCGCCCGTTTCGGCGTATTCCCGCTCGAAATAGCCGCCCAGCGAGCCGTCGCGCAGGCAGATGCCGCGCAAGGCGCCGATAAAATCGATGCAGTCGCCCCCGTTGAATGTTCTGTGGACGAAGTCGAGCAGCGGCAACAGCTCGTTCCGCGATGCGTTCATCGTGAAGTCGTAAGGGGAGCGGTCCATCAGCTCCATCAGTTTCCGTCCGTTGCGGACGATCGAGCGACGGTTGCCCCAGGCTATCGTCGCGGCGAGGAAGCCCGCGATCTCGATATCCTCCCGGCGCGTGAAGCCGTGCGGCACGGAAATCGGGTCGTCGTCGATAAATCCGGGCGTGTCGTAGCGCTCGTACAGCTCGTCGAGCAGCTCGCGGATCGGTTCGGGTATCATGTCCGGGGAGGCTTGCCGTCAGCGGACGATCTGTCCGTCGACCATTTCGATCTTTCGGTCCGACATGGCGGCCAGCTGTCCGTCGTGCGTCACGATGATGACGGTCTGGCCCAGCGTGTCCCGCAGCGTGAAAAACAGCCGGTGGATCTCCTCCCTGTTTTTCGTGTCGAGGTTGCCCGACGGCTCGTCGGCCAGCAGCACGGCCGGGGAGTTGACCAGCGCGCGGGCAATGGCCACCCGCTGCTGCTCGCCTCCCGACAGCTCGGCCGGCTTGTGCGACGAGCGGTGCTCCATGCCGAGCATTTCGAGCAGCTCGGCCGCGCGCTTCTCGACCTCGCGCCGGTCGCGGCCGCCGATATAGCCCGGTATGCAGACGTTTTCCAGCGCCGTGAACTCGGGCAGCAGATGGTGGAACTGGAAAACGAAGCCGATTTTCGTGTTGCGGAAGCGCGAGAGCTGCCGGTCCGAAAGGGCGTGCACCGCCTCTCCGTCGATCTCGATCTCGCCCGAGCTCGGGCGGCTCAGCGGGCCCAGAATCTGCAGCAGCGTCGTCTTGCCGGCGCCGCTCGGGCCGACGATCGAGACGACCTCGCCCCGCTCGACGAGCAGGTCGATTCCCTTGAGCACTTCGAGCGTGCCGAAGCTCTTGCGTATTTCCTTGGTCCGTATCATGCTATCGGTCATTGGATTGTTCGTATCGTTCGTACAGCGCGACGACCTGCGCCGCCTCGCGCGTGTCGTGCACGCGCAGGATCGACGCGCCCTGACGCAGGCACTCCCAGTGCAGCGCCGTCGTGCCCGTGAGGGCGTCGTCCGGCGTCGTGCCGAGCGTCTTGTATATCATCGACTTGCGGGATATGCCGGCCAGAACCGGATAGCCCAGTTCGCCCAGCCGGTGCATTTCGCGCAACAGGAGGAAGTTCTGCTCTGCGGTTTTCGAAAAGCCGAAGCCCGGATCGAGCACGATCTGCGTCACTCCCTCGCCGCGCAGCCAGCCGATCCTTTCGGCGAAATAGGCGCATACTTCCCCGGCCAGATCGTCGTAGCGGGTCATCGTTTGCATCGTCTGCGGCGTGCCGCGCATGTGCATCGCGATCAGCGGGACGTCGTGCCTCGCCGCGACGGCGGCGATCGCTGGGTCTGCTTTCCCAGCCGTAATGTCGTTGACCATGCACGGCCCGAAACGTCCGATCGCGCCTTCGGCTACCTCGGAGCGGAACGTATCGATCGATACGGGCGTGTCGGGACACCGGCGGCGGATCGTCTCCAGCGCGAGCGTGACGCGGCGCAGTTCCTCGTCGGGCGTCACGTCGTCCGCGCCCGGCCGGGACGAGTAGCCGCCTACGTCGAGAATGGCCGCGCCGTCGGCGACGGCCTGCTCCGCTCGGCGCGCGACGTCGTCGGCCCGGGGCGTGCGGCTGCCCTCGTAGAATGAATCGGGCGTCGCGTTGATGATCGTCATCACGACGGGACGGTTCAAATCGATGCTATGCTTCCCTACGGTCAGTTTCATAAGTGTTTTCATCGGTTCCGGGGCCGCTCCCTGCGGAGCGGACGCTCGGGGTGTTTTGTCAGCGCAGCCGGCCGAATATCCCGTGCAGCTCCAGTATCTTCGGCAGGACGGGCTCCTCGTCGCCGGAGCGGATCACGTAGTCGGCGCGGGCAATCCGCTCGGCCTCGTCGATCTGGGCGGCCATGCGCGCGCGAACCGCTTCCGGGGCGACGCCGTCGCGCAGACAGGTGCGGCGTATCCGTTCCTGTTCGGGAGCCGTGACCGTTACGATTTTGTCCATCTGACGGTAGGCGCCGCTCTCGAACAGAATGGCGGCCTCCTCGATCACGTAAGGCCCTTGCTGACGCTCGGCCCAGCGGGCGAAGTCCTCGGCTACGGCAGGATGCACGATCGCGTTGAGGCGCTCGCGCAACGTCCCGTCCGAGAAGATGCGTCCGGCCACATACTTCCGGTTCAGCCCGTCGGCATCGTACGCTCCGTCGCCGAACAGCCCGCTTACGGCGGTCCGGAGGGCGGTATCCTCGTTCATCAGCCGGCGCGCCCGAGAGTCGGAGTCGTAAACGGGCACGCCCAGCAGCGCGAACACGCGGCACACGGTGCTTTTCCCGCTGCCGATCCCTCCGGTTATGCCGATCTTAATCATGCTCTTGTCGGGGAAATTCGATCTCGACGGGCGACTCGACCGAGAGGATTTTCAGGTCGGATACGTGGGAGGAGATGATGTTTTGCAGCGTGAAGGGCGCGATGTCGTAAACGCCGGCCTGACGCGCCGACGGCGTGACGGCCACGTTGTCCGACGAGATGACTACGCCGTTGCGCCGGGGCGCTATCTTGTGCTTGAGAATCTGATAGCCTACGCCTTCGACGTTGCACCGGACCGAGAAGAGCGTACTGTCGATGCGGACCGGAATCTGGATGTCCGTCGTGTAGACATAGCTGAGCTTGGTGATATACCACAGGCAGAGCGACAGGGCCAGCAGCATGAAGAAGACCGGGTTGCTGAGCCTCCGGACCGTCACTTTGACGTACAGCTTGAATTTATGCAAGCGCATATCTTTCCCGAGATAGTTTCATGCAAAGTAAAGGATTTTTTCATCAAAATGAAAACGCGGGCAGGGAAGCCGCCGGTGCCTGTCGAAACGCTTTTCGCATACCGGCCGGATGCCTCTTTCGGCCGAGCCGAAGTGGCCCGGACTTAAGTTACGGCTTCTGCGACGGTTTCGCGGATTCTCCCGTTGGGTCGGTCCGCACGCACGGCCGGAAGGGAGCGCGGCGGATCGCTCAGCGGCTGCCGTTGGTTTCGGGGCGTTCCGAGGTGCGGTTTCGGCCGGACGGCGGGAAAACCTTTGGGATACAAAAAAGCGCGGCAGGTCCGGGAAAGACCTGCCGTGCGCAAAATGGTCCGGATCGGCAGCGGACGGTCCCGATCGGGCGAGGCCATTCGCGGGGGCCTGACCGCTACTTGCCCGTTACGCCCTTAGGCGTTTCCTTCGGCTTTTCGGCCGCATACTTCTTATTGAGTCCGTCGAGTATGATCTGAGTCAGGTCCAGCGACGGATCGGCGTTCAGCACCGGGCCCGTCGTGCTCGAGCTGAGGATCATCTTGTAGCGGTAGTCGCTGTTGAACTCTTTGAGGTACTCGGTAATGCTGTAGTGGATACGGTTCAGCATCACCTGCTCCTCCTCGGCCAGTTCGGACATCACTTGGTCGCGGTGTTGCATGAAGCTCTGCTGTTTCTTGTTCAGGTTCTCCTCGATCGACTGGGCCTGAGAGCGGGTTACCAATCCTTTCTGTATCTTGTCCTGATAGTCGCGCACGTCGTTCTCGAGACTGCGGCCCTTGGAGGTCAGTTCCGTATCGGCCTTTTTGGCCTTCTGCTCGTAGGCGGCCCTCAGGTCGATATACATGTCGTATTGGCTGACGAGCGAGTCGATATTGAAATAGGCTATGTCTCCGCCCGCTGCGATAGCCGACTGGCTGCTGTCGGCTCCGGTTACGGCCCCGCCTGCCGTCGAGGCGCTGTTTTTGTTGTTGCAGGCAGCCAGAAGAAGGGCGGCCGATACGGCGATCAAGATTCTTTTCATGTTCGGTTGTTGTGGTTTGTTGAAATGTCCGGGACGCCGCGGCTTCCGCTGCCGAAAGGCCGGCGCACGGCCGTTCCCGGTTTATTGTTGTGCAAATATATAAATATTTCCTTTTGTTTGACTAATTTTGTCTTTAAAATGGCAAGGAATTATGTATGAGTACATAACGGGCCGGGTCGAGACGCTCTCGCCGGCGGCGGCCGTTCTGGAGGCCGGAGGGATAGGCTATTGGCTGAACATATCGCTGCAGACTTTCTCGCAGATAGGCGACCGGGCCGAGGTCCGGCTGTACACGCATTTCGTCGTGCGCGAGGATGCGCAGGTGCTTTACGGCTTTTTCAGCCGGGAGGAGCGCGACATTTTTCGGGCGCTGCTGGGCGTGTCGGGCGTCGGAGGCAACACGGCCCGCATGATCCTTTCCGCTTTTACGGCCGACGAGGTGCGGACGATCATCGCTGCCGGGCAGGCCGACGTGCTCAAGAGCGTCAAAGGACTCGGTATCAAAACGGCCCAGAAGATCATCGTCGAGCTGAGGGACAAGATCGGGACCGTCCGCCCGGCGAACGAGGCGCTGCCGCTGCGGCAGGCGGCCGACGGAACGTTCGATGAGGCGCTTTCGGCCCTGACGATGCTCGGTTTTGCCCGGCAGGCCAGCGAGAAGGTGCTCCGCGCGCTGCGGAAAGAGATGCCTGCGGCTACGGTCGAGGAGCTCGTGAGACAAGCGCTCAAGCGCCTGTAAGGAGCTTTGTCGGATGCGTCGCGCGGGTAAATTTGACCCGGGTGTTGCAAGTTTATGCCATTTTGTTCTATTTTTGTTGCCGAATTTGAGAGGGACAGGCCGCTAAGATACGGGAAATGACCGGTATGACGGCCGGAAGAGAGGGCCGGGACAAGGATTTTTCGCATGACCCCGAAACGCACTTAAATCGAAATCGTATGGATCTGTATCTTGCCATCGTTGTCATCATGCTGGTTCTGGCCGTGGCCGGGCTGGTCGTCGGTGTTTCCAACGACGCGGTGAATTTTCTCAATTCGGCCTTAGGCTCCAAGGCGGCGCCCCGCTATGTGATCATGACCGTCGCGTCGGTCGGCATCGTGGTCGGAGCCATTACCTCCAGCGGCATGATGGAGGTCGCGCGCAGCGGCGTGTTCCATCCGCAGATGTTCACGTTCGCCGAAGTGATGCTGCTGTTTTTGGCGGTGATGTTCACGAACGTGATTCTGCTCGACCTGTTCAATACGCTGGGCATGCCGACGTCGACGACCGTTTCGCTCGTGTTCGGCCTGTTGGGCGCGGCGGTCGGCATCTGCGTGTTCAAGCTCTCGAGCGGCGTCGTGACGATGCCCGACGGCGATCCGGCCTCGATGGCCGACATGATCAACACGGGCAATGCGATGGCGATCATCGGTGGAATCCTGATTTCGGTGGCGATCGCTTTCGTGTGCGGAACGGTCGTCATGTACGTTACCCGGCTTATCTTCTCTTTCCGCTACCAGAAGAAGCTGCGCACCGTCGGCGCGCTGTGGTGCGGGATCGCGCTGACGGCCATTTCCTATTTCGCCGTCTTCAAGGGGCTCAAGGGCACTTCGGTCATTCCCTCGCATGCGATGGCATGGATGGAGCACCATACGCTGGCCATGCTGGCAGCCATGGTCGTGGGCTGGAGTCTGCTGATGTCTTTGCTTAGTTTGTTGAAAATCAATATACTTCGCTTTACGGTGCTGGCCGGCACTTTTTCGCTCGCGCTCGCGTTCGCAGGGAACGATCTGGTGAACTTCATCGGTGTTTTCGTGGCCGGAGTGGATGCCTACGACGTAGCGAAGGCGACCGGCGACAGCTCGATGCTGATGGGTAGCCTGAACGATCCGGTCGTCGCTAATATGCTGATTCTGTTCCTGTCGGGGCTCGTTATGGTCGTCACGCTGTGGTTTTCCAAGAAAGCCCGCGCGGTTTCCGATACGGAAATCAACCTGGCGCGCCAGGACGTCGGCGTCGAGCGATTCGGCTCGACCTCCATTTCACGCGCGATCGTGCGCAGCGCGCTGAATGTCAACAGGAACTACGAAAAATACATGCCCGACCGCATCCAGCGTTTCGTCGCCAGCCGGTTCGTGCCGGTGCTCAACCGCAAGGACAAGGCGCCGTTCGACCTGATCCGCGCGACGGTCAATCTGACGGTAGCCTCGATTCTGATCTCGTCGGCCACCTCGTTGCAATTGCCGCTCTCGACGACCTATGTGACATTCATGGTCGCGATGGGCAGCTCGCTGTCCGACCGGGCGTGGGGCCGCGAAAGCGCCGTATATCGGATTACCGGCGTGCTGACGGTGATCGCGGGCTGGTTCTTCACGGCCTTGGTCGCTTTTACGATCGCGTTCGTCGTGGCGGTCGCGCTGGTGTGGGGCGGTACGATCGCGCTGGTCGTGCTGACCGTGCTGTGCGCCTACCTGCTGTTCGAGAGCACCGTACTCCATAACCGCAAGCTGAAGAAGAACGCTGCCAAGGAGGCCGAAATGAAGGCGCTCTCGGACGAGGGATCGATCGTCGATCGTTGCATCCGCGAGGTGACGGACACGATGAGCAAGGTGACGACGATTTACAACCAGACGCTGATCGGCCTGTTCAACGAAGACCGTAAGCTGCTCAAGCAGATGGTGCGCGAGTCGGAAGCCCTTTATCAGGCGGCTCACGAGCGCAAGCACGAAGTGCTGCCGACGCTGCTCGAGCTGCAGGAGAACTATGTCGAGACGGGACATTATTACGTGCAGATCGTCGATTATCTCGACGAGGTCGCCAAGGCGCTGGTCCATATCACGCGGCCGAGTTTCGACCATATCAACAACAACCACGAGGGATTCCGCGTCGATCAGCTGGAGGACCTCAAGCGGGTCAACGAGCAGGTCAGCACGATCTATACGAAAATCAACGAGATGCTTCGGACGAACCGTTTCGGGCAGCTCGACGAGATTCTGCGCCTGAGGGACGAACTGTTCGATACGCTCGCCGCGGCGATCAAGAGCCAGATCAAGCGCGTGAAGGCCAAGGCCTCGACCACGCGAAGCAGCATACTCTACCTGACGATCATCAACGAGACCAAGACGATGGTGCTGCAAAGCCGGAACCTGCTCAAGTCGCAGAAGTATTTCCTCAGCAAGTCGTAGCTGCCGGGGGAATCGGGACCGTACGAAAGCCGGGCGGCAGGCCCGGCTTTTTTCGCGGAATTTTCGCGCTCGGGGCAATATTTTTGATTATTCGCAGTTTAATAGGCAAGCGCGCGGGTTCGTTTGGTTTTGGATGAAAAAAGATGTAGATTTGTACGCTAAAACGGGGATATTGAAGCGGTTTACTCAAATAGTGCTGATCGCGGCCGGATCTCTTGCGCTCGCCTGCGCCAAGGAGGACGATGCCGTGACCTCGCAACGGTCCGCGATCGAGAGCTTTCTCGATTCGAGAGGCTGGGAGTACGCCGAAATTTCGGGCGTATACCGCTACACGATCAACGCCGACCGCCCGGAGTACGAGAGCGAGCCGCAGATCGCCTACGGAGACTCGGTCGTTTTCGATTTCGCCGCTTATCTCTTTTCGGGCTCGGTGAGCGCGACGGAGGCGCCTTATTATACGAATATCCGTTCGTTGGTCGAGGGGGATACCGTGCTGAATACGGAGTATTGGAGCTTCGAGCCTCAGCGGGTCGTGCTCGGAGCGACGCCGATGATCCGGGGACTTACTTACGGACTGCAGGGAGCCCGCGAGAGCGATTCGCTTCAGTTGTTCGTCACCTCGGACCTGGCTTACGGTAGCGGGAACACGGGCGTCGTGGACGGCGATCAGGCGACGAGGTGGTTTGTCTATATCGAAAAAGTGATTAAGAATGAATAAAGCAGTTCGCATTGCATGGGCCGTGTCGATCGTCGCGATCGTGGCCGCTTCCTGTGCCAAGGAGCCTTCGGATAATCTGGGCGAGAAGCAGATGGCCGCTTTCGACGCATGGGTGGGCCTGTACGGCGACGGCGCGGAAAAACAGCCTTCGGGTATTTACATCAAGAAGCTGCACTCCGCCTCGGGAGTAATCAAGCCCCCGGTCGAGTACGACTGGATACAGCTGAACTATACCGGCCGGATCATGGTCGACGGCGACGTGTTCGTCACGCGCGACAGCGCGGTAGCCGTCGAGCAGGGCACTTTCGAGTACTTTACGCACTATGTGCCCCAGATGATTCAGTTCTACGAGAACGGCGACCTGCCTCAGGGCGTGTACGACGCCGTGGGTACGATGAACGAGGGGGATCGCGTCCGGGTGTACGTTCCCTACACGCTCGCCTACGGCAATTACGGCCGGTCGTTTACCGGAGGGTATCAGGGACAGGTGTCGAGCGTTCCTGCCCAGACGCCGATCATCATGGATTTGGAGCTGAAGAAGATCATTTCGGACCCGCTCCGGGACGAGAGCAACGAAGTGGCCCAGTATGCGTCCCGTAACTGGAGACAGGGCATAGCCGACACGCTGAAGACGGGGCTTTACCGCCGGTCGCTCCGCACGGGGCTCGATACCGCGACGGTCAAGGATGACTCGATAGCTTACGTCTACTACGTGGGGCGCTTTATGGACGGGTTCGTCTTCGACACGAATATAGCCGATACGGCGCGCAAGTACCACATCTACGATAACAGCAGCTCGTCCAAGTACGACTCGCTCGTGGTGTCGCTCAAGTCGGAGGATACGTCGGTAGTCCGCGGCTTCTATGAGGCCATCAAGGGAATGAGGTACGGGGAGACGGCCGAAGCCCTTTTCACTTCCACGTACGGCTACGGCAGCACCGGTCAGGCCGGGACTTCCACCACCACCGAGATACCTCCCTACGCTCCTTTGATGTTCACGATCGAGGTGATTCCGCTTAACGGAGACGGTACGGCCCAGCATCCGTATAATATTACGGCGGTCAAGGGCCTCCCGCAGGACGAGAGCGATGTGTGGATCACCGGCTACATCGTCGGCGTGGTCAACGGCACGAGCGTGGAGAACGACGCCCAGTACACCCAAACCGTTTCGGTCAAGACCAATATTCTGCTCTCCGACAAGCGCACGGCCAAGAAAGCCAGCGAGGTGATCGCCGTAGAGTTGCCCGAAGGCCCGATCCGCGATGCGCTGAATCTGGCCGACAATAAGCTGAACTATCGGGTCAAGATCGCCCTGAAAGGTAATATTCGTCCTTATCTGGGCCAAAGAGGTATGACGGGCGTGACTCAGTACGTGAAATAATTTTTTCGGTCGATATTTGAAAGGGGGAGGGCTGAAGCTCTCCCCCGAATTATTTTGTCCCCGCGGCGATTTTTCGTACCTTTCCGCCTCGATTGCAAGACGATGGCCAACGACTATTTCGCTTTCAAGCGATTCACCGTCCGTCAGCCCCGCTCGGCGATGAGAGTGGGGACTGACGGCGTGTTGCTCGGCGCATGGTGCGATCCGGCGCCGGCGGACGGGCGGATGCTCGACGTCGGAACGGGAACGGGAGTGATCGCGCTGATTTTGGCCCAGCGCAACCCGTCGGCCCGGATCGACGCCGTCGAGATCGACGAGGGGAGCTGTCTCGATGCCGAGGGCAATTTCGCCGCGTCGCCTTGGGCCGGCCGGCTGACTCTTTACCGTCGTCCGTTCGCCGATTTTGCGGCCGGGTGCCCGGTCCGGTACGACCGGATCGTGTCGAATCCGCCCTATTTCGTCGCGTCGCTCCAGTCGCCCGATCCGGCCCGCACGGCAGCGCGGCATGCCGAGTCCCTGTCCTATGCCGATCTGGCCGCAGGGGCTGCGCGGTTGCTCGTTCCCTCCGGACGGTTGTCGGTCATCTTGCCTGCCGAGACCGCATGCGACTTTGCGGCATTGGCTTTGAGCGAGGGGCTGTATCGTGTGCGCACGCTGGCCGTGCGTACGGTTCCGGGCGGTCCCGTCAGGCGGCTGTGCGCGGAGTTTTCCCCGAAGCGGCAGGATTTGCAGGAGGAGGAGCTCGTGATCGAGGCCGAAGACCGCCGAGGATACAGCGCCCGCTACAAGGAGCTGACGGGCGATTTTTACCTGAAAATGTAAGTCTCTTTTTGGAAAAATAGTATAACTTTGTTTGGCTCGGTGTCCCGAGAAGGACACCGACGGACATAAACTAAAAGGATGATTATGAGAAAGCTGATGATTTCGGTGCTGGCGAGCTCCCTGACTGTTGCGGGCGCGTCGGCTCAAGTGAAAGCTTACAAGCCGTCAAAGCCGATGGAGGGGAATACGGTGGCCTACGCGCTGCCTCGCTCGGTGGTTCGCGTGCAGGTCGTTGCCGAAAGGGAGAGCGTGCGGGTAGGCCCGTATGCCCGTTTCGCCCAAAAGCTTCTGGGCGTGATGGCTCCGCTTGCGGACAAAGACCTCTATACGATTCAGAGCGCGACGCTCTGCGCGGCGCAGGAGGCCGATCCGGCCGAGGTGTACGCGCTGGACAATCCTGACAAGAGCCCGCAGAGGATTTACGACGCGACTCCGGAGGGGTTCGTAGCGGCGCCTGCTGCCGGCCAGAAGCCTCTGCCTCCTGCATGGGACTGCGCGGGTCCGCTTCGCGGGCCTGTTCCCGACCGTTGCGAGACGGTGTCTTATCTGGACAGCGACACCTCGTTCGTCAAGGTGTCGGTCGATCGGCTGAGCCTCGTCGAGAAAAGCCCCGAGGCGATGGCGCAGGATGCCGCCAATGCGATTTTCTCGCTGCGGCGCCATCGGATCGATCTGGTGACGGGCGAGAACGTGTTCGGCGCGGGCCTGAAGGCTGCGCTCGAGGAGATCGACCGGCTGGAGCAGGAGTATCTGTCGCTGTTTCTGGGCAAGCAGTTCCGCCAGAGAATCGTCAGGGAATTCAGCGTCGTGCCGTCGAAGGACGAGCCTACGACGGTCGTCTGCCGCTTCTCGAATACCGCAGGGTTGCTGCCTGCGGACGATCTGTCGGGCCGGCCCGTCCTGCTGGAGCTCGCTCCCGAGAATAAGGCGCAGAGCCTGACTCCGGATCGTCGCGCCTCGAAGGATTCGCGCGGCACGATTCTTTACCGCGTAGCCGATATGGTGAATTGCCGGCTGATGGACGGCAACCGCGAGATTGCGCAGAGCCGTCTGCCTTTGTATCAGTTCGGACAGGTGATCGAGTTGCCCGTGACGTCGGTCAAATAGCCGGAAGATGGACGATACCCAGCGAATGATCGGTCTGTTGCGCCGGCTGAAGGTGGAAATGAACGGGGCCGTCGTCGACGCCATGCGTAGCCGGGGCCTCGACTACCCGCTCAGCTACGGCGTTTCCGTGCCGACGATCAGGGAGATTGCGAAAGCGTATGCTCCGGCGCACGTTTTCGCCCTGTTTCTTTTCAGGCAGCAGGTTCGGGAGCTGAAGCTCGCGGCCGCCTTTATCGACGATCCCTCAGAGGTGACTGTCGCTCAGATGCGGGAGTGGGCGGACGGCTTGACCAATACCGAGCTGGTCGAACAGGTCGTCGGCGCGCTGTTCCGTCATGCGCCCGATGCCCCGGACATGGCTTGGGAATGGATGGGCTCGCCGGAGCCGATGAAGCGCTATGCCGGCTTGCTGACGGCCGCGTCGGCGATCCGCGCGGAAAAGAACCGCGCATGGGCCGACCGTTTTTTCGAACAGGCGGATCGGATCGCCCGGCAGGGTGATCCGGAGAGTTTTGTCGGCCGGGGGCTGGTGATGCTGATGCGCTCGCTGGCGACCGTTTCTCCCTCTTGGTGCGAGCGGGTGAAGCTTTGGGAGCGGCGGTGCGCGGCTTCGGCGGACGGGACGCTTCGCGAAGTAGCCGAAGAGCTGCAATGGCAGTTGGAGTATATGGAGGGCGGCTCGGACTGACGTCGGCGGAGGCGACGGGTCGTTTATAGACAGGCGCAGCGGGTCGGGATCCGTTGCGCTTTTCGTTCGGAGAAGCGCGCGGCGAAGGTGCGACCGGCGATTGTTCCGGGCAAGGGGCCGGGCGGTGGGGCCTGTTCGGCTTGCCGGCTCGGCTATGTCGGGCGCTCCGCATGTCGGCCGATGGAAAGTCCGGCCGGCCGTTGTGGAACGGTATGTGCATCGTTACGGTACGGAGAAGAAAGTTTCCGGGACGGTTTACGGATGTCGCGGGTGTGGTCGGACGAGCTTATTCCTTGCCGAGTTTCCGGATTCTGTCTTGCAGCCTTTGCAGTCCGCAGCGGGCGAGCGGGGTTTGGGAGAACAGCCGGTCGAACCGGGCCTGATTCAGGGTGAGCCATTGCTCGGCGTTCATTCGCTCCAGTTCGGGCACGGGACGGAAAGCCTCGCTCGAGGCGAACGGGGCTCTGCGGTTGTGCGGGCAGGCTCGCTGGCACAGGTCGCATCCGAAAATCCATCCGTGCAGCTCGCCTTCATCCCCTTCGCCGCGCTCGATGGTTCGGCGCGAGATACAGCGGGAAGCGTCGATTTTCCGTCCGGGCAGAATGGCCCCGGCAGGACACGCGTCGATACAGCGGTGGCAATTCCCGCAGCCGTCGGGCACGGCCGGCCGGCCGGCGTCGAGCTCGGCCGTCGTGACGATTTCGCCCAGCAGCACGAACGATCCCAGACGGGGATGGACCAGAAGCGAGTTCCGTCCGATCCAACCGAGTCCGGCTTCGGCGGCCCACGCCTTCTCGACGATCGGGGCCGTATCGGTGAAGGCGCGTCCCTCGGAGTCCGGGTACAGCTCGCGCACGAAGGCGAGCAGTTCGGCGAGCTTCTCGCGGAGCGTCAGGTGATAGTCGCGCGAGTGAGCGTAGGAGGCTATGCGGGACGGTATGTCGCCTTCGGAAGGCGGGCGATGGTAGCTGACCGCGCAGACGATGACCGACCGCGCGCCTTCGACCAGCAGCGACGGATCGAACCGCTTGGCGACGTGGCGCCGCAAGTAGCCTATCGAGCCGTCGTAGCCGCGCTCGAGCCACTCCTCGAAAGCCTCCCGTTGACTGTTCAGCGGATGGCATCGGGCTACGGCGCAGTCGTCGAACCCGAGCCGCGAGGCGTGCCGCAGTATCCGTTCGGTCGCGTTCATGGGGCAAAGGTCGGAAAAATCGGATATAAAATAAAAAGAATTAACTTTGCGTTCGTAGAACAGGCGTTGCAGCGATTCCAAAAGATCAGATATGACGTTCAATACACTTCGGGAACTGTATCTGCACAGTATCGAAACGTACGGTTCCAATCGATGTTCTTCACTGTACGGCGGAGAAAGGCTGACGTATGACGATTTCGCCCGGCGGGTGGATGCCCTGACCGAGACGTTCGTTGCTGCCGGGCTCGGCGCGGGCGATAAGGTGGCTCTGCTGAGCAACAATATGCCTAACTGGGGCGTAGTCTATTTCACGGCGACGATCCATGGCCTGGTGATCGTTCCTATTTTGCCCGATTTCTCGGGACCGGAGATCGACCGGATCATCCTGCACAGCGAAGCCAAGGCGCTCGTCGCGTCCGACAAGCTCTATACGAAAGTGTCCAAGGAAGTGATTGCCGGGCTGAGTCTGGTCGTGCGTTCGATGAACCTGGGCGTGATCTCGCATCGGAAGACTGCCGCGAGGGGCGTCGTTTCCGTCCCTCGGAGCGAGGATCTGGCCGCTATCATCTATACTTCGGGCACGACGTCCGAGCCTAAGGGCGTAATGCTTTCTCACGGTAATCTGTGCAGCGAGCTGGCTATGGTCAGCGTGCTTCAGCCGGTCTATCCGACCGATATTTTCCTGTCGATCCTTCCGCTTTCGCATACGTTCGAGTGCTCGCTGGGCATGCTGCTGCCGTTCATGTGGGGGGCGCAGGTCGTTTACCTCGACAAGGCTCCCACGGCGTCTGTCCTGCTTCCGGTCCTCCGGGCCGTCCGTCCGACGATCATGCTCAGCGTCCCGCTCATCATCGAGAAGATCTATAAGTACAAAGTCGTTCCGCAGCTTTCGTCGAACCGCCTGATGCGCTGGCTTTACGGTCGCGAGTGGGGACGCAAGTGGCTGCACCGGATCGCCGGCAAGAAGCTGATGAGGCTGTTCGGCGGCCGGATACGCTTTTTCGGTATCGGCGGAGCGAAGCTCGATCCCCGCGTCGAGCAGTTCCTTTTCGAGGGCAGGTTCCCTTATGCGATCGGCTACGGACTGACCGAGACGGCGCCCGTGCTGGCCGGCGTCAATCCGACCATGGTGCGCCACCAGTCGACCGGACCGATGCTGCAAGGCGTCGAGGCCCGGCTCGACAACGTGAATCCTCTTTCGGGAGAGGGCGAGATCGTCGTCAAGGGACCGAACGTGATGATGGGCTATTACAAGAATCCCGAAGCGACGGCCGACTCATTCACCGAGGACGGCTGGTTCCGCACCAAGGACCTCGGCGTGTTCGACGCCGACGGATATCTGTACATCAAAGGGCGGCTTTCTAACATGATCCTCGGTCCGAGCGGCGAGAACATCTACCCCGAGGAGATCGAGAACGTGCTCAACGGCCACGCATTGGTCAACGATTCGCTGGTTCAGGAGGACGATATGGGCAAGCTCGTGGCGATCGTCTATTTCAACCGCGAGGAGCTCGAACGCAAGTATCAGACGGTCAAAGAGAAGCTCGGCGCGCGGATGGAAGAAATCAAGAAGGAGCTGTTGCACTATGTCAATTCCAAGGTCAACCGCTTTTCGCGCATTTCGGTGGTCGTCGAGAATCAGGAGGGCTTTGAGAAAACGCCCACGCACAAGATCAAACGTTTCCTGTACAGTAAGAAACATGAAGGCGGGAAATGACTGGTAAGGAACCTCTGCGGTGGGTCGTTTGTTTGTTGAGACCGTTACATACGAAAGCTTCGCGCTGCCATGCGCGAAGCTTTTGTTTCGGAAATGTCCGGTAGACCGGACGCATGCGGAACCGTATTCCGCCGTGACGGTCGCAGGAAAAGACAGCTTGTGGCAAAACGGTGGGCACCCCGGCGCGGAGTGAAGATTCGCTTCGGGATTCGGTTGGATGCACGGAAGAAATGCGTACCTTTGGGCGGTTTTTCTCCGGGCTTCTGCCGAGGACGGGTGGTTCTGTCGTTTTTCGGAACGAGGACAGGAGGACGAGTGTACGGCGACGGACGAACCGCTAAGGACGATTTTTCGATGGATCAAGACAGGAGCCGGGCTGCGACCGGCATCACATTCGGCATTCTGTGGGCTCTGAGCGTGGCGCACCTTTTTAACGATACGCTGCAGTCGGTCATTGCGGCCATCTATCCGATGCTGAAGCACGATCTGACGCTCAGTTTCGCCCAGATCGGTCTCATCACGCTGATATTCCAGTTGGCCGGTTCGGTCTTTCAGCCGTTGGCCGGACTCTATTTCGACAAGCGCCCGTCGGCGTGGGCTCTGCCTGCGGGTATGACCGTCATGATGGTCGGGTTGCTGGGACTGGCCTATGTATCTTCTTTTACGGGCGTGCTGGCTATGACGGCGCTGACGGGTATCGGTTCGTCGGTATTCCATCCCGAAGCCTCTCGCCTCACTTCGCTCGCCTCGGGCGGACACCGGGGGCTGGCTCAGTCGCTGTTTCAGGTGGGTGGCAATCTGGGCTATGCGCTGGGGCCGCTTCTGGTGGCCGTTCTGGTCGCGCCGTACGGACGTGGGCATTTTGCCTGGTTCGCCGTCTTCGCGCTGGTGGCCGTGGCGATCATGATGCCGATCAGCCGTTGGTACAAGCGCTCGTTTCTCGATGCGCCGGCGACGGACGAAGCGGAAGCCGTCCGGGCCGGGATGCCTTTGTCGCTGCGCCGGACCGTATGGGCGATCGCCGTGCTGCTCGTGCTGATCTTTTCCAAGTACATGTACATGGCGGCGCTGACCAACTACTATACGTTTTACCTGATCCACAAGTTCGGCGTTACGATCGGCCAGTCGCAGATCCTGCTGTTCGTCTTTCTGGCCGCAACGGCTTTCGGAGCGATGCTCGGCGGGCCGGCCGGCGACCGGTTCGGCCGCAAGTACGTGATCTGGGCGTCGATTTTGGGGACGGCACCCTTTTCGCTCGCCATGCCCCATGTCGACAGTCTGGCCGCAACGGTCGTGCTGAGCTTCTGCGCCGGACTGATGCTTTCATCGGCGTTTCCCGCCATTCTGGTCTATGCTCAGGAATTGCTGCCCTACCAGTTGGGACTGGTTTCCGGCCTGTTCTTCGGTTTCGCTTTCGGCGTGGC